>CAYJIK010000021.1:23355-31105 GCA_964370205.1 uncultured Oscillospiraceae bacterium | reverse complement strand
GTTTCGCCCTCTTTAAAACACACTACTACGGCGGCATCAGAAAGTACCAGTGGGTGGCGCTTCCGCTGACACTGTGCGGTGTCGTAGTGCTAAAAGATGGTAGCAAGATAAGCATAAACATAGGCGACGCACCGAATGACCCTGCCTTCTACATAACCGACCTACTGCCACATCTGGCGGCAGACCAGAATAAAAAGACCCTCGGCGAAGGCATAGTGGGCGAAGCACTCAACGTAATAGTCGGCTCTACACCGTGCGACGACAAGGACGCAGGTAAGCGTGTAAAGCAGAACATTCTACAGCTACTTAACGAAAAGTACGGAATGTGCGAAGAAGATTTCATCTCAGCAGACCTACAACTGGTACCGTCAGGCCCTGCACGTGACATCGGCTTTGACCGCAGTCTGGTAGCTGCTTACGGACATGACGACCGTGTGTGCGCATACACCTCCATGAAGGCGCTGTTTGAAGTGGAGAGCTGCAAGAAGACCGCTATAGCGCTGTTTGTGGACAAGGAAGAAGTGGGTAGCATGGGTAATACAGGTATGCACTCCGCCTACTTTGTAAACACACTCACCGAGATGGTTGCACTGCAAAAAGGCGACTGCTCTACTGTCGATGTTAACCGAATGCTGTCCGCGAGTGCTATGCTGTCAGGGGATGTTTCCGTAGCGTTTGACCCGACTTATCCGTCAGTGACAGAGTCTAGAAACGTGGCTTACATGGGCAAGGGTGCTACAATAGTCAAGTACACAGGTAGCAGAGGAAAGAGCGGTACAAACGACGCAACTGCCGAGTTTGTGGGACATATCCGCAAGATATTCAGCGATAACGGCGTAGTCTGGCAGACAGGTGAGCTGGGCAAGGTAGACCAAGGCGGCGGCGGTACTATAGCATACATCCTAGCAAACCGCAACATGGATGTCCTTGATGTCGGTGTACCTGTACTGTCCATGCACGCACCTTACGAGGTGGTGTCCAAGGCTGATGTCTACATGACAGTGAGAGCGTACAGGGAGTTCTTTAAGCATAACTAAACTCTCTATATAGGGGCGACCCTTTCGGTCGTCCCTTGTTGTTTTTTCTAGGCTATATTATCGCTTAATTGTAGGGTTCGGCCTTGACCGAACCGAGCCATCTCTTCATCCCCACCCCAGACAAGAAAGGAAGATTCCAATGAGCCTAATGACCTTTATCGCCGCTGATATACCGCTAAAAGCAAAAGAAAACCCACACATGTCATTCCTATCGATAAACGAAGCGCTTGCAATAGGTGTGGACATAGACTTTACCATGCTCCCCGATGACATAGACCGTGACGAGCCTAAAGCAATACTGCTCTGCGATTTTGACGTTGTGTATGAAGAAGGCAAACCTCCGTTTGACGGTGATGCAGACGACAACTTTGCCCTGTGGCAGACTGACGAGGCAGAACGGTACACCACTAAAAAGTACGGCGTGTACATCGAATGGGTTTACTACACCGACGGCAGAGGTGCAAGTGTTATAGAGTATATTAAAGAAATTTTACAGCACACAGACAGCATTGAACTGTGGACAATATGGCAAAACGACGATGATGACTACACCGTAAAAAGTGGCACAGTTAGCATAGACGAAATAATGCCAAGCGACATAGAAGAAGTATGCGAGTTTGATGTGTTTGGGGATATGGAGCAATCGGGTAAGTTTATATTTAGGCGTTTAACGGTTACGATGTGATACTATAAGGAGAGCATATGAAGTATTTAAACGTATATCATCTAGATTTCTGGTGGGCGCACTATGGCTTTGAAGGTGTTCCGGAGAAGGCTGTTGAAGTTTGGATTACAGACGACAAAGAAGGCAAGCAAACCTTTTTCGGCTTTGATATAGGGACAGTAGGGAATCTACGTGATTATATAGACTTCGAAACCGAGTGGTCAAATCAAAAGCTGTACGGTGACGAAACAGAGCGAGAAACTAACGAAATGATGATAGAACACTACCACCAAACCATTGCCGAATGCAAAGAGTTGGAAGCATACTACGACAAATTATCAAGCGGTGAAATCTACTGTTTTATTCAATCCCTCAGCTTCACTGACTACAACCCCGACATCGACACATGCAATTCACTAAGGGGTACAGGCAGGTCAATATTAGAACTTCGCGCGCCACAGCAACGACCAATTTACGCAGATGTATATGTAAACGAAGTGTTTATAAACTCGATGGACAGCCTGATAGCTTGCCTAAAAAAGCTCTTTTTAGAGCTTGGTATGGGTGAGGAGGAGTTCCGGTTCCGAAAGATCATCACACGTGAGGAAGCGAAAGAGAACCTGTAGCCTTCCGTATCTTGTTACGAATTTCGCACTATAGAAAGGTAGTGTTTTATGAAGCTAATCGAAATTGCAAACTTCTTTTACTGGTTTAAAGCGTACAGGTTTGACAACAAAGACGATGACGATGTGCATGTTCGGATATACGACGACCAAGACAGGGACAACCCCGAGTGTGCCTTCACCATTTACACAGTCGATAATGCCGATATCTACGTCAAGGACGAAAGGCTGACTGACCTCGAGGCAGTGCGACTTAAAACGTACTGTAGGAAACTCATTGAGGGAAAACAGGGCTACTTCATAGCCAAGCTCTACTACAAAGACAAAAACCTAGGCCATGACGACTGCTACAGCGTGCTAGAAGACGAAAACAAAACTATCTACGACATACACCCATCCGAGCCAAAACTATACGAGATCACTGTTTTTCTCCCCAAAACCGACCTACACAACCCTCAAAATCTCCTAAAGCAAGTCAAAATGCTCTACGAAGATATCTTCGCCACCAAAGCCGACTTCGATTTTATGGAAGAATTCCCCGACATTGAGGATGTGGCGGAGGACTACAAGCGATCTATCGACAGTAGTGTGGGCGGTTTTACAAGCTGGGATTATCTCCGAGGAAAGTTGTTAGATTAAGTAGTGTCACTTAATTGCAAGAGCGGTCAGGTGCCGTACGAGAGCAACGCTTTATAGGATGCTCACAGGGGTACCGGTGTGTAAGTAGCGAGGGCTTGCTTTTGTAAGTGTGTTCGTATGGACAGTGATATGTCCCTTTCTTTCAGCAATAGACGCAAATGTTTTTAGCTGTGTCTGACGTTGTGCTCTTGCTTTTTAGGTAGCGGAACAGGCACAGTCGGGGCAGAAGCCATATTCCCAAAGGGAATAAACAAAGCTAAACTCAGCCTTTCGGGCTGAGTTTAGCTTTGTTAGTCGGCGCTAAGCGCCGACATGGCTTCTGCCCCGACTGTGCCTGTTCCGCTGCCGTCCGGAGACCGCCTCTAAGTGGTATTATTACCCACTCTTCATTTTCATTTGATATAACCGATTAAAACGGACACAGCGAGCCGTGTCCCTACATTTTACCGTTTAGCCTTTACAGTAACTTTCGGTTCATCTTTTTGGCGAAACAAACTCACCCGACAACAAAGGTTGTCGGGTGAGTTTTCTATAATTGTTAAAACTATTCAGAAACCCTAATTCCGTAAGATATCCTTACCCCTTAAAAGCCTTGTGTGCTTCCTTCAGCTTCTCGATAATCGGGATAAACTGAGGGCATTTAGGTTCGCACATGCCACATTCTATGCACTTAGACGCATCTTTCCCCGGGCCTTCGCACATTAGAGCGTACAGCCACTTCTGATGGTCTGTCTTAGCGAGTTCGTTGTAGACGTGGAACACAGTGGGGATATCTACACCGCCGGGACATGGCATACAGTAACCACAAGCTGTACAGTTTACATTTACAAGTGACTCCCACGCAAGTCTCGCTCTCTCAAACGCTTCCTTATCAGCGTCTGTCAGAACACCTGTCTTAGCCTCGGAGAATATCTCGATATTCTCTTTAACCTGCTCAAGTGCGGAACATCCGCTTATAACAAGCGTTACCTCCGGCTGGTCATACAGCCACATAAACGACTTCTTAGCGTTGGACATGCCTTTGCCGAAGTCACCGAAAGCGTCAGCGACAGCCTTTGGCATTTCGTTAGCAAGCATACCGCCGTGCAGTGGCTCCATGATAACCATTGGGATGCCCTTTTCCTTAGCGTACTTAACGCCCTCTTCGCCTGCCTGAGTGTGGCGATAGTAATAGCTGTACTGTAGCATGGATAGATCCCATGGGTATGCGTCCAGCACCTCTTTAAAGTGATCAAACTTCTCATGTAGCGACACAGCGATATACTTAATGATGCCCTTTGCTTTTAGGTCCTGCATGAAAGCGAACGCATCATACTCAAGCACCTTTGCCCAGGCGGTTTTGTGGAGGTTGTGGAGGAAATATACGTCGATGTAGTCTGTCTGTAGGCGTGCCAGTTCCTCGTCAAGATACTTCTGTAGATCCTCTTTGCTCTTACAGCTGCTTACAGGTAGCTTTGTCGCAAGTACAACTTTCTCACGGTATCCGTCCTTAAGCGCCTTACCGACAATTTCCTCACTGTTGCCGTAGACATATGCGGTGTCAATATAGTTCACCCCGTTGTCAATGGCATATCTTATCATCTCTATAGCCGCTGCTTCGTCAACAATTTCCTTGCCCTCTGCATCTGTGGTTTTAGGCAGACGCATACAGCCAAGCCCAAAACGTGAAACGTTCACGCCTTTGAATAACTCTATCATTTGCATTAGCTTTACTCTCCTTTGTTTTAGATTACTGTTTAATCATACGACTTTTATAGGTATATGTCAATAAAAAGTATATGTGTATGGCGTAAATAATTAAGTGTCTAACAATTAATCGCTATCTCTGCATTGTAAAACCGCTTCTCGTCCGTCTGTGTGATAGTCAGCTCGCCTTTGTCAATCAAGTGGCGTATACGTCCGGCTATAAAGCTATCATGAATAGGCAGTGCGTGCCCCCCAAGGACTGTGCCGATTAGATATGCGACTTTACAGCTTTCCGAAGGGTATTCACTCCGTATGATATCGTCGTAATAGTCAAGAGGGGCACTCACTATCTCTCCGTTTTGGACTGCTCGCAGATGAGCGTTTTCTACAGTAAGTGTCCGCCACTTCTCCGAGACAGCCGCTCTTTCGTGAGCAGTGAACGGTGCAGAGTATCGCCGGTACTCGTTAAATTTATCGGGCGACACTTCTCCCCATCCTTTATAGCTTATCTTTGTACCGTTCTCGCTATCCTCGATGATGTCAGCTAGCTTTACTACAGTGATATCACAACGAACACCATCAAGAAGGCTTGTTATATAGTAAAAGTTGCACATACACTGCGGTGTACTGTCCACCCACATACGGAGTGGAGTGCCTACTTTAGCAAGTTCTTTCACACGTTCGGTAGCGGTCAGGACACTGCACCAAAACTGCTCAAACTGCGCTGCCCTGTCACCGAGCTCGCCCCACGGGTCAGCAGAAAGCCACTCGTATGACGACTGTCGCTGTGGGCAGTCACCGCTAACGATTGGTGACAGTATATCGCCTACCGAAAGGTCAAAGGACACGCTATGCAAGTTTTCCCTGACGGCAAGTCCCGAGTGAAGTAGCAGACCTGCGGCAGAGTCGTTAAAACAAATGTCTATCATTTGGCACTCCTTTCTGTGGATGTGGGGAGGGCGCAGGGGTGGCTCGTCGGATGACCGCCGATGTGCTTTGGGGTTGGGTGGCGGTGGGGCGGTCAGGCGGCGAGGCGGCGGGTGGGCGGGGGAAATGGTAGATGTTCTATGGGGGGGTGGGGTGTTTTTGCTGTGGGGGGCTACACTTCCGCTCTACAAATTCCCCCTAGCATAATGAAACAGATACTGCTGTGCAATTCCTGCATAGGGTAACGCATAGTCGGGGAAGCCGTCCGGCAACATCTCCGCCATGACACGCTTCATCCATACGTCCATCGGGCAGTACTCTATGCGGTAAAACCCAAACAGTAGCGCACAGTCCGCAACCTTCTCCCCTACACCCAGTATCGTCATCAACACTGCTCGTGCCGCTTCTGTGCCGAGTTTTGGTATAACGTCCAAATCGACTGTACCTGTCGACACCTTCTTGGCGCAGTCCAGCAGGTAACGTGCCCTAAAGCCTGCTCTGAGCGGTTCAAGGTCGGCGAGGGTGGCGGAGTTTAGTCGCTCTATTGTCGGGTAGGCGTGTTTGCCGTTCCCCAGTGGTTCACCAAGTTCGGTGCATAGCCGCTCCACTATCCCCTTTATCCGCTTGATGTTGTTGTTCTGCGTTATGATAAAAGTGGACAGCGCTTCCCAGTTGTTTTGGCGCAGTATGCGGATACCGGGGGCGTAGTCTATCGCAGTTTTCAGCGAGGGATGGGCGGACAGTATGTCCTTTATTTTGCTGTAGTCGGTGTCGAGGTCAAAGTAGTTTCGAAAGTATGCTAAGTCGCTTTCGTCAGCACCTTCTATAGTCAGCGTCCCACCGTCCAGCTTGACATTCACCGCTCTGTCCCAAGCCACACCGCTAAAGCTACCGTCCTCCTGTTCTATCCAGCGAAACGCCTGACCGCAGTCAAGGGTGGACGCCAGGTCAAGGTCGGTGACACCGCTTATAATCAGCTTTTTACCTGTAGTAGAGTTCACAGTTTTCCTCCAAACAGATAGTGCGTGGTCGGACGAGATAGTCCGCCCACGCACTATTGTTATGTATTATTCTTTATCTTACAGTGACGCTATAATTTCGGGGGTTATCTCCTCGATTATCGCTAGTGCCAGCTGTACACAGCTCTCGTAGTCCTCAAGTGACGATATGCACTGGTAGGAGTGAGCGTAACGCACAGGTGCGCCGATGACTATACACGGTATGCCCAGTTCCATAACATGCGCATGTCCTGCGTTTGTTCCGCCGCCTGAGCGGACAGCTTCCTGTATTTTGATGCCATGCTTCTTAGCAAGGTCCTTAGCGAACTTCATCAGCCTTGGGTTCGCTATCATACTGCGGTCAAAGTGGCGGATTTGTGCGCCCTTGCCCATCTGACCCTGTGCGTAAGCGTCCGGGACAAATATATCGTCGGACGGTGTACCTTCAAACACGATGATGATGTCAGGTTTATTACGTGTGACAGAGGAGCGTATACCCCTACCGCCTGTTTCTTCCTGACTGCTAAGGCTACCAACTACGTCAACAGCAAGCTCTTTCCCACGTACACGGTCGAGGGTGTCTATTACAGCAGCACAGCCGAGACGGTTATCCAACGATTTTGTCAAAATAACCCCTGTGTCCTCTCTAACCTCGGTGGGCACATGCGGTACAACAGGTGCGCCGAGTTCGATCTTGTAGTGTTCTTCGACTTCCTTCTTGCTTGTTGCGCCGATATCTATAATCATGTCAGAGATAGAAAGTTGCTTGCCTCTCTCCGCTTCAGTCATAAAGTGGGGTGGTTTTGCGCCGATAACGCCGTTTATATACTTGCCCTCACTGTTGCGGACACGCACAAGACCGCCAAGCACAACACCGGGCACCCATCCGCCGAGCGGTAGAAAGTTTATAGCACCATTAGGGCGAATACTCTGGACGATAAATCCGAGTTCGTCCGAGTGGCCGTCAAGCATAACAACAGGGCGGTCACCTTTGTTGATGTTTGGGTAGATATACAGATTGCGTATGTTGTTTTCCTCGGTGGTGGCGTCAGCTATGTAGGTTTTTGCAAGCTCTACAACCTCGTCCTCAAAGCCTGAAGGGCCGTGCGCTGCGCACAAATCAGCAAGTAGCTTTTTTGAATCCAGTGGCATAGTAAACACTCCTTATATAAATTT
>CAYJIK010000021.1:0-23255 GCA_964370205.1 uncultured Oscillospiraceae bacterium | reverse complement strand
TAAAACTCTTTCCTATTAACCACTCGTGGGAACGGCTTGCCCTCGGTGTACAGTTCAAGGTTGCTCTTAAACAGGTCAGCTATGCGCTTAACTGTGAGGTCAAGAGTAAAACCGCCTGAAACGTGGGGCGAAATTATGACGTTCTTCGCTGTCCACAGCGGATGCCCCTGCGGTAGTGGTTCGGGCTTAACAACGTCAAGCCCTGCACCACCGAGATGACCACTGTTTAGCAGTTCAATCAGTGCGTCTTGATCAAGGGCTGTCCCTCTGCCGACATTGAGTACTATAGCGCCCTTTTTAAGCATATTAAGCCGCTCTCTGCTTAGTATGTTGGCGGTGGACGGTGTATTGGGCAGGCATAGCGCAACTGCGTCAGCGTCGGGCAGAGCCTTTTCCAAATCTTCCGTTGTGTACAGTTTATGTATATAGTCGGGTTTGTCAGTAGCTGTACGCTTAACGGCGGTAACTTCCGCCCCCAGTGCATGGAGGCGTTTTGCAAACTCACCACCTAGGTCACCCAGTCCTATAACAGTGACCTTACTACCGTTTATCCCTGTAACCTTACCTGCATTCTCCCACACTCCACGCTGCTGTTGTTCCATGTACTGAAACGCACGCTTTTTGAGCATGAGAAGGTGCATGATGAGGTGTTCCGATATGCCAATACCATAACCGCCCGAAGCGTTTGTGAACAGTATATCGTCACGCAGTACCCCTGCGGCGCAGTAGGAGTCCACGCCTGCCGAGCCTGTCTGAAGCCACTTTAGCTCTGTGAGTTCGGGGAGGAGAGCTATCGGCGGTGAACCGAAAATTATCTCACA
Source organism: uncultured Oscillospiraceae bacterium (assembly GCA_964370205.1). Taxonomy (GTDB): domain Bacteria; phylum Bacillota; class Clostridia; order Oscillospirales; family Ruminococcaceae; genus DAMCAP01. The sequence goes on along the minus strand of CAYJIK010000021.1, from coordinate 22,434 downwards.
CCCTCTGTAATCGTCAGGATTTTGCACTACGACCATGTCATAACCGAGCTTTTTACAGTACTCGGCAAGATCACGATTGCCCTCGTCGTTAAGACCTTTATAGGAAACTGCTATCTTTCTACTCAAACAAATCCCTCCTTTGATATAAGTAAAAAGTAAAAAATGAAAAGTAAAAAGTTAGCGCCCAGAGCGATGTTTAATGTTATAGTTAATTATCTTTACTATTTTCACAAACACCTATCTTGGAATATCGACTGTTCATTTTTCACTTTGAGTGCTATGCACTTGTACAGTCTTAATTATAGTTGTAAACGCTGTTTTAGTCAACTACGTAAGAGAGCAATTGTAGAAAGCTCGGTTTTTTGTACATTTATTACAATTATTAAGTGTTAATTTATGCATGTTTCAAAAACCCATGTTATTTGCACCAAAACCACAGCTATATTTGTGTGATATATGTAATAAAGCTAAGACAATGCGCCTAATTCTTGTACATTCTTGACTATTGCCCACATCTGTTATATAATTAACCTTATGAAATATGAGAGGTGTGCAGTTTGAAAATAATTTTTCAAACGCAGTTTTGTGTTCTTCGGCACAGCCTCAGTTTTTGTAAATCAAAAACAATATGTTACAAAAATCACACAAGACATGCAGAAAGGAATGAATATCAATATGGACATACAGAAGTTTGCTAGCTACCGTGACCGTGTGGTAGAAAATGTATCGAAAATTATCGTGGGTAAAGAGGAGACCATCCAGATGGTGCTTACCTCGTTTGTCTGTTCGGGCCATGTGCTACTGGAGGATATCCCCGGCACAGGTAAGACCATGCTGCTTAGAGCGTTCGCCAAAAGTATCGGCGGTGACTTTAAGCGTGTGCAGTTCACCCCCGACCTGCTCCCCTCCGACCTTACAGGCATTAACTTTTACAATCAAAAGACAGGTGACTTCACTTTCAGAGCAGGTCCCCTGTTTTCCAATATAGTACTTGCCGACGAAATCAACCGTGCTACCCCCAGAACCCAGTCCAGTCTACTTGAAGCGATGGAAGAACGTCAGATAACTGTTGACGGCAACACCACCACTCTAAGCGAGCCGTTTATGGTTATGGCGACACAGAACCCACTGGAGAACTACGGTACTTTTCCACTGCCGGAAGCGCAGGTTGACCGCTTTTTTATGAAGCTGACACTCGGCTACATGAACAGAGAGGAAGAACTAAGCGTCCTACGCAGACCGCCGTCCACCCACCTACTTGAAGAATTAGACGCTGTTGTAACACACGAAGAAACAGCGGACTTAAAGCGCAGCTTCTCCGCCATAAAAGTGGACGAAGATGTAGCCTCTTACATAATGGATATCGTCATAGCCACCAGAAACGAGCCCCGCTTTACACTGGGTGTCTCCACCAGAGGTGCGCTTGCGCTCTATAAAGCAACACAGGTAACAGCGGCGTTCTCCGGCAGAGATTATGCGATACCGGAAGATGTAAAGCGTGTGGCAAGCTATGTTCTGGGTCACAGACTGATGTCCAGCTCCATAGCTAGAGCGTCGGAACTGAATAAAGACCTGTTAGAAGTCATTGACTCGGTAACTGTGCCGCTTGAGAACAGCACAAAATAGGTGAAAAGCGAAAAATGAATAGTGAAAAGTTGAGGGTCACTTCGTGACGGTTTTTATTTTTGGTACGGGTAACTTTTCAGTTTTACTTTTAAATCGTCGCTCCGCAGAGCGACACCATCACTATTCACTATCCACTATTCATTTTTCACTTAAATATCAGAAAGGAGGGGTATCTCTGATTGTTCTTCTCATTGTTATTGTTATCTGTGCGGCTATATTTGAGCAGTACAGTTTAAATCATGCGCTTGATAGGATAGCGTTTTCGTCAAAGCCAAGTAGGACGCTTGTGGAGATTGATGAAGAGTTTGAACTGGAAACGGTCATAGAGAACCACAAACTGTTGCCGCTTATGTTTTTGCGTGTACGTGAGCTGTTACCGCTTGAGATTGACGTTTACGGCGAGGGGCATGTACTGGAAAATCATAGGCTCGGCAAGGAGCTTGTGTGGTCACTCTATCTCATGCCGTATCAGCGTTTTGTTCGTAATGTGAACGTCACACTCCCTAAGAGAGGACGTTATTTTATACACGGCGCATACCTACAAGGCGGTGACCTGCTAGGGTTTTCCGAACAGGAGAAACGCTTTGCCTCGGTGAAGGAGATTGTCGTACCGCCGAAAGCTACAGATAGCCCCGGGCTTGACAAGACGCTGGGCAACTTTATGGGCGATGTCTCGGTAAATCGCTTTATACTTGAAGACCCGGTTTTAACGCTGGGTTTTCGTGAGTACACCGGTCAAGAGCCGATGCGTAATATCAGCTGGAAGCAGACCGCCAGAATGGGCGACCTCATGGTAAAGAACTTTGACTATACGCTAGACCTCACCGTGACTGTGGTGCTAAACTGCCACTTTGACGGCTTTATTGTTAACGAAGCGCTTGAGGACATCTACTCAATGGCACGTACTGTCTGTGAGCGACTGGAAAACGCAGGTGTACCGTACTGCTTTATTACTAACGCCGATACTTCGGGGGGACAGGGACAGCAGTCGTTTATAGGCGAGGGCATGGGCGCTGACCACTTTATAGGAATACTGGAACTGTTAGGCAGGGCTACATATAGAGCCATAGAAACGTTTGAGCAGACACTTGACCGTGCCACAATGCGAGCAGAACAGGGCAGAATACATATTATCATCACCCCCGAACTGCCCCACACGGTTAATAAGGCACTGATACGTCTGCGCTCACGGACAGGTTCTGAGCCTACCATGATTGTCAGCGATATTACAGCTGTAGAGGAGGAAGCGGTATGATGATTTTTCTTACCCTCAAAATGATATGTGACATCTCCCTCTACTTCACGTTTGTCATAATGCCAGCCACCGTAGGGTTTGAAAGCCCGATAAACGGCTATATGGCACTTCTCATCTACTCGGTGGTGTTTATGCTATCAGTGGCTCTTGACAAAAAAGCGCAGTGGATGCGATTTATACCGCTACTTGCACTACCGCTCGTATACCTGTTAGCCTACAACCTAGTCACTGTCATTATGCTGACCCTACCATGTATATACGTTGTATTTAACGTCTACAGGCGTGGTTTTACAGTGGACAGACTGGAACTCAAAGATCAGGTGAGGACATCGCTAAAGCTTGTCTTTATAATGCCTGTGTTTGGGTTGGTGGTCTGGTGGCATGACGCTTTGTCGCTCTACTGCATACCTTATGTGCTTATATTCCTAGTGTCGATGGTGTATCTGCTACGCTCACTTAGGCATGGCGACACCATTGTGTCCCAGATAAAGTTTCTGGTGATGAACCTAGGTGCAATACTGGGTGGCCTTGTGCTGTTTGTTATAGCAGGTTCACAGTACACACTGGACGCTATGTGGTGGCTGATCAGCTCCTTCTACCAGTACCTCATCATGCCCATACTATTCGGGGCGGCTTATGTAGTGGTGGGAGTGGCGTTTTTCTTTCAAGATTTCTGGGAGTGGATACTCACAAGATTCGGCATAGAGATCCCCCCCACTACCCCTACCGAAGTTGAGATAGTGGACGGTGGCTCTTACCAAGATTTCGTGCCTGTCTCTGACGGCCCTACGGTGGTGTTCGAAGGCTTGCTTATCATCTTAGCGGCTATTGTCGTTTTTGCCATTTTCAGCAGACTTATACTGCGTAGCAAACGCACCTCAGGCGACGTTACAGGCGTAAGTTCTAAGCGGACAATGATGTCCGGGATTATGTCCCGCCCTGCCATGATGGCAGAGAGTCTTTTCGCTCCAAGAAACCCACGGGAAGCAATCCGCTACCATTACAGGCGTTTCCTAAAGCTATGTAAACAACGTGGAGTGCCCCCCAAAGTCCACCACACCAGCTTGGATGTCAAGAACAAAAACGATGTGCTGTTCGGTGCAAAACCACTTGAGGAACTTCGTGATATCTACATATCTGCAAGGTATAGTGACGCCGAGCCGACGAAAGACGACTCGAAGCGAGCGAACGACATTGTAAAGCAGATAACGGACAGTATAAAATAAAGTGTGGATGGCGGTATTGTTGTTGATTAAAACGGGCTGATTTTTCAGCTCGTTTTTTGTGCTTTAAGGGTGGTTGTTTGGATCTGGGACGAGGGTGGTTTTTCTGTGTATTTTCGTTTTACGCTCGGGGGTGTAGATAGCGAAATGAGCAAGGTCGCAGGGAGTGGCCGTCTGCCCAAGGGGCAGAAAGCACCTAAGTTCAGTCCTTTTGGGGCTGAACTTAGGTGCTTAGTCGGCGCGCACGCCGACACGGCCACTCCCTGCGACCTTGCTCATTTCGCTATCGTCCGGCGGACGGTACCAGAATCTCTAAGGGCTATAGTAGAAGACCCAAGCTATTTAAAGCGCATATTTACCCTAGAGATTCTTCAAAAGCCTAGCAATACAGCAATCATTACTGCGTGTTTTTCCTTGTCAGCCCCCTAATGAACATAAAACCCACGACCTCGCACAGCTTGATTTAGTGCTTCACATCACTTCCATAGGTGTAGGTTAGCTATAGTCGAGTAAAGCGTGCTCGGGTTATGTATGGCCTGCTAACCACCCCTTTTCCACTTAGCACATTCTATGACAATTCCTCATCCCCACACGAATAAACAGTTGACATTTTCCGCCGAAAAGGCTATACTTGTAAAGAAAAATATCCACCTTAAATGCGACGCTGTCTGCTCTCGTCACGTTGGCGAGGGCAGTTTTGATATAAACTACAAAACATATGTTAGAGCATACTTGAAAGGACGGTCACCGTTATGAAATGGACAGGTCTAAACGAACTTAGACAGAGCTTCTTAGACTTCTTTGAGAGCAAGGAGCACAAGATACTCCCCAGTGCCTCGCTAATCCCTAAGGACGACCCCAGCCTACTGCTGATAAACTCAGGTATGGCGCCACTAAAAAACTACTTCACAGGTGTGGCGACCCCGCCCTCGCCACGTATAGCCACCTGCCAAAAGTGTGTGCGTGTGCTTGATATTGAGAATGTCGGTATCACATCACGCCACGGCACGTTTTTCGAGATGCTCGGCAACTTCTCGTTCGGTGACTACTTTAAGAGTGAGGTCACTGCGTGGGCGTGGGAGTATTTGACAAAGGTGCTGGAGATGCCGGAGGAACGCCTTTGGGTTTCGGTGTATCTGGAGGACGATGAAACGTTTGATATCTGGGTTAATCAGGTTGGGATAAATCCCGAGCGTATGGTGAGGCTTGGCAAGGCGGACAACTACTGGGAAATCGGTGTTGGCCCTTGTGGACCTTGTACCGAGATTTACTTTGACAGAGGCGAGCAGTTTGGCTGTGACAACCCTGACTGTAAGGCAGGCTGTGAGTGCGACAGGTATGTTGAAATATGGAACCTGGTTTTCTCACAGTTTAGCTCAGACGGCAAGGGCAACTACAGCGAGCTTGCGAAGAAAAACATCGATACAGGCATGGGGCTTGAGCGACTGGCATGTATGATGCAGGGCGTGGAAAGCCTGTTTGAAGTGGACACCATCCGTGTTATACTGGACGAAGTTGCACAGATGGCAGGGATAAGCTACAATGCCAACCCCAAGCTTGATATGTCCCTACGTGTGGTTACCGACCATATCCGCAGTTCTGTTATGATGATAGGCGACGGCATCACCCCTAACAACGAGGGCAGAGGTTATGTGCTAAGACGCCTTATGCGCAGAGCGATACGACACGGTATGATACTCGGTATAAAGGGTGCGTTCCTACACAAACTTGTAGGCAAGGTTATTGACGGTGCATGGGACAAGAGCCTGTCTGAGAATATGGACTATATCGTTAAAGTGATAAAGAGTGAGGAAGAGCGTTTTTCACAGACCCTCCATCAGGGCATGGAACTGCTCAACTCGATAATAGACCGCCGTGAGAGCGCACAATTTGCGTCACAGACCATGCTCAAAGGTGACTTTGTATTTAAACTGTACGATACCTTCGGTTTTCCGCTTGACCTAACAAAGGAGATACTTGCCGAACGCTCACTTTCTGTCAACGAGGACGAGTTTACATCGCTTATGACTGCACAGCGTGAGCGTGCCAGAGCCGCACGTGCAAGCCTTGGTCAGCAAGGTTGGGAGGAGTCCTCACTGGCAGGTATTGCGGAGACGGTGTTTGTCGGTTATGACAAAACCGAAGCGGAGGCAACGATTATCGGCATGCTTGCTGACGGAGTTGGCGCAAATGTCGCCGAGGAAGGCCAAAAAGCGGTACTTGTACTGGATAGCACCCCGTTTTATGCTGAAGGTGGCGGTCAGGTAGGGGACAGCGGAGAAATCAGCATTGACGGTAGTATTTTCATGGTTGCGGATGTTAAAAAGAACGCTTCAGGCAACTATCTACACTACGGCACAGTCACAGCCGGTACTCTTTCGGTGGGGGACAAGGTAATAGCGTCTGTGAAAAACAGCATAAGAAACGCTACCATGCGAAACCACACCTCCTGCCACCTATTACAGTATGCACTGCGTGAAGTACTCGGCTCACAGGTTCACCAGTCAGGCTCGTATGTGGACAATAGCGTGCTACGCTTTGACTTCACGCATATGTCCGCTGTGACACGTGAAGAACTTCTAAAGGTGGAAATGATAGTAAACGAAATGATACTGTCAGCATTACCTGTCACCGCCACCGAGATGCATATTGAGGAAGCTAAGGAAAAGGGCGCAATAGCGCTGTTCTCCGAGAAGTATTCTGATGTAGTAAGAGTGGTTTCCGCAGGCGAGCACTGTGTAGAACTCTGCGGCGGCACACATGTTACAAACACGTCCCACATAGGTCTGTTTAAGATAGTGAGCGAGTCGTCCGTAGCGGCAGGTGTGCGCCGTATAGAAGCTATCACAGGCGCAAATGTCATGGTACACCTCAATGAGCTGAGCAGACAACTTGAGCTGACAGCAGGTATTCTTAAAGCGCCTATCGGTGAAGTGGTTACCAAAGCGACATCGGTAATGAACGCAGTCAAAGAGCAGGAGCGCACAATAGAGATACTAAACGAACGTATATCCTCTATGCGCATAAAGGACCTATTCTCCGATGCAGTCGAGGTAAACGGAGTAAAGATAATCACAGCCGCACTAAACGGCTCCACAGCTGACGGACTGCGCACTCTGGGTGACCGTGTCAAGGACGCTCCCGAAGCGGTTGTAGGAGTGTTCTCATCCATCGTAGGAGAGAAGGCAACACTACTCGCCGCTTGCAGTAAAAAGGCACTGGACAAAGGCGCACATGCAGGAAAACTGATAAAAGAGCTGACAGCAATGTGCGGCGGTTCAGGCGGTGGTCGTCCTGACAGCGCAATGGGTGGGACACCAAACGTATTCCAAGTGGATGAAGTTATGGCGAAGGCAGGAGATGTTATCGCTACGCAGATTGGCTAGCGAAAACGAGAATGTAGGGACATGGCTTACCATGTCCGCACACCCTGACGCCACCGACTTTTCACATGTGGTGGTATGGGCTCTGGTTCACACTCGCCCCTTATCTCTTAACGCTTATTATACCCCTATCACCTAGAATGACAGAGGAAAGGACGAAAAACTATGTGTATATTCTGCGAAATTGCAAAGGGAGGAATTGCCTCCGAGAAGGTATATGAGGACGACAAAGTCCTATGCTTCAAGGATATAAACCCGGCCGCTCCTGTGCACCTGCTTGTGATACCCAAAGAACATATCTCCGCCGCTTCGGAACTTAGTAGCGATCACAGTGAATTGATGGGTCATCTTTTTGTGACCGCTTCTACCATTGCAGCTGAGCATTGTAAGGGTGGTTTCAGGCTGGTGGTGAACAACGGTGAGGACGGCGGCCAGACAGTAGGACACCTGCATATGCATATACTCGGAGGCAGACAACTCGCTTGGCCTCCCGGTTAGATGATGTGTGGCTATCCCTCGTTGAATTTTGTGATACTTTAGGGCGTAATCATTGATGATATTACTATTTGTAATGCTGTTGTTGCTTTAAAGTGTAGAAAAAAGTGGTTTTAAAGATATAATGGAAAGGAACGGGCACGCAGACGTGATTAGCTGTTTTGATGTGCTCGTGTGAAGTGTAAGTTTGAAATTAAAATTTCAAACAGCAGTTTTGTGTTTTTCGGCTCAGCCTCATTTTTTGTGATATTAAATACTATTGTGACAAAAAGCACACAAAACATGCAGAAAGGAATGGTCATAAATATGGAAAACGTGTATCCTATCGAGATTTGTGGACTGAAGCGCAACCTACCGATATGCCCTGTGAACGACGAACTGTCCATAGCCGGCTTTGTTATGTTCTCCGACGTGGAGATAACAGTCGCCACCGCTACTGAGCTTTTAAAGCGTGTGAAAGAGCGTGTGGGAGACTTTGACGTTATCATCACCGCCGAGTCTAAGGGGATACCGCTGGCGTATGAGATGTCTCGCCAGTCGGGTAAGAAGTATATACCTGCAAGGAAAAGCACAAAACTGTATATGAAAGATCCTGTGGCAGTGCCTGTAAAATCCATAACCACCACCACCACACAAACACTGTACCTTGACCGTGTGGACATGGAGTACATCAACGGCAAAAAGGTGTACATAGTTGACGACGTTATCTCCACAGGAGAATCACTCGCCGCACTTTCCGAGCTTGTAAGGATAGCGGGTGGTAATGTTGTCGCAATGGGGACTGTCCTCGCCGAGGGTGACGCAGCAAAGCGTGACGACATAATTTTCCTGGAGGAGCTGCCTGTCTTCTTTAAAGGCAAGGAGTAGCCCCATGCCTCGACTGCGATTGCAAGTAGACCATGTAAATGTGATATGGCTATTCGCAAGCTTTATTGCGGCTGTGATAGTCGTGTTCACAATAAACCCCGATCCGCTGTTGCCTTTCATGTTGGCTCTGGTGATCGGGGCTTTGGCTATATGGGTGAAGTCATCTGTGCTTAGCTATCTGAGCGTAGCGTTTATACTGCTTGCTCTGTCGCTCGGAGTGCGAACTTGGCTTGAACTACCTATGAGTCACTCTGTAAGTAGCACTGTTTATGGTAGTCTGACAATCACTGACAAGAAAGTCACCGCCTCTAGCACAAACTATGAAGGAGTGGCAAGACTGTCAGGCGAGAACATCAATTTTACAGGAAGTGTGGAGCTGGTCAGTACCGGTGTATACGAATACACTCCGGGTGACACGATAGAAGGCAACTTTACTGTTAACGAGTTTGTGCCTATAGGCGAGCGTGCTGACGGAGTTGCGGTGGTGTTGTCAGAAAACGAGCCATTAGCTATCCTGAACGAGAAGAGTTTTATCGGCAGCATGGTGCTCCTACGTGAACATATCACCGACACCGTCACCCACGGTGCAGGCGGTGAGGAGGGCGCTGTAGCCGCCGCCATGCTCATTGGCGACAGCAGTCACGTAGACTACGAAACGTGGGAAAATCTCCGCCGTGCAGGACTTACTCACATTGTGGTGGTGTCAGGCATGCACCTCGGCATAGTGGTAGCGTTTATCGGCGGACTTATGAGAAAGTTCCCCAGACTACTACGTGCAGCGGTCACACTGGCGGTGACCTTCCTGTTTGCTCTGCTCACAGGTTTTGGGTTGTCTGTTATCAGGGCGGCTATTATGCTGACTATCAGTGTCATTGCTGAGTGCATTGACCGTGATGGGGATAGGCTGTCCGCACTCGCCTTTGCAGGGCTTTTGATGTTGATGTTCTCCCCTTCATCGCTGTTTTCGCTGTCCCTCGGGCTTACATTCCTCGCTACAGGTGGTATTATCATGCTCACACCTGTGTTTTCCGCGTGGATAGGTAAGGGGCTGTTGGCAAGCATATTTGGAGCGATTTCCACAACAGCCGGTGCGCAGATTATGTGTACGCCGTTACTTGGAATTTATACAGGCGAGATATCACTTGCAGGACTGCTTGCAAACCCTCTGGCGGTGCCGTTTGTGTTTCCGTCCATGCTCACATCTGCGGTAGGCGTTTTAACTGCAGACATTATACCTTTTGTCGCTGATTTTATGTTTGAACTGTCCGCAAGAAACGCCCGAACCATCCTAAACTTTACTGAAATGCTCTCCGACCTACCATTCGCTGTCATACCATTTAGAGAGCGTTTTCAAATATTGTGGTTGGTGGCGGCAACCTTACTTTTAGTGGCACTTTTGCTGTTTACACCGAGCGCTAAGACGGTGCGGACAGGTACCGTGACGATGGTTTTTGCTCTACTTCTGCCGTCTGTGTGCTTTGCTGTTTTGAGTAGCGGTAGTGCTACTGTGCTGATGAGGGAGACAACTGCGGCGGTAGTTTACGGTAAAACAGCCGTCCTGTTAGGTGTACCTTCAAGTTATTACGTAGCTGAGGACTTGAGCGAAACGCTCAGTGGCATGGGAGTGGACGATATAGCGTTTATGTATATACCTTCCGACCACGTTCACGCTCTTTTCTCCACTTCGGCTCTGTTTGGGGAATTTAACGTTCAATACATCGGAAAGCCAGAAGCTGACCTACACTCGCTCCCCTCCTCCGAAGCTATAGAGCTGGACATTTCACAGGGGGCAGAGTTTGATTTTGGCGACTTCACCATGCAGGTAGACGAAGAGCAGGTAGATATCTACTTTGACAGGTCTATCGTGAGCTATCACTCGGGCGGTGTGGTGACTGTTTTACCGCCTGCTACCCGGTTGGTGCAAAGCGGTGCGGAGATAGAGTGCTACCGTGTTTTTACAGGGTGGTAATGTGATTTCGCTTGATAATCAGTAATATATTTGTCTATTTATACTAAAAGTATATATAAATTTTTCTATTGGGAAAGGTGGGAGTGGTTTTATGAAGGTTAGCGGTATATCTGAAATGGATAAGGCGGTAAAAAGCCGTGTGCTGTTGCTGTTTGGGAGTGAGCGCCGTGAAGTGGGCGAGTTTTTAGACGGCCTACTGGACAGGCTTCTGCCGAATGAACGTGACATCATGAACTTTGAGCATCTCCGCTCACCCGATGTCCAAACAGTGGTGGACAATATCCTACAGCTTTCCTTTGCGGAGCATCGTGTAGTGGTGGTCGAGGACTTTGCGCTTTCCGCTGTCCACGACAAGGATTTCACCGAGCTGTGCGACACTATCCCGGGCATCCCTTCTGAACTCACCGTGATATTTGTGATGAGAAGCGTCACCTTTGAAAAGGGGCGTGGTAAGGGCGGCAAGCTATATAAGCTTGTGGACAAGCACGGGACTGTCGCCGAGATGGCGGCGATGAAAGGTGACGTGCTACTGCGGTGGGTGCAGGACTACTACAAAAGTCTTGGCGGCAACATGACAAGAGGGGTAGCGACCGAGCTTATAGAGCTTTGCCCGAATGGTAAGAGCTTCTTGATGAGTGAACTGGTGAAACTTCATTCATTTTTGGGGAGTACCGCCGTGACATCGGACATGCTACACAGGTTTGTGGCGGCAGAGCCTACAGGTGAGATATATAAGTTGCCGCCGCTACTGCTGTCAGGCAGGTTGAAAGAGGGCTTTTCACTTTTGCAGACGATACTGCACAGTCGTGTTGACCCTATAGTGGTGGTCAGCTCACTGGGGAGCATCTATGCGGACATGTACCGCTGTAAACTGGGACGGAACGCACGGGTTTCCGCAAAGCGGGTAAATGATGACCTGTCGATGAAGTTCGAGTGGAGGGTGGAAAACTATATGAGAAGCGTGCAGAATGTCCCCGAGAGCTATTTGGAGAGGTCTGTTTCTCTACTTATGGAGGCGCAACGCAGTTTGAAGTCCACCTCTGCCGATAAACAGCTTATACTGACTACTCTGATGTTAGAGCTATGTAGGAGCGGCCGTGAGTGAGCGCATACGCCTTAGAGAGGCGGTAGTAGTGGAGGGGAAGTACGATGTTATACGCCTTTCCTCCCTACTGGACTGTGTGATTATCAAAACAGACGGCTTTCGCATATTCAAAGACAAGGAACTGCTCACCACCCTGCGCACACTGGCTAAGACTGTTGGTCTTGTCGTGATAACCGACTCGGACAGCGCAGGTTTTAAGATACGAAACCACCTAAAAGGCGCAATTAAAGAAGGCAGTGTAAAGCATGTGTACATCCCAAAGCTTGAGGGTAAAGAGCGTAGGAAAGCTACAGCGTCCGCCGAGGGGACGCTTGGTGTGGAAGGTATGGACACGGCGACACTGCTAAGAGCGTTTGAGATGGCAGGGGTGACGACAGGGGATGTCACACCACGGACTGTATTTACCGCATACGATCTATTACAGCTAGGGCTTAACGGCACACAGGGGAGCAAGGAGCGTCGGCACAAGCTACTGAAAAAGCTGGGACTCCCTGACGGGCTTTCCTCCACTGCTTTTGCGGAGGTGTTGGGACTGCTATGCAGCTATGACGAGGTCATGGAACTTTTATCGGAGGTGGACGGACAGCATGAGCTACAATCTTAGCTTTATATTTGTGTTTTTGCCTGTTGGAGCGGCTGTCTACTACCTCCTTTCCCCAAATCTTAAACGGGTGTGGCTTGTGGTACTGTCGCTTTTGCTCGTGGCTTATACTGATATCTACACCTGTGCTACGCTACTGTTTGCCGTACTTCCGGGCTACATTATAACACGGCTTATCTGGCGGTACGAGATGGAGCGGAAAAAGGCTAAACTTGTGTTTAATGTGGGGTTTTGCCTGTATGTGCTTGCGATGATAGTTTTCGGGGTTTTACTGCCTATGTATCTTGATGTATCACCGCTGTTCGGGGTTTTCTCGATTAGTATTTCTGTAATCATGTATACACTAAAGCTGGTAAGGGGCGAACTTGAGGGGAGCGACGGTGCTTTTTCGTTTCTGCTCTACTGCCTGTTCTTTGGGAAGCTCGGTTATGGCCCTACCGTAAAACCCGAACAGCTTATGCCTTCTATACGACGAGGGAAAATCTCCACCGACCTTATCGTTACAGGCGTCGGTAGACTCTCTATAGGGCTGCTGAAATTTGCCGTTGTTACCCCAACACTTGATAATGTAATAAATGACCTACAGAGCCTGCCGACTTTTGACCATACGCCACTATGGGCGCTTTGCCTAATCGTCATATACAGCATTTATATCACCGTACTTTTAACCTCGTTTAGCGACGTTGCGGTGGGGCTCGGGCGAGTATTTTCCATAAACCTACCCAGGAATGTCTACTATCCGTTTTTGGCACGCACTCCATCCGAGTTTGTCTTTAGGCTTAATATGACGCTCAGTGAATGTGTAGAATATATAGCGACAACACAGTTTTCGCTTACAGGCAAACGCAGAACAATTGTAGTTGCGGCTGTGTCGTCGTTACTGCTTGTGTTCTGGATAGATATTGGTGTAAGTGGTCTGATATGGTGGGGACTTTTGCTGTTTTGCCTTATTTGTGAGCAATTTTTGGGGGCGCTTACCAAGTATGTGCCGAATATCGTCAGACGGATGTTTAACTGTATTCTTATGCTTCTGCTACTACCGTCGCTTATCGGGGACAGCTTTACCGACAGTGTTTACATCTGGCAGACACTGTTTACCCCCGAGCATTTCACAGTCTACACCGACGGGCTATTGTACGCACTTTCCACCTACCTCGTGGTAATACCTCTAGGCTTGCTTATGTCGCTCAGTATGTTTGATTTTTTTATACGTCGCCTATCAAACACTACCCCCACACTGTTTCACATCTGCTCTATGGCGCAGACTGTGGTGTGCATTTGGGTGACGGTGAGCTTTTTGGTTTAGATAGCATTAAATTATGACAGAAAGGGGCGGGGATATGAACAAGGAAAATGGACAGCGCATGTCACCGATACGACTTGCGGTGAATATCACATTTATAGTGGCGATTTTGTTGGCTTCTGCGCTTGTCATATTCTTGACGGCAGGCAGTCTGTACCCCTTAGCTGATTTAGAGCATTCTCTCTCAGAGCTGTTTGACGACCTTCCCTTGCTCACTCGCTTTAACAATCTCTTGCCTATAGTAGGGCAAAGCTATGAGCGTGACGGTATCTTTATCAGCGAAAATCAGCTTATGAGAAACGTTTCACCGCCAAACCCTGATGCTCTGGCTGATCAGAGTGCAGAGCTTTATTCTATCATGGAAAACAGCGGCACTTCTGTCTACTTCACCGTGATACCCACTGCCTGCGCCATAAAACAGCAGGAAGTCCCCACTCTCGCCCCGCTGTTTAACCAAAAGCAGTTTATTACCGACATGCTAACCGAGTTCTCCGATGTGTCCTCTATCGTGGACGTTTACCCGTCACTGTTCGCCGCGAACGACCAATACACTTACTACCGCACCCACTCGGGGCTTACCGGGCTGGGCGGTTATTACGTCTATCTGTCGCTGTCAAACAGGTTGGGTTTCACCACACGACCGCTCAGTCAGTTTGATATCACGCACAGCATGTCCGACTTTTATGGTGATTTGAGCGTGGAGCTTGACTATTACAACCTATCCCCTGATGTTGTGGTTATGTATGAATATTCACTGTTTGACCGCTTTTACAGGGTTGTCCACACCGAGGAGGACGGTGAACAGCGGATGTACAACACACTGTTCCCATACCACTCGCAAAACTATGGCGCCCCCACTGACATTGTGCTCGGTGCGCCAAGTCCGCAGATAGATATCTATGCGTCCTACCCTAAGGGACAAAACTGTTTGATAGTGGCGGACGAAACTGTCCTAAGCTACATCCCTTTCCTTATGGTTCACTACAACCATATCACTATCGTTGACTATGAACATCTGCACCTTTTAGAAAATGGTGACATCACTCCGGCCGACTACGATCAGATGATTGTGGCGCTGTCGGTGGAGACGCTTACAGGTGAGTAAGTGGGAGCGTAGGGAGTATGCCAGAAAGTAGCGGTTTCCGCTCGACCATAGGTAGCGAAACAAACACAGTCCGACCGGTGGCCATCTACCCAAAGGGTAGAAACAAAAGAAGGTTCAGCCTTTGGCTGAACCTTCTTTTGTTAGTCGGCTCGCAAGCCGACATGGCCACCGGTCGGACTGTGTTTGTTACGCTACCGGACGGCGGAGGTACAACGAAGTTGATACGAAGTTGTTACACTGAATTTGTTCTTACATCCGATACTGACATCGGATAGATAACAAACCCCGATATGCACAAGAAAGACGAGAGGTTACCCTCTCGTCTTTTGTAATTTGTTAAACCGTCTCCGTTCCGCAGTCGGGGCAGTATTTACTGGAAACCATCTTGCGGCATTTGGTGCAGAACCTGTCCCCTGTACCCTCTGACTTCTTGCTGTCCAGGTTTTCCATCATCTGCTCTGCCATCTTCATGCCCATTGCCATCTGTGCGCCTGCTGCGCCAACATTCCCGCCCGAGTTCGGATTTGACATGCTGTCTGCCATTGCAACGCCAGTGTACTTGCCCATGTCTGTGACAAACGACTGCGCCGCAACCTTCTCCGCCATCTCTTGGATCTCTCTTGGGTAGTTTACTGATATGACATTCACGTCACGCACGCCCAGACCCATGTCAAACAGCTCCATGTCAAGCTCCTCCGCCAGTTGGCGACCTAACTTGCGGCTGTTCGCTTGCAGACCTGTTATCACGTTCAGTCCTACCACCTGCTGTGAGCCCAGTATACATTCGGTGATGATTGGCCCGAGTTCGCCGATAATTCTGTCTGATATCTCGGACAGCGTGAACGTGCTCTTAACGCCTGCTATCTTGTTTATGAATGTCAGGTAGTCTCTGAACTCTACCACCAGATTGCCGTTACAGCCCACAGGTACACCGCTCGGTACTTCCGGCGTTGGTATCATTATGCGCTGTTTTGTGCCCCAGTTTAGTAGTAGCTCCTTTGCGTTTACGAAGTAGACCTCCGCTCGCATACCCGTGTCACCACGGAGCGAAAACCACCCCGAAAGTGTTGATAGGAACGGCACAATCTCCGATGCTACGTCAAAGCTTCCGTTTTCTTCAAATACACCCTCAACCTTGCCGTCAGCGTAGAAAATAGCCTTCTGCCCGGGACGTATCACGAGTTTAGAGCCTTTCTTTATCTCCTTTTCCGGCCATTTATAGAAAAGTACGTCGTCTCTAAATTCATCCCATTCAATTGTGTCTTTACCCTGCCCAAAAAACCAAGCCATCTAAAACACTCCTTTGTTGTACGTTGCCTATATTATAACACACACCTTTGGCAAACGCAAAAGTTTTTCAAAAAATTTACCTTGTCCCCAAAGAAAATTCAGCTTTGGTGATTTCAGATAAGTAGGGGCGACGTTTAGTCGCCCCTGAAAGGTTATTTTTAAAGCTTTGCGCCTGTGCCGGGGTTGTATTTATCATCGTCTGTGGGGGTTGTGGTTGGAGCTGTGGTGCTTGGTGTGGTTGTTGTTATTTCGCTGTATAGCTCTGCTAGGTCGGAGAGTGTCCAGTGGACACGTCCACTCTCTGCGGATAGCGCAGTACCTGCTGGGATTTCTATGTCAGCGCCGCCGTCCCACTGTATGGTCAGCCCGACATTCTGCGTGCGGAGTAGCTCCATTATTGAGGCTGGGAGGGTGGTGTAGTACTCCATGTTGACTGTTAGGTGGTCACCACTGTTTGCGTCCTCAATGTACTGTTTTACGTCGTTTGAGAGGTCGGTCTGAGTGGTGTAGTAGTCGGAGGAGGAGTTAGAGCCGGAAGACGGAGCGGGAAGGTGGATGTAGACAGGTGTGGTTTGGAAATTGATTATAATTCCACTATCCATTTTTTCGCCATACGCCACTACCGCATGGTTAGCGCCATTTGGTAGAGTGTTTAAGAAGTCGGCGTAAAGCTCGACTTTCACACTGCCATTAATAAGTTTCCCTGCTAACATGCCTTCACCATAAAGCTTTGTATAAAGCAGGTATTCCCCATCGACTTGTTTCGTATAAAGCATGGTTTTACCCACACGAATAGCATATATATTTCCTAAATCAATAGCCTCCGTTGTCACAGTCAGTGTTACCCTGCCATCGCTTGAGGGGGTGATGGGTATTGCGTCATGGGGCATGGTGTCATCTACAACCAGTAGCGAGTAAGTGGCTATAGCATGGTTGTAAATATCAGTTTCCGTTGAGTTCACGAAAACTTCCACGTCTCCAACGCTCTTTGCGGTCACACGCCCTGCACTATCCACTTCAGCGATATCATTTGAAGAAGAAGCTTCTTCCCCATGGACCAGATGGAATGTAACCTCCTCACCCATTGCGCCGCTTAATGGATTTATAGCACTTTCACCTACTTGTAGTATAAGAAGTTGATTTTCAAACTCCAGCGGCTGATCCGCTTTTTCTACCACCAGCTTAAAGCTATCGGTGTCTTTCGCTTGAGTATCATCTTCAATACCGGTTACTGTGATGTTGGTCTCGCCTACCTTGTGGATGGTGATGGTGGCCACACCACCTTGATCTACTACAGTTGCGACTTCGGGGTTACTGCTTTCGAAAATCGCAATTCCCTTACGACCACCGAGTGTTGCATCGGCTTTCAGCTTCACCTCAAACGTGCCGTCTATAGCATTTTTGGTTATTGTGCCTGTTAGCGGTATACCTGCAAACATACCATCTAAATTTGGTTTGTCTATGGTGGTGATGGTTATTGCGTCCATAATTGGGACTCCCTCATAAACAATTTTTGCGACTAGAGTGAATTCTTGTCCGGCAGTGGCACCCGGCTTGGCTCTTAACTCGGCACTTGCTGCATTCCATTCGACACTAGGGTGATTGTCGGTAACTATTTTTGGTGAAATCTGAATATCTGTGCCTTCGTATAGTTCAAGCGTAACTGTTGCGCCCGTGAAACTAGTATTATTTTTTTCATACACTTTAGCGCTATAAGAAACCGGGCTTTGTCCCCGACCTGAGTTTCCGTTTTCAGCAAAGTCAGATGACGGTATGTATACGCTATGAGAATATATGCGTTCATTGGACCCAGAGTGATAAAACTCCGCCCCCAGCCATATATTATTCTCTGCATGGACTGTCAGTGGTGTAGCGAAATTGGTTATCGCAATAATGGCGGCTAGGAGTAGGCTTAAAAAACGTTTCATGTGGGAGTTCCTTTCATTTTTGCTGTTATTTGTAGGGTTAGTTGGGTTCTCAGAGGGTCATAGGGTTAGGGGACACGTTTAGTGGATATTAAAGCTTTGCGCCTGTCCCGGGGTTGTATTTGTCGTCATCTGTGACGGTGGGTGCTGTTGGTTCAGTTGGTGTGGTTGTTGTTATTTCGCTGTATAGCTCGGCTAGAGTGTCGGGTGTCCAGTGGACACGTCCGCTTTGCTTGGCTTGTGCTGTACCTACAGGTATTTCTATGTCAGCACCACCATCCCACTGTATGGTCAGCCCGACATTATGCGTGCTAAGCAGTTCCATAACCGCAGACGGCATGTTGGTGTAGTACTCTACGTCTACAGTTAGACTGTCACCGCTGTTTGCATCCTGTATGCGCTCTTTAACGGTGTTCCATAGGTCGGTTTGGGTGGTGTAGAAGTCGGAGGAGGAGGAGGAGGAGGAGGAGTTGCTAGTGGAGGGAATGGAGGGAATGTATAAATTAAAAACATGATAACCATAGTCTCCTATAGTATGACCTGTGCCAGTAGCTTCACTATAGAGCGTAACTATGTAATTTCTTCCTCGTTCAAGGATACCGAGTAGGTCGGGCTCTAGTGTTACAATCAGGCTTTTTTCATTATCAACCTCAATCGAGCCTACTACTTCTTCAGCAAGCAGCAGGTCGACAGAAATGTCGATTGCTGCAATAGAAGTTAGCGTAAGTTCGGTTGTAAGTAGTATATCCTTACCTATTGCCAGGCTTGCTATGTCATTTCGCTGTGACGCAGGTATCGAGACTTTTAGGGGTTTGGTTACATCAGCATTATTGTAATTCTCGTTTACATTTATAGGTATTTTATAAGTACCGGATACATAATCATTTGTTCCACTTGTTTCTACCTTGATAGAGGTGTTACCCAAGCCAACCGCTTTTATTGCACCGGTATCCGGGTTGATAGTGACAACGTTGTCGTCATACGACACTGACAACTTATATGTCAACCCCGGATCAGCTATAGTTTCAACATTGCCTGTGTCAGGGTCAACCGTATCAAAATGCTTACCCAGCTCAGAAAAGTTCAGTGTTTCATTCAAATCCATACTAACCGCATTGAACTCTACGTTAATGTGACTTTTATCCACTACTGTCCATCTTATAGCCGTGTAGTACGGATTTTCATCAGTTGTTTTTATTGTTGTGATAACTTGGTCACCTAACTCATAATTCCCAAAGAAGTATGATAAAGTATGGCCAAAGTCATTGTAATAAATTATGTTCAGCACCACAATGTCACCGGCTACTGTATAAAAGTCACTCTTTTCGGAATTGTACTGTTGCCCTTCACTTGGATTTGGTAAATAATAACTGTATTGTGCTGGACCATCATTCGGGGTTCTATAGGTTTCAACCGGTAATTCTGCTTCGAGTGCTTCGTCATAGAAAATGAAGGTTTTGTTGACAGTTTCTCCTGTTGTTGCACCCTCTTTAGGGCTCACCCTAACAGTGTGCTTTGTTGTGCCGACAACATCGCCTGCTTCCGGAGGGTGGTATTCTACAATGTAGTCTGTGTTTTCCTCCAGTGTATTGTTGCTATTGGTACTGTCCTTGACCGTTATTAGCGGTTTGTTTACTGCCCCATTCTCGATTACAACACTATACAGCTCCACCATTTCTTCGCTGATTTCAGGCAAAACGCCGTATGCCACCGTCGTCATCATCAGCATCAGCGTCAGCACCATAACTGTCATCATTAGTTTTTTCATGATTTGTAATATCTCCCTTTCAATTAAAAGACCCCCCTACGCCTTGGTAGGTCGCAGGGGGGTCTGCTCGGAGGTTGTCAGCTAGTTTGATGCTATCTTATAGCTTGGAACCTGTTCCGGGGTTGTATTTGTCGTCGTCTGTGCCTGTTACAGGAGGAGGTGTTGTGCCGTCATACATTTCCTCTAGGTAGGATAGCGGCCAGTACACTCTACCACTCTGCTCGTTTAGAGCTTCGCCAACGCCGATTTCAATTTCCTCGCCGCCGTTCCACTCGATGGTTAGACCAACATTCTGTGTGCGGAGTAGCTCCATAACAGATGCCGGCATTCTCTCGTAGTAGCCTGCGTCAACCTGGAAACGGTCGCCCTTGTCAGCTTCTTCGATGTATTCCTTCACGATTTCCCAGAACTCAGCCTCGTCGTAGTAGTAGTCGGTGGAGGAGTAGCCGCCGCCGCTGGAGGATGGAGCTGGGGTGGGGATTTGGATTTGATAGGTTTCACCTATTTGTGCAACGTCAGAAAATGCAGCAACTGTATAGGTTGTGCCCTCTGTTAGGTTAGCATCTATGAAAGCTTGTTCTAGAGTGATTATAATGCTTCCTTCTACTATTGTACCAACTTGAATATCGCCAAACATTAGTTTTGCAGATGCTGGTACACTATCTGGAATATGCACTACGTCAAGTACTATTATATTGCCTATAACAATGCGCTCGATGCTAGTGAATTCGAAGCTGGGATACTCGGTTTCGTCAACTTCAATAGTTAGTTCCAACTTTCCACCCGATGGTTTCGCCGGGGTTTTGCCTGCATCGGGGGTTTTGGAAACGATTATTGTGTATTCTGCGGTTGCTTCTGCAAAATCGCCGTCTGCAGGAGAAGTTGCTTTTATGGTTGCTACGCCGGATGCAACGGCAGTAACCTCACCGGTAGTTGAATTCACTGTAGCAACAGCTGTATTTAGACTTTCATATTCTGTTGCAGCAGTAGATTTAACACCTTGAAGTGTGTTTGTGAACTTTTCATCTACTTCTAGTATTTTGGTTTTTGTTACAAAGTTGATGTTTTGGTCATTAAGCGGTTGTGCTGTGAATTCTGTCTCACCGGTCTTTGTTGTAGTAACATAGTTGTTTTGTCCTGCTGCCGGTGTGAATGCCCAGTATAGTGTTACTGTGTTGTTTTCGGTTACAGCGTTTAGGTCTGCATCAGTAGCTGCTGTAACACGTGTGCTATCAGAGAACCAAGCTACTGTACCTGTTACAGTTTCACCGTTCACGCCTGCGCCTACTGCGCCGTCATCAACAGTGATGGAGTCAAGACCTGTGCCAACTTTGAAGTCTTGTGTGAGGGCTATTGATGGGGCGGTGTAGTCGGCTGCGGTGATAGTGAAGTTTACAGCTGTTGTGCTTAGTTTTACATCAAAGTTTCCTGTACCATCTGCTATCGTACCAAGGTTAATTAGATATGAACCAACATCTTCACCTGCTACACGACCTGGTGCGCCTGAATCAGAATCTTCAAATTCTGTTTTTAGTGCGCCTGTTAAGTCGTTCGAATAGGTTAGCACAGGATCAGTTGCGCCGTAAACTTTGGTTTGGTTAGCATCTGGTGTTATTGTTACGGATTTTGGGTTTACTGTAAATCCAGCAGTTACCGATCCTGCTGCTATCTCAGATGTACCTGCGGAAGTAGCTTTGATAATATATGTTCCTGCATCAAGTGGTGTGCCGACTACATAATTAACATAACCGGTATCATCCGCTGTTGATAGCTTATACTGATATGTTGCGTCTCCACCATTAGGAGTTGGAGGTGAAGTCAGAGGTGTTCCATTACCCTGACCATATGTCCAATCTGCGAGGGTAACACCTGCTAGATTGTTAGGTGTTTTTACCGAGATTGTTGCAACATTGGTATAAGCATCAACACCGGCAGGGTTTGTGGCGTTTGTGTTTGCGTTCGTTACTTTACAACGATAATATGTCGTACCAGCTGTAGTTGTAGAAGGTGTATATATTGCATCGGCTGCACCCTCTATAGGTAAAAAGCCTTCGGTTGCGCTTGTAGTACTCTTTTCCCACACATAGGTTATATCTCCACCATCAGGTGAAGTTGTTGTAGCGTTTAGAGCTACAACATCGGCTGCAGCTGTATCAGTTGTGTATTCTGCGTCTGCTAGGTTTCGTGGAGGTACTGGGGTGCCAGATACTGCAGGAGGTAGGGCATTTACTACTATTGTAGCTACATTAGTAAACGCCGACACTGGCGATGGGTCAGTAGCATTTGCGTTTGCATTTGATACTTCACAACGATAGTATGTTGTGCCTTCTGCTGCTGTAGAAGGTGTATAAGTTGCGGAAGTACCGCCTGTTGTTATGTCTGTAAAACCTTCAGTTGCACTTGTTGTGCTTTGCTGCCACTGATAGGTAATAGTACCACCATCAGGTGAACTTGCTGTTGCATCAAGTGCTGTAGCAGGGTCGTCAATTGTGTACGTTGCACCTACAAGTCCTTTGGGT
>CAYJIK010000020.1:0-31306 GCA_964370205.1 uncultured Oscillospiraceae bacterium | reverse complement strand
CGGCCGGCGAGCGATACAACATAAAAATTCTACCACCCCCTGTACCACTTTAAACCACCGCATTTAAGTACTCCCCACGCCCCTCCCCCATTGCAAAAACATCAAAACTCGTCTATAATAGTCCGGTAACTTACCTTTGAAAGGCGGTCAACAATTTGAACGAACTGCACGACATCATAATATCCCACCTCAAAAAGTACAACATCACTAACCCCACCGACCTACTTAAACTCATCTACCAGAACGTGTTCGGTAGCGGTCACCTGCTCGCTGACGCTGAAAAAGTACGCTCTTTTATAGAAAGCGAAATACCGCTAGCGTCTGCAACTTACCCGTCATACGAGCACATCGGGAACGGCCTCTGCCGCCTCAGCATTTCCACATTGCTAAACACCACCCTTTCCGCAGACACCTACCAGCGCATATTTACACTGTCAGCGTCGGAAAGCATGGGTAGTGACGAGGAATTTTTGAAAAAGTGCTGTGAGGTTGCACAACTATTGGGCGAAATGGACACCACTGTCGATGGTTATATGCTAAACAGAGAAGTGGAAAAATGGGTAGAAAGCGGAAAGGGGTTGTTTTCACACAGTGACGAGTATAAAAAAGCGCACAACCCTCGCTACCGTGTCGTGAAAAAGCAGTACTGCGACTTCCTAGCGCTTTTCACAGAGATAGACAGACAGCTTACCACAGAGGGCGCTCCCGTCGTCATAGCTATTGACGGCAACTGTGGCAGTGGAAAATCAACGCTGGCTAACATGCTGTCCGACGTCTACAATTGCCCCACAATCTCTATGGATCATTTTTTCCTCCGTGAAGGTCAGCGGACATCGGAGCGTCTCGCTGAAGTGGGTGGGAACGTCGACTACGAACGCTTTAGCGAAGAAGTGCTTGCTCCCCTTAGCATTGGGGACGACTTCAGCTACCGCCCCTACCGCTGTGACATCGGCGAGTTTGGCGAAATAGTCCATGTACGGAAAAGCGATGTCTACGTCATAGAGGGCACCTACTCGCTACGACCCGACCTGCGAAGCCGCTATAGTTTAAAGGTTTTCCTTTCGGTGGAGGCAGAGTGTCAACGAGAGCGAATAATAGCTCGAAACGGCGAACAGCTGTGGCAGATGTTCAGAGATGTGTGGATACCTATGGAAAACCGCTACTTTGAAAGGTTTAACATTGCAGACATCGCAGATATACGCTTTGAGACTTAACGACCAAATAAAACAGGGGCGACTGTAAACACCTGACCTACAGATGTTTATAGCCACCCCTGCTTTTTATACTTTACTTGATTTATTTGCTATACCGTCAAGCTTTTCAGCTGTAAGCGCAGTTTATCTGCAATCATCGCTATAAATTCACTGTTTGTCGGCTTGCCTTTTCCGTTATGTATCGTGTACCCAAAGTAGCTGTTGAGGATATCCACATCTCCCCTGTCCCACGCCACCTCTATTGCATGGCGTATAGCACGCTCAACTCGTGAGGACGTTGTGCTAAACCGCTTCGCCACCGTCGGATACAGCTGTTTAGTCACCGAATTTATTATCTCCGGTTGCGTGACAGATAGCATGATAGACTCTCTCAGATAATGGTAGCCCTTGATATGCGCAGGTACGCCTATCTGGTGTATGATATCCGTTACGGTAAGCTCTAAATCAGTCAAACTGCTGTGGGTCTTTATCTGCGGAATCTGCGGTGAAGTCATCTGCACCACTCGGTCTACAAAGTGGTCGCTGTCAAACGGCTTTAAGAAGTAGTAACTGCAACCGCCCTGCAGTATTTCACGTTCCAGCTGTGTACTGTCAAAGGCTGACATCACCATAAACAGTGGCGACTCGCCGGTAAGCTCATTCACCCTACTCATAACCGCAAGTGCGTCCAACTCCGGCATAAACACATCCATAAGCACCACCGCAGGGGCGTGTTCCTCTATAAGCGTTATAAGAGTATTGCCGTTTTTAGGGGACAATATTAGCTCAAAACCATACTCCGCAAGCCTCTGCTCGGTACTTAAAAAAAAGTCACCGTTATCTTCTGTTGTTATCACTTTTTGCCTTAAAAGCATTTTTTCATCCTCCATTTTGTTATACTAAAAGTATATTACCATATAATGGAATAAAACGCAATAGTTTACAGTAAATTTTTGGAAATATTTGTTTTTTCCTATATTTAGTTCACGCATTATAGTAAAACGCTTGTGTTTTACCCCTTTTTAGAGATATGCTTCTTAAGACTAATTTCGCTGTCTACCGCTATAATCCGACAGCAAACCACCTAAACCGACAGGGATTTTCTTAATTTCAACTCACAACTAACATGAAAACCATCAAATCGCAGCCCGATTGCAAAAACCAAAAAAGTCAGTTTGTACTTTCGGCACAATACCACTCGCCGTAACAATTTACCAAAACATTCGTGGAGATAACTCTCTGTTTTAAGGCTAAAAGTAGTATTGTGACTGTCTGTATACACAAAAAAGTGGTAAAATCCCTATCCCCTCGGTGGCTTGTTCTCCTGACGTGACCTTCCTATTACAAACGCTTTCTCCGGCACGTCGTCAGTGATGGTAGTAGCGGCGGCTATATACGCATTATCGCCGACAGTCACAGGGGCGATGAGGTTGGTGTTACAGCCGATAAAAACGCCGTCCCCCACTGTGGTGCGATACTTGCCTTTGCCGTCATAGTTGACCGTGACCACACCACAACCAAAGTTCACACCGCTACCTACATCGCTATCCCCAACATATGTAAGGTGCGCCACAGACGTTTTTTCGCCCAGCACAGAGTTCTTCACCTCAACAAAGTTACCTATTTTCACATTGTTCATCAGCGTAGAATTCGGGCGCAGGTGGGAATACGGCCCGATGCGCACGTTGTCCCCCACCTTGCTATGTTCTATGTTGCTACTGTTGATAAGTGTGCCGCTGCCTATGACCGAGTACTCTATAAAAGAGCCTGCGGTGATGGTGCAGTTGTCACCTATGACGCTATCCCTTATAGTCACACCCTGACCTATATGGCAGTTTTCGCCGATGGTGACTGTCCCCTCTATGACTACCGACGGTAGTATGACTGTATCACGACCGACGGTGGTGTCAGGGGATATCAGCACGCTTTCGGTGGAGGGGATATCCACGCCGCTCTCAAACAAGCGCTCAAGTACCCTGTCCCTCGCCTCTCTGTTAAGTTTCGATAGTGTTTTTCGGTCGTTAGCTCCTTGTATCACGTATACGTCCTCCTGTCGGCACGCTCCCACCGGTCTGTGCTCTTTAACACACAGGCTTACCGCCTCGGTGAGGTAGTACTCGTTTTTTTCATTGTCCTTCCCTATTTGGGGAATTATCTCCGCAAAGCAGTCAGCGGAAAACCACATGACTCCCGAGTTCACCTCAGTCACTGCTTTTTCTTCAGGTAATGCGTCCTTTTCCTCCACTATTCGGCTGACACCCACCGCTCCTCGTATTATTCTGCCGTAGCCTGTTGGGTCAGACATTGTGCCTGTGAGGAGAGTAATAGCGTTGCCGTGCTTTTTATGCTGGTTGTAAGAGCGAGTAAGCACCGTTTCGTCTACAAAAGGCGTGTCCCCAAACACCACCACTACGCTCTCAGGTTTCTTGCTTTTCACAAAATCCATACCGCAGGCGGCACCGTGACCTGTCCCCAGTCGCTCGTTCTGTACCACCGTTGTCGCCGTCTTTGGGAGTATGTGTGCCATAGAGCTACTGTCCTGCGGAAGCACTATGCAGAGATTTTCGTCTGCTATCCCTGCTTTTTTGCAGCTATCCAGCACCCAGGCGAGCATCGGCTTTCCAAGCACTTTACACATAACCTTAGGGTAGGCGGAGTTCATTCGTGTTCCATTCCCCGCCGCCAATATAATAACACCTACGCCGTTCATCATGCCATGCACGTTTCCTTTCGTTTTATATGTTTCAAAATCCAATCAGCCTTTCCGTTTAAAAGCGTTTTTGCACTTTCATTTAAATATTGCTGAAACAGAGCGATTTTTGCGCTCTACTTCAGCTATAATATTATCATATTATTCCGCATACTATATTATACCATTTTTAGGCTACAATTAACAGTAAAAGAGTTTATGAATTGTCTATAAAATTATTATAAACCACTATTAAAATTTAATCAAGCTATAGAAATAGTACAAAAAGTATGCTATAATGTCGCAGAGGGTTTTAGTATTACACCCTCTTAAAACCATTATTTATTTTTAAGGAGGAAGCACATGCTGACAGATATCCAAATTGCCAAAGCGGCAAAAATGTTGCCCATTACCGAGATTGCCTCAAAGCTGGGGATTTCCGCCACTGAAATCGAGCCTTATGGTAACTATAAGGCGAAAATATCGGACGAACTGATTAACAGAGTATCAGGTAATAAGGACGGTAAACTAATACTGGTTACCGCTATAAACCCCACCCCTGCAGGTGAAGGTAAAACCACCACCACCGTAGGTTTGGGACAAGCCATGGTAAAACGCGGACACAATGCAATGATTGCACTCCGTGAGCCTTCTTTAGGACCTGTTTTCGGTGTTAAGGGCGGTGCCGCAGGCGGCGGATACTCACAGGTAGTTCCAATGGAGGACATCAACCTGCACTTCACAGGGGACATGCACGCTATCACTGCAGCTAACAACCTTCTTTGCGCTATAGTTGACAACCATCTAACACAGGGTAACCCAATCGGGATTGACCCCAGAAGAATAATATTCAAGCGTTGCCTAGACATGAACGACAGAGCACTGCGTAAGGTTGTTATCGGCCTTGGCGGTAAGTCTAACGGCGTTGTGCGTGAAGACGGCTTCCAGATAACCGTTGCCAGCGAAGTTATGGCTATACTCTGCCTAGCTGATGACATTAAAGACTTAAAGTACCGCTTGGGCGAAATACTTGTAGGCTACACCTACGACAACAAGCCTGTTTACGCAAAACAGCTTAATGTCCACGGCGCTATGGCAGTTCTACTGAAAGATGCTATAAAGCCAAACCTAGTACAGACACTTGAGAATACACCTGCTCTTATGCACGGTGGCCCATTCGCTAACATCGCACACGGCTGTAACTCGGTAAGAGCTACAAAGCTCGGTCTGAAGATGTCCGACTACCTCATCACAGAGGCCGGCTTCGGCTCTGACCTCGGCGCTGAAAAGTTCCTAGACATCAAGTGCCGTTACGCAGGCCTAGAGCCTTCCTGTATCGTACTTGTGGCGACAATAAGAGCGCTTAAGTATAACGGCGGTGCTGACAAGAAGAACCTCGGCGTAGAAAATGTTGAAGCTCTTACAAAGGGTTCTGTAAACCTAGCGGCGCATATCACAAACCTTAAGAAGTTTGGCGTGCCTGTTGTTGTAGCTATGAACCGCTTTGGTAGCGATACCGACGCTGAAGTAGCAGAGCTTGACAGAATTTGCGCAGAGCTGAACGTGCCTTACTCACTGTGCGAGCACTTTGCAAAGGGCGGCGAAGGTGCTGTAGACCTTGCTGACAAGGTTGTAGAAGCTTGCACACAGCCCACAGA
This sequence comes from uncultured Oscillospiraceae bacterium, assembly GCA_964370205.1. Lineage (GTDB taxonomy): Bacteria > Bacillota > Clostridia > Oscillospirales > Ruminococcaceae > DAMCAP01. The sequence continues at coordinate 25,766 of CAYJIK010000020.1, read as the reverse complement.
GTTTAAGTTCATCTACGATGTGAACATGACAATCAAAGAGAAGATAAAGGCTATCTGCACAGAAATCTACGGCGCTGACGCTGTTAACTACTCTGCAGCAGCAAACAAGGCTATCTCTGAAATCAAGGCTATCGGCAAGGACAAACTACCGATATGTATGGCTAAGACACAGTACTCGCTGTCCGACAACCCTAATCTACTGGGTCGCCCGACAGGCTTTGAGATAAACGTTGGCGAAGTTCGTCTATCAAGCGGTGCCGGCTTTATCGTTGTGTTGACAGGCGATGTTATGACAATGCCGGGTCTACCCAAGAAGCCTTCTGCCGAAGTTATTGACCTGCTTGAGGACGAGAGCATCACAGGATTGTTCTAATGGCGGAATTTTTCGCACAGTCACCCGAACACACTGCCGAAGTCGCGAGAAAGCTTGCTGACGTTCTAAAGGCAGGTGACATTATCGCTTTCAAAGGCGGAATGGGTGCGGGAAAAACGACATTCACCCGATATTTGATGGAAGCGCTCGGCTCGGACGATTTAGTGTCCAGCCCCACATATGCTATTATGAACGAGTACACAGGCGGGCGACTGCCTGTGTGCCACGTTGACGCATATCGCCTCACCTCCCCCGACGACCTCGAGACCACAGGTTTCTTTGAGTATACCGAGGGACGGTGGGTGTGCATCGTGGAATGGAGCGAGCTTGTGGAGGAGGTACTCCCCTCCCCCACCTATACCGTCACGATAGAAACGCTCAGCGAGTTTGAGCGTAAGATTGTCATTGACGGACTATAACACTATTAAAAGGCTTGCCGTGACCCTGACGTACAGCGTGCAAAGGGACACGGCAAGCTATATACCTACGGTAGTTCGCACAGCACTGACACAACCACCACAAAGAAAAGGAGGGTAACCCATGATACTTCTAGCACTTGACAGCTCATCAAAAGCGTGCTCAGCGGCAGTGTTTGCTGACGGTGTACTGCTATCCGAGCAATATCTCAACACAGGGCTTACCCACTCCACAACACTTATGCCGACTATTGATAACGCCCTGAAGCTTGCGGACGTGTCTGTGTCTGACCTTTCGCTTATCGCCATCACAGACGGCCCGGGGTCGTTTACAGGCTTGCGTATCGGCATGGGGACAGCTAAAGGCATAGCGTTCGGCACAGGAATAGACATCATGCCGGTTTCCACACTGCTTTCGCTTGCGTTTAACGTCGCAGGTGACGGCTATATTGCCACTCTGCTGGACGCAAGGGCAGGTCAACTTTACTCTGCGCTGTTCAGACGGCAGGGCGGCGTACTCGAACGTGTCTGGGAGGACGCACCTCGTACACTCACCGACATAGCGGACAAGCTTCCCGAACAGTGCCTACTGGTTGGGGACGGTGCGCATATAGTGCATGAAGCGTGCGGACGCACACTCTCACCGCAGAACGTGAGATTTCAGCGTGCTTCTTCTGTAGGAGCAGCGGCGATTTGGTTGATGGAGCAGGGAGAAAAACCTAAGGATTGCGGAGAAGTCGTCCCGACATATCTACGCCCCGAGCCGGAAGTTAAGATTAAGCTGTAAACTGTCCGACGACACCGCAAAAGCAAACCACACTACAAATACCCTATTAACTATATCTTTAAGACGACTTTCCCCCATACTCTCTTGTTAGCAAAAGGTCAAACATTGTACCACGTTTTTTGCGACTGTTTTGAAAGGGGTGTCTTATCGTGAAAAACTATTTAAAAGAAATCATTTGCCTACTTATTAGCGCAGGCGTGCTTTACATCTTCCCTGCTTTTCTGCATCTTACTGACCCTATCGGCGTTTTTGTCTACATGTTTATCTGCATTTTTGGGGTATCGCTGGTACTCGGCATAATCTCGGACGATATAGTCAAATTCGCATTTCCTCTCGGCATTTCGGTTTTATACTTCCCGACTATTGACATCTTTTACAATCACACGGCAAGCGCTTTTCTCGGATACTTCTTTGTTATATCGTTATTCGGCGTTGCATTAGGCGGTGGAATAAGGTGGCTTTATCAGAAGTTTAAGCAAAAACAGTAAAATCCACTGAGTTTCGCATTATTATACACAAAAAATTATAGAGGTGATAGTTATTATAGCTTTAGGTTGTGACCATGGCGGTTACGTTCTGAAAGAACAGATAAAAGCACATTTAATTGAAAAAGGCATACTATTCCGTGATTTAGGCACATATAGCGAACAATCCTGCGACTACCCCGAATATGCACTTGCAGTCGCTACCGCTGTGACGACAGATCCCGACATTAAGACAGGTATCCTCGTCTGCGGTACAGGCATAGGCATCTGCATCTCCGCCAACAAGGTAAAAGGCGTGCGTGCCGCCTGCTGTTACGATACATACACCGCAAAGCTGACACGTCAGCACAACGACACGAACATCCTATGTCTCGGTGGCCGTGTAACAGGTGTGGGGGCGGCGCTTGAGATAGTTGACACCTTCCTGTCCACCGAGTTTGAGGGCGGTCGCCATCAGCGTCGTGTGGACATGATCACAGACATTGAGAACAATGTCCATGAGAACAATGTCCATGAAAACAATGCAAAATAACGGTCTGCATATGAACGATGTATTAGAGCGTATAATTGATATTATGATGTCCGATCCTCTGGGCAGGAACTTCACTGTTCACTGTCCACGCCCTGACCTTAAAGCGTTGTGCAGTGAGCTTTTGAAGCCAAGCCATGCGTTTATTGTCACAGGTTTTGCGATTTTGGCGGCGCAGTACGGTGAAAACGATGGCCCTTCAGGTGCGTGTGAACTTGCACTGACGCTTGAGCACCTCGGTTGGGAGGTCACACTGGTGACCGATGAATTTTCCGCCGACATAGTAACCGCCGTCAAGCAGACACTAAATGTGACGGCTGACATTGCGGTGATACCCACAGACGATGCAGAAGCGTACTGCAAAAGACTGCTCTCGGAAAGATCCCCCACCCACGTTATCGCTATCGAGCGTCCCGGTAAAACAGCTAACGGAACTTTCCGCAATATGCGAGGGCTTGACATGTCCCACCTTACAGCGGATACGGATAGTTTGCTGAGCGACAGTGTTACAACTATAGCTGTCGGCGACGGTGGTAACGAACTTGGCATGGGGAATCTCGCCGACATTATCGAAAAGCACGTAGCTTTCGGCGATGTTATCTGCGCACGTAAACAGTCAGACTTTCCACTCGTAGCAGGTATCTCGAACTGGTGGGCGTGGGGCTTATCCGCTGTACTGGGTGTTATGACAGGCAAAGACCTGCTTATAGATCGTGATACCGAATTCGCCGTTATAAAGGCAATGGCAGACGCAGGAGCGGTGGACGGCACAAAGGGCAAAGTGGCACTGTCGGTGGACGGCATGGACATCGAAGACTATTTAGCTGTGCTTGAGAGAGTAAGGCAGGCTATACTTTAGGAGGTTCGTATGCGATTTAACAGTAAGAACTTTTTTGATAGACTTAAGGGGAAGAGAGTAATCGTCATCGGTTTTGCAGTGTCCCACCGTGATTTGCTCTTTAAACTTGCGGAAAACGGTGCAAGCGTCACGCTCGCAGACAAAAAAGAAAGCTTCCCCGACGACGTTATGCAGAAATTCGCTGACCACGGCATAATACTGCAACTCGGCGAAAGCTACCTTGACAACTTAGATGCGGATATCATTTTCCGCACACCGGGTATGTACTTCGGGCATGAGCGCCTCACCGATGCACGGAGTAAAGGAGCGGTAGTTACAGGAGAGATAGAAGTTTACCTCGAACATACACCTTCACTCACCTACGCTGTGACAGGCTCGGACGGCAAGACGACTAGTACAACGCTAATCTCGCTCTTCCTAAAAGAGGAGGGTAAAACAGTCCACCTAGGCGGCAACATCGGCAGAGCACTACTGCCAACACTCCCCGACGTAACCCCTGACGACATATCAGTCATAGAGCTATCCAGCTTCCAGCTTATGTCGATGCGCACCTCCCCCGACATCGCAGTGGTCACCAACGTAGTGCCAAACCATCTAGATGTCCACGGCACTATGGACGAATATATAGACTGCAAAAAGAATATTTTCATGCACCAAAACGCATTTTCACGGACAGTTTTAAACTTTGATAACGATATCACACGCAGTTTTGCACCGCTTGTCAGAGGGGAACTTTCTTGGTTTTCGCTGACCGGTGAAGTGGAAAATGGAGCGTTTATGGATAAAAACGGCGATATGTACTGTGTAGAACAGGGCGTGCGCACGTTTATAATGAACTGCTCCCAGATACGTCTGCCCGGTTTACACAACGTCGAAAACTACTTGACAGCGATAGCCGCAACAAAGGGCCAGGTTTCTGCTGACAGTATTGTGAAGGTCGCCGAGAGCTTTGGCGGTGTGGAGCACCGCATAGAGTTTGTGCGTGAGCTGAACGGCGTTAAGTGGTATAACGACTCGATAGCGACGTCCCCCACACGTGTTATAGCAGGGCTTAGAAGTTTCGAGCGGAAGATAAACGTCATCGCCGGCGGTTACGACAAGGGCATACCGTTTGAGCCGATGGTTGAGGACGTATTAAAAAGAGTAAAACTGCTGATACTCGTAGGAGCAACAGCAGATAAGATAAATAAAGCAATAACCACCCACCCCCACTACTCGGAAAGTGGGCTTAAAATTGTAATAACCGGCTCTTTGGAGGAAGCTGTGGCCTATGCCTATGCGAATACACAGCGTGATGACATTGTATCCCTCTCCCCTGCCTGTGCAAGTTTCGACTTGTACCCAAACTTTGAGGCGAGAGGTGTACACTTTAAGGAGCTTGTTAATAAATTGGGGAAATAACCCCGTAAAAACGAAAGGAGAGCTATGGATACCAAACAATTACTTAAAACCCTGTGCCTAATGGACGGCATCGCAGGTGACGAGGAAACCATTGTTGAAGAACTAAGACCGATACTAAGCGAACTTGGCGAAGTTACCACAAGCCCTGTTTCCAGTGTCATATGCGACATGGGGGGCGAAGGCCCCCTAGTTATGCTGACCGCTCATCTTGACAAAATCGGAATGGTTGTCACACGTGTTGAGGAGAACGGCTTTTTGAAGGTTGGCGGAGTTGGTGGCATTGACAGCCGCTGCCTAGCCAGCATGAGAGTTGTAGTGCAAGCTGAAGGCGGCGAGTACCTCGGCGTTATCGGTTCTGTACCACCCCACCTAAAGTCACTGGGTGACAAGCCTTTAACAGTAAATACAGCTTACGTTGATGTTGGCATGTCCGGCGAAGAAGCGAAAGCTAAGATAAAACTGGGCGACAGAGTTATAATGCAAAACACCTACCGTGAACTTCTAAACGACCAGATAAGTGCGTCCGGTATGGACGACAGAGCAGGTTGCGCCGCTGTTATTAAGGCAGGCGAACTGCTTAAGGACTACAAAAAGGCACATGTTGTACTCGTGCTTTCCGCTATGGAAGAAGTGGGCGGCGTAGGCGCTATGACCTCCACCTTCTCGCTAAAGCCCGACTACGCAGTAGCTGTTGACGTAACATTCGGCCTCACACCGGACGCAAGACCTGACAAGTGCGTTGCAATGGGCAAAGGCCCGGCTGTCGGCTTTGCTCCAAGACTAAACAGAGGCATGAGCAAGAAGATGGTTGACCTTGCTAAGGAAAAAGAAATCCCCCATCAGGTTGAAGTTATGGGCGGCCGTACAGGCACAGATGCCGACGGTATCGCAGTTACAGCAGGCGGAGTTAAGACTGCACTGCTATCCGTACCCAGCCTGTTCATGCACAGCCCTATAGAAGTTGTTGAAGTCTGCGATGTGGACAACACAGCTAAACTGATGGCTGAATTTGTAAAGAGTCTTTAATAAGAGGAGGGAAGTAAGAGAATGTCTAAACTACTAAAAGAGATATGTAATCTTAGAGGTGTCAGCGGTGACGAAAGCCGTGTAGCCGCTTTTGTTCAAGAGCAAATAGGCGACGGTTGCGACATCAAGGTTGACCCACTGGGAAGCGTTATAGTAAACACAAAGCTCGGCAAAAAGCCAAAGTTAAAAGTCGGACTGTTTGCACACACAGACGAAGTTGGATTTATAGTAACACAGATAACAAAGGACGGATTTATAAAGTTCCAGCCTATCGGTGTTGCACCTGACGTTACTCACGGTAGAGGCGTACTTATCGGAGACAACGCTATAAAAGGCGTTATCGGCGCAAAGGCACTGCACCATGTAGAGCCTGCTGAAAGGGACAAGCCCATAAAGCCTGACAGCATGGTTATCTCCATCGGCGCTAAGAGCAAGGAAGAAGCAGAGAAGCTTGTTTCTCTCGGCGATTTCGTTACATTTGATGAGCCTTACATGGAGTTTGGAAGTGGCAAGGTAATGTCTAAGGCACTTGACGACAGAGCAGGTTGTGCTATAATGCTTGACGTGCTTAAGAGCGAGCTACCTGCTGACATCACCTGCGTATTCACAACAATGGAAGAGGTTGGCCTTGTAGGTGCTACCGCTGCAGCTTACAGCGTTGATGTGGACGTTGCTATAGTACTTGAGTGCACAACAGCAGGCGATGTTGGTGGTTCAAACCCCTCCAATCAGGTTTGTGCTGTTGACAAGGGTGTTGTCGTGTCCTACATGGACAGAGGCGCTATCTACGATACAGAGCTATATAACCTAGCGTTCAAGCTTGGTAAAGAGCAGGGTATCCCTGTGCAGACTAAGGAAGGTATCTTCGGCGGTAACGATTCTGGCGCTATCAAGCGTTCTAAAGGCGGCGTTAGAGTTATGGCTCTTTCTCTACCTTGCCGTTACCTGCACAGCTCCTCCGGCGTTATCAGCCTAGCTGACTACGAGGCTTCTAAGCGCCTTGTAATGGCTCTGTTAAACGAGCTTTGCTAGAAAGAATAAGCGATATAGAGGATGTTTTGCACTCAGCCGCACTTGATCCGCTGTTCTCCGCTCGGATTCTAAGCCTTTACTACAGTTACCACCACATAGATGATATGGTGGACGTTTTCAGAAATGAAAGTGGTGCTTTAGCTTGCCGCTTTGGGGCAGGGCTTATAATATCGGGAGAGCATAGCTTTGAAGAACTGGTGCAGTTTGCGGAACTTTTTGGTATAAGAAGTATTGAGGGGAGAGCACCTACCGTGCTCCCCCCTCAAGTGCGCAGTAGACGTTTTTATTCCTCGGTATCGCCACTCATGGTTTATCACGGCAAGGCAGACAGCATACCGCCATTGCCACCGAATAGTGTGGACACCTCCCCCGAAGTTTCCGACGTCTACGACATTGTCGTAAACTCCGACCCCAACTTCAGGTCAGACCGCTTGATGTGGATGTCCGACCTGAGCTACCGAAGCGGCAGGGGCTACGCACAGGTGTACACCTTCTTTGACAATGCCTCTACAGCAGGGCTGTACTTTACCGATGACGCTCATGCTGTTATCGGGGGCGTGTGTACGTTGCCGAAACACCGTGGAAAAGGGTATGCAAAGCGGGCGACATTGTTCTGCGTAAAAGAGGCAATTAAACAAGGACTTACCCCACTACTAATTGCAGCTGACGACTCACTTGAGAGGTTTTACAGCTCCCTCGGCTTTGAGACTACCAATAAGCATATTATAATAAAACTCACAGGCAGATAGAAAGGTATGGTTTTACCCATGGAAAATAGTGCTACCACTGTATTTAACTTTAACAGCGAGCTAAAAGGGCTTGCAAAGCGTGCCGAGGAGAGAGCAAGGCCGATGTTTACGGAAACCGAGCGCATCGAGCAGGAGAATGCCGAACGTGTTCTGTCCGCCTTTATAGCGGAGGGTATAACCGCCACACACCTAAACGGCAGTACAGGTTACGGCTACGGCGACAGGGGCAGAGACGCACTTGAGCGGGTCTTTGCACGTGTATTTGGCACAGAGGACGCACTTGTCCGCCACACATTTATGAGCGGTACACATGCTATCTACACAGTGCTATCTGCACTTCTCCGCCCTGGACAAACACTCGTGTCGCTGGCAGGCAAGCCGTACGACACGCTCGACCCTGTCATAGGCATAGAACCTACAGCAGGCTCACTGACAGACTACGGTGTGCACTACCGTCAGGTAGAGTTAAAGGACGACGCTATCGACCTCCCGGAAGCAATAAAGCAGTGCGCAGACGCTCACGTGGCACTTATACAACGCTCCCGTGGTTATTCACTGCGAAACTCCATATCAGTCGCCGAAATCGGGCGTATCTGCGATACCCTTCAAGGTCACTACCCAAACTTGATAATAGTCGTGGACAACTGCTATGGCGAGTTTGTCGAGAGTAGTGAACCTACTCATGTCGGGGCTGACCTTGTGGTTGGGTCACTCATCAAGAACCCCGGTGGTGGTATCGCTAAGACAGGCGCATACATCGCAGGTCGCACCGACCTTGTAGAACTGTGTGCGGCACGACACTCCGCACCCGGTGTGGGACGTGAGATAGGCGCATCTCTTGACGAACTGCGCTCAATGTATCTGGGGCTGTTTATGGCACCCACAGTTACAGCTGCGGCAGTCAAGACAGCTATCTTCACTGCGTCACTGTTCGAACTGCTGAATTTCGAGGTCTACCCTCCTTCCAATTCCCCCAGAACAGACATAATTACCGCACTAACTCTGGGGACACCCGAGAAGCTTATCGCCTTCTGCCGTGGCATTCAAAAAGGCTCACCTATAGACTCCGCCGCCGTTCCCGAACCGTGGGACATGCCCGGTTACCAAGACGAGGTGATAATGGCGGCAGGGACATTCACAGGCGGTGCTTCTATAGAGCTTTCCGCTGATGCACCACTGCGTGAACCGTATGCGGTGTGGGTGCAAGGAGGGCTTAGCTACCCTGTCGGGAAACTCGGCATACTATCCGCCTGTGAAGAAGTTATGAAGGCACTTTAGCCTAGGAGATAACGATGAAAAAACTACTTTTACTATTGGTATCTATATTAATAATGGGAACACTTGGCGGCTGTAGTGGCGAGTTCCCGAGCAAGACTGTGACCCTTTTGGTGGGTTGGGGGGCAGGTGGTGGTACAGACCTCACCGCCCGTGCCTTTGCCGCTTCGCTTGAAGAAGAACTGGGGCAGACTGTCGTAGTGCAAAACCTTACAGGGGCTTCGGGGGCTGTAGCTATGGAATCGTTCCTGTCCGAGTCACCTGACGGCTACACACTGCTCTTCTCCGCCGACACCATCGCCACCTTCCAGACCATGGGACTGGGCGACTACTCGGTGGACGATGTGCGTCCGCTTATGATGATATCTGACGACCCTAAACTTATCACAGTTGCAGGAAGCTCGGATATTGACTCTTTCGCTGAACTCACCGAACAGATAGAAGCTAACCCGGGGGAATATCGTCTTGCCTACTCGGGTCCGGGCGCAAGCGGACATATACAAGCGCTTATGCTTAAAAGTGCAGGGCTTGATCTAAACGCCTCCCCCTTGGGCGGTGGTACAGCGCAGATACTGGCTGTGATGAACGGTCAGTCCGACTTCACAAGCCCCAGTGGTAGCACTGTGACCGAATATCTGAAAAGCGGCGACCTAAAGGCGCTGTGTGTATTTGACGACGAGGCGGTGGCAGGTTATGACGACCTCCCGCCGATAACAGACGCTCTCCCCGACATGGCGAAGTTCATGCCCATAAGCTTCCCCGTGTCGCTCCACGCCCACAAGGACACCGACGACGAAACATATGGATTTCTACTCGAAGCGTGCAAAAACGCCGCCGCTGACGATGACTTTCAGGCGTTTCTGTCGGACGGCTTACTCCGTGACCTGACCGACATAACAGAACAGGACGCGGCCGACTATATAAAGCGTCTATCCTCCGTCTACAGCTGGCTGTTGTATGACGAGGGTGTAGCAGAGCACTCCCCTGATGATTTTGGAATACCGAGGGCAGACTAATGGAAACGCTGATATGTAAACTGCTTTCTGTCGGGGTGGGGATGGCGGTTTTGGTATATGCCGCTCTGTTCTCATATGATGGCTCGTTTTTTCTGTCGCCAATGCTTATGCCTGTCGCTGTTGGAGTGGGGCTTGTAGTCTGTGGGGCAGTGCTGAAGGGGGAGTAAGAGTGGTAGAACTGCTTTTTTATACGTTTATCGGCTCGGTGGGTGGTATGGTGGTAGGAGCCGCTCCGGGGCTGTCTGTCACCATGGCTACAGCGCTACTGCTTTCACTGACCTATAACATGGGACTAACCGCCGCACTTGGCATGATGATGGGGGTGTATGTGTCGGGGGTGTTCTCGGGGGCGATCAGTGCTATACTGATTAATGTCCCCGGTGCGCCTTCCTCTGTGGCTACAACGCTGGACGGCTATCCCATGGCTAGGCGTGGCGAGGGCAGATACGCTATTTTCTTGTCGGTGGTGTGTTCGGTGTTTGGCGGACTGTTTGGCTTTTTGGCGCTTTTTTTACTATCAAAACCGCTTGAAGCTGTGGCGTTTCATTTCACCTACCTCGACTACTTCCTACTCGCTGTTATGGGACTGTTTACGGCAGGGGCGATAAGCGGCGACAACAAAGTAAAAGGCTTCATTGCCGTCCTGTTAGGGCTACTGCTCGGCACAGTCGGGCTTGACCCCATTGTGGGCGGTGAACGTTTTACTTTCGGCATATCGTCACTGCTCAGTGGTATACCGCTAACCCCTGCACTTATCGGTATTTTCGGACTTTCCGAGGTTATCACCGTTATGGCAAGAAAAGGTCACCGAACCACAAAAACCACAGACACAGGCAACGCTAAACTGTCGCTAAAAGGACTTATGCGACACTTCCCACTTGCCCTTAGAAGTTCCGCTGTCGGAGTGACTATCGGCGCACTCCCGGGAGCAGGGTCGCCTGTTGCTTCTCTGCTTTCGTATAATATGGCGAAGCAGTCGGTTAAAAAGCCGTCTCACCCTTTTGGAGAGGGCGCTCACGAGGGCATTATCGCAAGCGAAGCAGCCAACAACGCCTGTGTGGGCGGTGCGCTTATACCGTTACTCACGCTCGGCATACCCGGTGACGCTGTAACAGCCATCATGCTATCGGCGCTTACCATCCACGGTGTAGGCCCGGGGCCGCTACTAATGGAAAACTCGCCTGAAGTGTTCACGCTTATACTGATAGGTGGTGTGATATCTTGTGTCTGGATGGCTATTCTCGGGCTGGTGACCATGCCTCTGCTAGCTAAGGTTGCGGCTGTGCCGTCATCGGTACTTATGCCGATAACAGGGGGACTGTGCTTTCTGGGAGCATATCTTTCTGACGGAAAGATGTCCGACGTTGTTATTATGGCGGTTATCGGGGTTTTGGTAGCTATGCTACGACGTGTCGGCATACCCACCGCACCGCTTGCACTGGGACTGGTGCTGTCACCGCTCATTGATCAAAATCTACGTCGCAGTATATCTATCGCCGCAGGGGGAAATGGGATAGATTTGTCCCCCATAATAAGCCCTGCAACATATGTACTGATGATTTTGCTGTTTGCTACAATATACTTCACCATGCTTAGAGGAAAAATATTTTTAAAGAAACGCTAAAAATGTTTGATTTTTGGTAAATGTATGTTATTATATAGATGTTCGGTGCGTATCTAGAGATTTGGTGCGGCTGATATTTTAATATCCGACAAAAAGGGAGTAATTTGCATGGGTTACCATGTGAGATAGGGCGTCAATACGGCGGACAGCGGTCCCCCGCTCTATGTGCTTAAAAAATGAGACTTTTGTCCTTATTACACTTCTCGCTTTATCGAGATGTGCTTTTATGGGCAATAGTCTTTATTTTATTTTTGGGTGAATTGTCTCATTCACTTGTGAGATGATAACCCTGCTGTGAAAGGACGGTCATAAATGGAATTTCTTTTTGAAAACGTGCTCCTCATAACGTGGCAACAGGTTGTCATGATGCTGATAGGTGCTATCCTTATCTATCTGGCTATCAAGCGTGAGATGGAGCCAACTCTGCTACTGCCACTCGGCTTTGGCACAATACTGGTAAACCTGCCTATGTCAGGGGCTATCACCCACTCGCTTGAGGAAATCGGGGTAATAGACCTGCTATTTAATGCAGGTATCGCTACAGAGCTGTTCCCACTGCTGTTGTTTATCGGCATAGGTGCTATGATAGACTTCGGCCCGCTACTATCAAACCCGAAACTCCTACTGTTTGGAGCGGCGGCGCAGTTTGGTATCTTCTTTACGCTGAGCATGTCAGCGCTTATCGGTTTTGATATCAAAGATGCGGCGTCCATCTCTATAATCGGGGCGGCGGACGGCCCTACGTCCATATTTGTGGCGAACTACTTTGATAGTAAGTTCTTGGGCGCTATTATCGTTGCGGCTTACTCTTACATGGCGCTGGTGCCTATAATTCAGCCGCCTGTTATCAAGCTATGTACTACGAAAAAAGAACGCCTTATCCGTATGCCTTATGTGACGGAGAATGTCACAAAGCGCACAAGGATACTGTTCCCTATCATAGTTACCATCATCGCAGGGCTTGTTGCTCCTAAGTCGGTGGCACTGGTTGGATTCTTGATGTTCGGTAATCTTATCCGTGAGTGCGGTGTTTTAAAGTCTCTTTCCGAGAGCGCTCAAAAGGAACTTGCTAACCTTATCACCATACTGCTCGGTATCACCGTTTCCACTAAGATGCAGGCAGACCTGTTCTTAACATGGGAGACACTCATGATACTGGGGCTGGGACTGATAGCGTTTATATTTGACACTGCAGGCGGTGTTATGTTTGCTAAACTGCTTAACCTGTTCTCTAAGAATAAGGTAAATCCGATGATTGGCGCGGCAGGTATATCGGCGTTCCCGATGTCGGCACGTGTTGTGCACAAGATGGGACTTGCTGAAGACCCACAGAACTTCCTACTCATGCACGCCGCAGGTGCAAACGTGGGCGGTCAGATAGCGTCTGTTATTGCAGGCGGACTTATCATAAATCTTGTAGGCGGTTAAACAACAGTTAAGAAAGGATAGTATCTTATGAATATAGAAGCTTTTATGACCACACTGCCTATGATGGGCTATGGTATGCTAGGTATATTTACAGTTATGCTCGTGGTTGCCGGACTGATAAAACTGCTTAACGCTTGGGGGAACTCCGGCGAGAAGTAGCGGTTTTACGTTTTGAATTTTTAGGTTTGTCCCCCTACCTTTAGGTGCAGTAAACAAGAACGTCGGGAGAGTGGCCATCTGCCCAAGGGGCAGAAACGAAGAAAGGTCAGCCGGGAAGGCTGACCTTTCTTCGTTAGTCGGTGCCGAGCACCGACATGGCCACTCCCCTGACGTTCTTGTTTACTGCGCCGTCCGCCAGAGGTACAACATAAAAATTCCGCAGGATACCACCACAGCAATGTGTTTATCCACGTCTTTACCCGCCTCGAAATCCCACCACCCTTGACAGCATCTCTATAACGCTTTATAATCGTAACAGTTAAGTTTTCACCGAAAGGACGTGCTTTATGATAGAATTTATCACTGCTAACTACTACCTATTTTTGCAGATGGTTGGGGTGCTTGTCGCCGCATTTGTGTTGTTTGTTGTGGTGCGCTTCTTTGTGCGCCGTGCCATGAAACGCCTAAAGGTGGAGGACGAGAAGAAAAAGACAATAGAGCGCTCCACCAGATGGGTGTTCTATGTGCTTACTCTTGCAGCGTTAGCGGCTGTCATTCTAAACCACTTTAGCAGTCTGCCTACTGCATGGTTGGTTACAACCGGGAGCGTTTTTGCGAGGACTATCGTAGTGGCGTTTGTGGGTATGCTTGCCATTACTATGCTGGAGCGTGTTCTTAAGGGTGCACTTGAGCTTTCTAAGGTGGATCGGTCTATACACACGTTTTTGATGTCAGCGGTTAAGGCTATACTGTATCTGGTACTGCTTATAAGCTGTCTTGATCTTTTGGGGATCAACACCACTTCCTTTATAGCGGCACTTTCAGCACTGGGACTAGCGCTTTCGCTGTCGGTGCAGGACAACCTGTCAAATCTTATCGGCGGTATAGTGATGATGTTCACAAAGCCGTTTGTGGTTGGCGACTACATAGAAATATCGGAGGTGGATGGTAAGGTATCCGAGATACACCTGTTTTACACTGTCCTACACACCTTTGACAATAAAAAGGTACTTATACCGAATAATGATGTTGTAAAAGCGAAGATAATAAACCACTCCGCCGAACCGACAAGGCGACTGGATATAATATTCTCCATCAGCTACAATGCGGTTATCGACAATGCTAAAGAGGTCATCCTAAAAATCGCAAATGAATCGGGATACGTCCTCCCCGACAAGGAGTATATCCTCGGTGTCACCGCTCAGGGTGCAAACAGCATAGACCTTCTTGCAGGTTTTTGGGTAAGCTGGGAAGATTACTACAAACTACGCTTTTACATGCTCCAAAGGGTAAAAGAGGAGTTTGATGTGATGGGTATAAGCATTCCTTACAACCAGATGGATATTCATATTGTTAAAACGGATGGGGTTTTGTAGCCGTCCATGTATAAAAATATAGGGGCTGATGCCCTCATCAACCCGAAACCTTGATGGAAAGCATCGTTTCGGAGGTGAGATAGGCATCACTCCCTATATTTTTGTGCAATATTACTTAATGCTCCTTTGTTTTATATGCAATTCTCTATATCCGCAAAAAGCCTACCATAACCTGCTCTATTATGCTATAATAACAATCAGAAAACACAATTTTGAACTGGAGGTAGTAACATGTCATTACAAAGCGCAAAATTTACCCCGTCCGTCTTTGAGTCGTCCGGTGTTGTGACCATTGGCGGAAAGAAAATCCCCTACAACACTGTGTGCCAAGACAATGTGTTGGTGGATGAGACAGGTGAAGATGTCGGCTCTATGTTTACCTACTCGTACTTCCGCAGTGATGTCGAAGATGTGGCGTCACGCCCTGTTGTTTTCTTCTTCAACGGTGGCCCCGGCTCAGGTTCTCTTTGGCTTCATGCTGGGTTGTTTGGGCCTATCCGCATGACCTTTAATAACCCCGATGCTGTAAATGTACCGCAGGTTGCGCCCTTCCAAACAGCTGACAACGACCTGTGTATGCTTGACATCTGCGACCTGGTATTCATCGACCCTGTCGGCACAGGTTGGGGCAGACTGCTTAAAAAGGAAGCAGGAAAACGCTTCTACGGCCTTGACGAAGACGCTGAAAGCTTTAAACTGCTTATACATATGTGGTTAAACCGCCACAAGAGATGGTATTCGCCTAAGTACCTACTGGGTGAGAGCTATGGTACTGTCCGTGCAGGGCTACTGAGTGATAAGCTGGGCGGTCAGGGGGAGGAGCTGAGTGCTGTCGGTATTGACGGTATAGTGCTACTCGGTAATGCTATGGGTAACGTGGGCCCTGTCTTACAGTTTGACGCTGAACCGTCTGTGCTTGCACTGCCCACTATGGCGGCGGCTAACTGGTACCATAACCGTGATAAGATGACACTTGAGCTTAAAGAGTTTGTGGACGAGTGTTACGACTTCTGCGAGAATGACTATGTTCTTGCGCTGTTTAAGGGCTATACTATTTCCGATGAAGAAAAGCAGAGGATTGCGGAGAAGGTAGCGCACTATTCGGGACTGTCGGTGAAGGAAGTGCTGAAACAAAATCTGCGCCCCGACATGCGCCTTTCGTGGCAACAGCTACTGGAGGACAAGGGCGTTGAGATAGGCAGACTGGACGGACGTTACACCATGCCGTTTGGCCCTCGTTCTGGTAAAGAGGGCGTTGCGCTGTCACAGTACACCCCTGCGTTTATGGCTACTATGTGCGGCCCTATAAAGGACAGCCTTGGTATCGACTTTGAGCGTGAGTACTACGCAATATCACGCCGTGACGGTATGGAGTGGAGCTACAAGTTCAAGCACCTACCGTACGAGTGTTTGTCCGCTTCAATGAGAAGAAACCAGAACCTGCGCATAATGTTTGCGACAGGCTACTACGATATGGCTTGCCAGATAGGTCAGGCACGATACCTTGCCACACACGGAGGATACCCCAAGGAGCGTGTGGAAATCACCGAGTACCCATCGGGACACATGGCGTACCTCGGCGAGGAGAGCGCAGAGGCGTTTGCCACCGATGTGCGTAATTTCATTGTGAAGGCACTGTAGATTTTAAGATCATCAATAATATAGGGGCTGATGCCCTCATCTACCCAAAATTCAGAGTGAAACCTACGTTTCGGGTCGATGAAGGCATCAACCCCTACTTTTTGCTTTCACACAATCATGAAAGCAAAGTGAGAAAACACAAACTTTACAAATTCAAACGCCGTGTGCTATACTAAAAATAAGATTATGCAAGTACAAAACTTGCAAAAAGGAATGGTCGCAATCATGAAAAAGGCTATTATTGGATTGCTTTGCTTAGTAGTGGTAATCGGTGGGGTGTTCGTTTATGTTAATTCGACGCAGAGCGAACTTGAGATAAACATCGGCGCTCCTGTAGATAGGGACACAGACAGGTACAGCGAGAGCATAGTTATCGCCCACGGCACAAAAGAATATTCAGACGAAGTATATGCCCAAACCTCCGAAATCTTAGAGACGTTCAATGAAAACCGTGCAAAAACACTCCCAACTCTTGGCGTGCCGTATCACCTCGAGGTGGAGGTTCGCTTTGAAGATGGTAAGACGATCATTTCGAATTTCGGGACATACACCGACGCAAACGGCGTTAAGCAGGACTATTATGACGAGATGGTATTTGACTTTATTGTTACAGAAGTGGTTACTTATCCTGAATAGGTGATGTTTAAAGGGAGGGCAAAAGCCCTCCCTTTTTAGTACAAAAAAGTAGGGGAAGGCTCTCGCCTTCCCCTTTCTGCTATATAGTCGTTATATCCAGTGCGTTAAGTTCAGCGCTTCTGCCCTGCTCACGGACTGTAAGCACAGCTCGTGCTGTATCTATGGTAGTTACGCAACCTACAGAGTTCTCTACGGCACGTCTGCGGATTTTAAAGCCGTCGCTGTGCTGTTTGTGACCTCTTGTAGGGGTGTTGATAATCATGTCCACTGTGCCTGACGATATCAGGTCTAAGATGTTGGGGTGGGCTTGATTTACACGGTTTACGTGGTTGCAGTGTACCCCCGCTTCGTTCAGTGCTTCACAGGTGCCAGATGTTGCGTACAGCTCTATGCCACGTTCTACAAAGCCACGTGCAATCTCTATTATCTCGTCCTTGTCCTCGTCCTTTACGGTGATGATAATGCGTCCGCCCTTTTTCGGAACCTTCAGGTTTGCGCCTTTAAGTGCCTTCAGCAGTGCCTGCGGATAGGTTTCCGCTATACCCAGCACTTCGCCTGTAGACTTCATTTCGGGGCCGAGGCCTGTGTCAACGTCTGTCAGCTTCTCAAAGGAGAATACAGGCATTTTTACAGCGTAGAACTTGGACTCCTTGTAGATGTCCACGCCGTACTCCATGTCCTTCAGCTTCTCGCCTAGCATAACTCTTGTTGCAAGGTCGATTATCGGCACACCTGTGACCTTAGAGATATACGGTATTGTACGTGACGAGCGTGGGTTTACCTCTATGACGTATACTTCATCGTTATACAGGATAAACTGTATATTTATTAGCCCGATAACGCCAAGTTCCCTTGCAAGTTCACGTGTGTAGTTCAGAATGGTTTCCTTATGCTTCTCCTCAACCGACACTGTGGGGTACACCGAGATGGAGTCGCCCGAGTGTATACCTGCACGCTCAACGTGTTCCATTATGCCTGGGATCAGCACGTCTTCGCCGTCAAACACGCCGTCCACTTCCACTTCACGCCCCATCAGATACTTGTCCACCAGTATGGGGTGTTCCTGCTCGGTCATGTTGATAATCTTCATAAAATCCACAATGTTGCGGTCGTTGTATGCGATTTCCATGCCCTGTCCACCGAGTACGTAGGAGGGACGGACGAGTACAGGGTAGCCCACTTCGTTTGCGACCTTTAGCGCTTCTTCAGTGGTGAATACTGTCTTGCCCTCTGCCCTGGGGATACGGCAGTTACGCAGTACTTGGTCAAAGCGTTCTCTGTCCTCCGCTGCGTCTACGCCATCCGACGACGTGCCCAGTATCGGTACACCCATTTCGGTCAGTGCTTTAGCAAGCTTTATTGCGGTCTGTCCGCCAAACTGAACGACAGCGCCCCACGGTTTTTCCAGTTCCACTATGCTCTGGACATCTTCAGCGGTCAGTGGCTCAAAGTAGAGCTTATCCGCTATATCAAAGTCGGTGGACACCGTTTCAGGGTTGTTGTTGACGATAATGGTCTCAAGCCCCTGACGTTTAAGCGCCCACACAGAGTGAACGGAACAGTAGTCAAACTCGATGCCCTGCCCTATGCGTATAGGCCCTGAACCGAGTACAAGCACCTTCTTTTTGCCACTCCCCGTGTCGACAGCTTCATTTTCGCTGTCAAAACAGGAGTAGTAATAGGGGGTTGATGCGTCAAACTCTGCCGCACAGGTGTCCACCATCTTAAACGCAGGTGTTATGCCGTACTTTTCACGCAGTTCCTTTACATCGGTTCGGCTCATTGAGCAGAGATTGCCTATATAGCTGTCCGCAAAGCACATCTCTTTAGCACGGCGCATGGTGTCCGCTGAGGGTGTAGCGCTCTTGGAGAGCTCGGTTTCCATGTCGATAATCTTCTTAAATCTATCTAGGAACCATATGTCCATCTTTGTGATGTGGTTTATCTTCTTCGGTGAATATCCTCTACGCAGTGCTTCCGCTACCACGAACAGACGCTCGTCTGTGACTTGGAACAGTAGATCCTCAATCTCGTCTGTATACAGTTCCTCGAGTTTCTCCAGCTTTAGCGCACGTACATTCAGTTCCAGTGAGCGGATAGCCTTCATAAGCGCACCCTCAAAGGAGCTCGCTATCGCCATAACCTCACCTGTCGCCTTCATCTGTGTGCCGAGCGTACGGCTGGCGGTGGTGAACTTATCAAACGGTAGACGTGGTATTTTAAGCACGCAGTAGTCAAGTGTCGGCTCAAAACAAGCGGTGGTCTTGCCTGTAACTGTGTTCGGAATTTCGTCCAGAGTGTAACCAAGAGCTATCTTCGCTGCAACTTTCGCTATCGGGTAGCCGGTTGCCTTTGAAGCAAGGGCTGACGAGCGTGAAACTCGTGGGTTCACCTCGATAACGGCGTACTCATAGCTGTGTGGATCAAGTGCAAACTGAACGTTACAGCCGCCTTCTATCTCCAGGGCGGAGATGATGTCGAGTGCAGCGGTACGAAGCATCTGGAACTCACGGTTTGCAAGTGTCTGGGTGGGGGCGACAACGATGGAGTCACCTGTGTGAACCCCTACAGGGTCGATGTTCTCCATGGAGCAGACAGATATGACGTTACCTGCGCTGTCACGCATAACCTCAAACTCTATCTCTTTCCACCCTGCAATGCTACGCTCAATAAGTACCTGACTCACTCGGGACATACTTATGCCTCTCCCCGAGATCTCCTCAAGCATCTGTTCGTCGTAAGCAATACCGCCACCCGAGCCACCCAATGTATACGCAGGGCGAACAATAACAGGGTAGCCGATTTCGTTTGCAAATTCAAGCGCACCCTCAACACTTTCAACCACTCGTGAAATAACGCAGGGCTGATTAAGCGCTTCCATTGTGTCTTTAAAACCTTGTCTGTCCTCCGCTTTGTGAATGGACTCAGGGGTTGTGCCGAGCAGTTTGACACCGTACTTTGCAAGTGTGCCGTTTTCATAGAGCGCCATAGCAAGGTTTAGACCTGTCTGACCGCCCAGCGTCGGTAGAACAGAGTCAGGGCGCTCCTTCTCGATAATCTGCGTCACAGAGTGTACATTTAACGGCTCGATATATACATGGTCGGCGATATCCTTGTCGGTCATGATGGTAGCAGGGTTAGAGTTAACCAGTACAACCTCCACACCCTCCTCTGTGAGCGCACGACACGCCTGTGTACCCGCATAGTCAAATTCGGCGGCTTGTCCGATAACAATCGGCCCCGAGCCAAGCACCAATACCTTTTTTATATCAGAATTCTTTGGCATTACTTCTTACCTCCCATGCTTGCAATAAACTTATCAAACAGGTATTCAGTATCCTTAGGCCCCGGACTTGCTTCGGGGTGAAACTGCACTGTAAAGCAATTTGGGCGCTTATAATGTAGTCCTTCGACTGTCTGGTCGTTTACGTTAATATGGCTTATCTCGGCGATTTCGGGGTTGACACTCTCCTTTGTCACCATGTAGCCGTGGTTTTGGCTTGTTATAAACACACGATTTAGGGAGAAGTCCTTCACAGGGTGATTACCACCACGGTGGCCGTAATCCAGTCTGGCTGTTTTAGCTCCTGTCGCAAGTGCTAACAGTTGGTGACCCAAGCAGACAGCGAAAATCGGGATGTCGCTGTCGTAAAGCGCTTTCACCTCTTTTATAATGTCCACGTTGTCGGCAGGGTCTCCGGGGCCGTTTGATAGCATAACACCGTCAAATCCACCTTCAAGAACTACCTCCGCAGGGGTGGATGCTGGAAAAACAGTAACGTCACACCCACGACGGCGCAGACATTCCACCATGTTCTGCTTTACACCGTAGTCGTACATAGCGACTTTAAACTTTGCTTCGCCGTAAGCAGGGCAAATTTCCTGCTCTTTGCGTGTGGTCTTCTCAACTGTTCCCTCAACACGGTATGCTTTTATCTTCTCCAGAACTTCGGTGATGTTATACTGCTCGGCGCAGGTTATCATACCGTTCATACAGCCCTCACCTCGTAAAATTTTGGTGAGCGCCCTTGTGTCCACACCCTCGATGCCGGTGATGTCGTGTTGTTTGAGGTAATCGTCAAGTGTTCCCTCACAGCGGAAGTTGCTTCCCCTCTCAGACAGATGGCGCACTATCAGTGCCTCCGCCCATGGTCTTGTCGCCTCGTTGTCCTCGCTGTTTACACCGTAGTTACCCATGAGGGGATAGGACATAACTATGCCCTGTCCTGCGTAAGAGGGGTCTGTCAGTATCTCTTGATACCCTGTCATAGACGTGTTAAACACCATCTCACAGACACGCTCGCTTGTACTGCCGATACTTTTGCCGGAAAACACACTGCCGTTTTCCAAAATCAACGTTGCTTTCATTTTGCCACTCACCTTTCCGCTTTATCCTGTCATACCACACTATTTTCGTATACAAGTTAAACATCAGCCTGTCCGTTTTACCTAAAGTACAGACTTTTGCCTTTTACATTCTATCCTTCCTATTTTAGCGAAAAAGCGGAGGAATTGCAAGTGTTTTTGTATATATGTCTATTGGCGTTATTACCAATATTTACAGACAACTTAACTTGTGGTACCGCTCACACTGTGTTAAACTTGCTTTAGCAAAAAAAATTGACGAAGTAATAAAAATCCTGTAACAAAACCACTTACATAGTCACTAATTATATGAAAGGGGGACGACAGATGGACAGAGAGATAAAAAAGCTGTACGAGAGCTTCAGCCGTGATATTTACCGCTATCTGCTATCGCTCACACGAGATGCCACCGTCGCTGAGGACATAACGTCCGACGTATTCATAAGCGCTATAGTGTCGTTACCTCGTTTTGAAGGAAAATCCGACATAAAAACATGGCTGTTCTCCATCGCTCGCCATAAATGGTATGAACATCTGCGCAAGACAAAAAAACAGACCACCGCAGCACACCTGCTTGAAATGTACGTGAGCGAGGGAAAAAACGAAGTGGAGCAGTCTGTGGATAATACGCTCACTGTTGAGCGAGTGACGGAGCTGTTGGGTAGCGAAAAGGAACAGACCCGTGATATTGTCCTTATGCGTGCGGAGGGGTACTCGTTTTATGACATCGCCAAAAAGCATGGCATTTCCGAAAGCTCCGCAAGGGTAATAGACTTTAGGGCACGAAAAAAGATAAGAGAAATACTGATAAAGGAGGGGTTCGTGTATGAATAAGATAACCTGCGATATCTGCTGTGACCTTATACCATTGGTAAACGACGGCATAGCAAGCGAGGACAGTAAACAAGCTGTGCTCGCCCATGTAAGCGACTGCGCCAGTTGCAAAGCGCTACTGGCAGAACAGCTTACCGCTGACATCGACATGGAGCGTGTTATAGGCAAGGTGCAAAAACGGTTACGGCTGATACTTTTGCTTTTGATAGCGCTGGGGGTTGTGTTTGGTATCAGCATAGCACCGGGGGAGTTTATGTTCTACAATGTCCTCATTATGCCGATTATCGGAGCGGTGAGCTATGTGGTGCTGAAGAACCACTACTATGTCAGCATTTTGCTTGTGTTTATAAGCGTGTACTTTAGGTTTTTGTATGACTCGATTGGTTATGCGTTTATGGGGCAGTTTGCAAACGCTTTTGTGGCACCGCTATGGTGGGCGCTTATCTATACAGGGTTTGTGGCTGTCGGAGCGCTGATAGCGCTTTTAGTACACTTTGGGTTTAGAAAGGAGTAATAATTATGAAAAAGATACTGAAAATATCTGCGATTATCCTAGCGGTAGTGCTACTTTTGGGTATGCTCTATATCGCAAACGGCTTTCTCGGCAACCCGATCTCCTACCTTTTGGTGTCGGTAAACGCCGGCAACTATCTGGAGGAGCATTACGGCGACACCGATTACGAGATTGATAATGTAAGCTACAGCTGGAAAACAGGCGGTTACTACGCTCAAGCGGTTTCCCCCTCGAGTGTGGACGGTAACTTCTCCATCTCCTATGACCTGCTCGGTAGATTTAGAACTGACACTTACGAGCACTATGTAACAGGCGGCTTTAACACATGGTCACGCATAAACGACGATTATAGAGCACTCGCCGAGCCTATTTTCGGCAAACTTGCTTACGAGGTGGATATTTCCTATGTCGAACTGAGGACTTCGGATCGTGGGACGGCAAGCAGTGGTGTGCAGTACGGTATAGAAATAACGGATTTAGAACCAAATAAACAGTACGACTACAAAGAGCTTGGCAGTGTGTGCGGTAGTGTGACCCTTTATACGTATGACAATGAAGTGACAGCCAAAAAAGCGGCGGAGATACTCCTAGCCATCAAAGACGAGTTTGACAGCGCAGGCGTGACCTTCTTCGCCATTAACTTAGACCTTCAAAAGCCACGCAACCCTGATGGTACAAAAAACAGCGACGACACAGACATAGACATTAACGATTTTCTATACAGCGATATATACGAGGAGGGGCTTTCAGAGCGTGTCACCGAGAGTGACGCTGCAACAAAGGCGTACTATGCCGGTGTAGAAAAGTAGAGAGGTTCGCTAGTTAAAGAAAAGTCTTTCACATCAAAGTAAAATAGCAAAAAAATGTAGGGGTCGATGCTGTCGCCAGCCCGAAACGTCGGTTTTCACCAAGGTTTCGGGCTGATGAGGGCATCAGCCCCTACATTTATTACGTTTTAGAAATCGTCTTAATATCTACTCCGCTGTGTATGCAACCTCTCCACCCACCATGGTAAGCGTTACTTTTATATCTCTGATTTTGTTTACATCTGCAGAGAATATATCACTGTCAAGTATGGCGAGGTCGGCGTAGTAGCCTACAGCCAGTTTACCCTTTATGTCCTCTTCAAAGCTGCAGTAGGCACTTTCCGCTGTGTAGAGGTCTATTGCTGTTTCTACCGACACCGCTTGTTCGGGGCAGTATCCCTCGGGTGGGTTGCCACTCAGGTCACGACGTGTGACAGCGCAGTGGATATTATCCATCGTCTTGAGGTCTTCTACAGGCGAGTCAGTACCGAAGCTGACATGTACACCGTTGCGGTGAAGTTCGCCAAATGCATAGGAGGTGGAAGCAAGCTGTTCACCCACTCGCTGTGCCACGACATGGAGGTCGTAATGTATAAA
Organism: uncultured Oscillospiraceae bacterium; assembly: GCA_964370205.1. Lineage (GTDB taxonomy): Bacteria > Bacillota > Clostridia > Oscillospirales > Ruminococcaceae > DAMCAP01. Next base: position 1,838 of record CAYJIK010000020.1, on the reverse strand, counting down.
TATCGGCTGGGCAAGCACGAGAAGGTCCTGCTCTGCTATTCTGTCCAGAATACGCCTACCTGTTATCTGGCAGTGGACTATCCCGTGGCGCAGTGGGTTTTTCTCGCCATTCTTCTCGGCCGAGTTTTTCAGGCAACTATCCAGCACCATATCTATAGCGAGATCGCCGATAGCGTGGACAGCAACATGGGTGTCATGCGTCACCGCCATCTTGACCATCTCATCAAGCTGTGCCTGTGTCATGCAAGCTATGCCGGTCGTGCTGTTATCGTCCGCGTAAGGGGCATTCATTAGCGCTGTTCTTGCGCCGAGAGAGCCATCCACAAACAGCTTTAGTGGGCCTATTTTGTTATAATCGTCACCTACACCTGCTCTGAAGCCTGCGTCAATGAACTTTTGGTACAGCTCAGGGGTGGAGAAACAGCACTGGTGGTAGCTTCTTGGGCGTGCTTTGGAGGCTTTGTATACCAGCGAGTAGGCTTCATACATATCAGCAAAGTTGTCGTCGATTATGTCGTTTGTCTGCACCGACGTTATGCCTTGGCTGAGTGCGTAGTCCATGGCGGCGTTTAGCGTTTCTACACGCTCTGCGACTGTTGGGGTGGGGACGTGTGCTTCAATGAGGTCTATTGCCGCCTCGGTGAAGATGCCGTTTGGTGTGCCATCTTCAAAATAGTAGAACTCCGAGCCTTCTATCTGTGGTGTCGCTGACGTTACTCCGCACAACTCCATCGCTTTACTGTTGCAGACTGCGAGATGTCCGCACGCACGCTTAAACAGTATCGGGTGGGAGGTGGAGATTTTATCAAGATCCTTTGCGGTGGGCATGGTGTTATCGCCGACAAAATAGTCCTGATTCCAACCTCTGCCTGTGATGAAAGTGCCTTCGGGGACACTGTGCTTTTTCAGGAAGTCTGCGCCGATACGCACGATGTCGTCAACACTCTTTGCGCCGCCCAATTGGACGCTTCTTATGTTCTGCCCCACACCGTGGAGGTGCATGTGGCTGTCGTTAAAGCCGGGGACTACAGCGTTACCTTTTGCGTCTATGACACGTGTGATGTCCGTTGCGAGTGGTAGGATGTCGTCACTTTTGCCCACTGCGGCTACGACACCGCCTTTTATCGCCACAGCCTGCACATAGTTGCCGTCACCCAGATAGATGTTGCCGTTATAAATGATTGTATCCATGTTTGCCCTCTTTCTATATAAAATTTTTATTTAATAACAAAAAACTGCGTCTATTGACAGTTGAAACCCGCACGGCGGGGTTATCTAAATGGTGGACAACCCACCATTCCCTCCGAAACATCAACAAAGCTACACTTTAATTTAAAATCCCATAAAAAAAACTGCGTCTATTGACGCAGTTTTTGTTTGCACATAACAACATCAATAGCTCCTCTACCGACAGTATACAATACTCCTCGGTAGGAGTGCAAGCACTATCCACACTTGCACCAACACCCGGCATACCTGCCACGGCATTTCGGCGGTTTTGCCTTTCACAGGTTTCTCAGAATGTCTTCTCCACCTGCTACTTCTCGCAACCGCACCTCTATTAACTCTATTAAATTGTAGCCATATCCGTAAAGCAGACGGTAACCCGTCAGCTTTACGGGATTATAACATGATTTACCCTATTTGTAAAGCATATTAAATATCAGCTTGAATGTACCGTGTGTCTGTGCTCTCAGTGTAGGTTGGAAACCGTAGAGGATGACCTCACCGTCGCCTACCTGAGCTGACAGTACCGCTATTTTGCCTGCTATCACCTTTTCGCCGTTTAAGAGACCGCTCTTGAGCACGTCTGTTTCGGCGTAGGTGGCTATTGGTGT
>CAYJIK010000019.1:9501-32143 GCA_964370205.1 uncultured Oscillospiraceae bacterium | reverse complement strand
AAGTAAGGGGGAATTCCCCGAAAAAACACAAGGAGGATCCGCTCATGTCAATGGAGAGAATCTTAGTTGCGGACGACGACAAGAATATATGTGAGCTACTTAGGCTATATTTAGAGAAGGAGCAGTATACTGTTATTATAGCGAATGACGGCGTACAGGCGCTTCAGAAATTCACACAGGAGTCGCCTGACATTGTCCTGCTTGACATTATGATGCCGGGGCTTGACGGTTGGCAGGTATGCCGTGAAATTCGTAAAAAGTCAGCCTGTCCCATAATAATGGTAACAGCAAAAGGTGAGACGTTTGACAAGGTGCTGGGACTGGAACTGGGAGCGGACGACTATGTAGTAAAGCCGTTTGACTCTAAGGAGATAGTGGCACGCATAAAGGCGGTTATCCGCAGAACAGGTGCCACACCGACAGGAGAGAGCGTCGTGAAAGAAGTGAACTACGACAAACTCACCGTAAACATGACAAAGTACGAGCTAAAAGTGGACGGCAAAGTAGTGGACACACCACCTAAGGAGTTAGAACTACTGTTCCACCTTGCGTCAAACCCAAACAGGGTGTACACTCGTGACCAACTTCTTGACGAAGTATGGGGCTTTGAATACTATGGCGACTCACGCACCGTGGACGTGCATGTAAAGCGTCTACGTGAAAAGCTTGAGGGTGTTTCGGACATGTGGCTGTTGAAGACAGTCTGGGGCGTGGGTTATAAGTTTGAGGTAAAAGAATAGATGGCTCCCGCTACCGGCAAGACGAAAAAAACCATGTTTTCACGCTACTTTTTCACCTGTGCGGCGGTGATTATAGCCACCATTGTACTACTTGGTACAATGGTGATGACCTTCGCAAGCAGTTACTTTAAGAGTGAAAACTTACAAATTCTTAATAAGAACGCTACCCAAGCCGCGAACCTCACAGCGCTCAACTACATTCAAAATGACAGACAATACCTCGATTCACGTGCGATTTCGCTTTCATATAATGTCCTCGCTGACACTGTCGGGGCGGATATACTGCTTGTCGACCCTGAAGGTAACTGCCTAATGTGCAGTGACGGAGTGCAGAGCGACGCACAGCATGTAATCCCTCTAAACCTTGTGAACACGGTTGTGAATGAGGGGAGTTACAACGACGTGAGCAGTCTGGGCGACGTGTACGACACGGGACGTTATGTCTCAGGGGTGCCGGTAGCGCTTGACGGGCAGGTTATTGCGATTATTTTCGCTACCTCCTCTGCGGAGACGCTTGAAGCGTTTCTATCTGACGTGAGGATTGTGTTCATATTCGGCTCAACTGTCCTTCTGTTTATTGCGTTTGTGGCGATATTTTTTGCAACCGAGCAACTTATCAGACCACTTCGTCGTATGGTGGGTGTGACAGAGAGCTTTTCCAAGGGCGACTTTACTGAACGTGTGCCGATAGACGGTGACCCCGAGATAGCAAAACTTGCGGTTTCGATAAACGAAATGGCGATGTCGCTCGCCGACTTAGAACTGACCCGACGCAGCTTTGTCGCAAACGTCTCTCACGAGCTTAAAACGCCGATGACCTCCATAAGTGGCTTCATCGACGGTATACTGGACAACACTATACCGCCCGAGCGTCAGGGGCATTACTTGAAGATAGTGTCGGATGAGGTTAAGCGTCTGTCACGGCTTGTAGTGTCCATGCTGAATATAGCAAAGATAGAAGCAGGTGAGATGAATATAAACCTCTGTCCTGTGGACGTGTGTGACACCATACTGCGGACAGTGTTCACTTTTGAGCAGAAGATAGAGAGTAAAAACATCACTATAGAAGGACTGGAAAGCGAGAAGATCTACGTTCTTGCCGACCCCGACCTTCTTCATCAGGTAGCGTATAACCTTATAGAAAACGCCGTAAAGTTTGTGAACGAAGGCGGTACAATGACCTTTAGCTTTAGGTTGGAAGATAGGGGTATGGTCACAGTCGGTGTTAAAAATTCAGGAAGCGGCATTCCAAAAGAGGATATACCAAGATTGTTTGACAGGTTTTATAAGACAGACAAGTCGCGCAGTATGGACACGAGCGGTGTCGGGTTAGGACTTCACATTGTAAAAAGCCTTGTCCATCTCCACGGCGGAGAGGTAGCGGTGCGCAGTGAAGAGGGTAGCTTTACACAGTTTATGTTCTCAATACCTGCCTGCGAGGGCGGAAAAAAAGCACAAAAGACGTTTGCGCAGTAGCCTGTTGATGAGCAGTGAATAGTTAAGGTGTTTTGCCCCAATATGTTAGGGTGTACCGGGGACATCCACAAAGCACCGTAAAGAAAGGCAGGAGCACAATGAACAGAAATGACGACCTTTCGGGCTACACGCCCCGTAAGGACGACCAGCCATCCCCCCCACCTGCACAGCCACAAAGTCCCGAAACAGACGGACAACAGGCGGAGAGCAGTTTGGGGCAAGAAGTTGGCTTGGAGAGTGAAAACTATGATGGGGCTCCCAAACAGCAGGATATAGACGAGGTAGACCTGCCTCCAATATCGGATATAGAGTGGGAACAGTCGGGTGAATTTCCGCTGAAAAGCGAGTATACCCCCGAACCTATGCCACTTTTTGATGAGCATTTCCCAATTGATGGTTCGGAAAGCCACACTACAGACCGTGGTTTCACACCGCCACCACCTGCCGAACAAACTCGAGATGGTAGGCAGACAGAGGAGCAACCGTTTTTCGCCGAGAAGGAACAGGGACAGTCACAGACCGACGAGAGCGGGTACGGTCAGTTTTATCGACCGCCCTATCGTGAAAACACCCAGTACAAGTGGGAGTTTAACGAGTATAAAATGGCGGAGGATATGGCACAGAGCAGTAGGAAAAAAGGTGGCGCACTACGGGTGTTCGGCTGGCTTGTCACCACGACACTTATGCTTGGTTTGTTTGTACTGGCAGGTTACGGTGTTTACTACCTTGTGGTAGGGCCGCAAACAATAGTGGATGCGCCAACCCCGTCAGCCACCCCACAGACCTCCTCCCCTGAACTGGTTATAATAACTCCGCCATCAAGCGAGAGCACCTCAACTGTTACACCGGATGGCACAACGCCGCTGTCCAACCGTGATATTGTGGAGCTGGCTAAGCCGTCTGTTGTTGGCATAGAGGCATATAGTTCCGGTTCTTATTTCCCCACAAACATGGGTACAGGCATTATAATGGATGCCGAGGGTTATATAATAACAAACGCACATGTTGTGGAGGGTAGTAGTGGTCTGAATATCATTTTGAGCAATATGGAAAACTACACCGCAAAGCTGATAGGTCTTGACACCAAGACAGACATAGCGGTGCTGAAAATTGAAGCGGAAGGGCTTAGCCCTGCACTGTTTGGCGACTCGTCGCAACTGCGTGACGGAGATAAGGTGCTGGCGATAGGCAACCCCGGCGGTATGGAGCTTGCAGGCACTATCACCGAAGGTGTAGTGTCCGCCGCTAACCGTCCCTTTAAGTCGGACGGTGTATACTCAACTAACTATATCCAGACCGACGCTGCTATAAACCCCGGCAACTCGGGTGGTCCGCTTATTAACGAGTACGGTCAGGTGGTGGGTATAACCACAGGTAAGGTGGTGCACGAGGAGTTTGAAGGATTAGGTTTTGCAATACCGATAAATGATGCTAAGCCTATTATTGACGCACTTATAAAGGACGGCGTTATAAAAGGCAGACCTAAACTCGGTATAACAGGTCAGGAGATAGACGAGCTGACATCGTTAAATAATGCAATCCCGATGGGCATATATATACATGCCATAGAGCCACAGTCTGACCTTGCAGGGAAGAATGTCCTGCGTGGCGATATAATAACGTCGGTAAACGGTGTGACCATTCACACGTTTGACGACATGTCCGCCGTACTGAGTGACTTTTTCCCGGGGGACACGGTAAAGCTGACGCTGTTTCGTCCGAGAGGTGACGGTGTGAATGGCTTGACCTATGAGATTGACGTGGTATTACTTGAGGATTTAACGTAGAAAAGCGGTAAGAAAGTGGAGCAGGAATGTGTTTCCTGTTCCACTTTCGTTCGGACTGCCACTGGCGGTGGGAAATTGTTGTAAAATGCAATTGTCCCAAGTTAAAAAAAGTCCTTGCTTTTTAGTGGGGGAGTATGTTATATTTATGTATACAGATAACGTCGCCCGCTTGCATTCGAAAAATGCAACAACGGCTTTGTTAATAAAAATTCGGAGGACAATATGGGAGTTATTGAAATTATAGGCGGTTTACTACTAATAATCGCTTCGGTTATCATCATAGTTACCGTTATGTTACAAGATACAAAGGGTGGACTTGGCACAGCAGTTTCCGGCCAGACCAACTCTTTCTTTGACAAAAACAGTAAGGGACGCACCTTTGAGGCAATGCTGAGCAGAGCAACCATCTTTGGTGGTGTAGTTCTGTTTTTAGCGACACTACTTGTTACCATTATAGTAGGCTAGGGACTTAAATCGGGTATCTTGCTGAGGTTTCTTTTCGGACAGGTGATACTGTTGCGGAAACAACGCTCGTGGCAACTTGCTTTATTCCATTAACACGCCGGTACAAAACGGTGTGAATACGCTTAAAACACGAGGCGTATTAGAGAAAATGTGTAATTTAGGAAAGCGAGCAGGCTATGGGTAACAACAATCTAAAACTAATCACACCTCTCAGCGACACAGACATAATGAACCATCATATGAATGATGGTGTTGTCGTTGCGCTCGCTGATGAACACTATACAGTCATTGAATCAAACGAAGGGTATCACAAGCTAATCGGTTATTCGCGAGAGGAAATTAGGGATTTATTTCAAAACCAAGGCGCAAAGACTATCCACCCGGACGATTTAGCGGTGAGTATAGATAACTTTAAAACTCAATTAGCCGAAAGTGACGATGGTAGCTTTCGGCTAAAGTTGCGTCTTGTGCAAAAGATACACGGTTGGATCTGGGTAATGTTCAACGGCAAAGTAACGCCTGATGGACGCATCTGCTTCACCATCATTGACATAACCGAATCGCAAAAGGCGATTGATAACCTCGAACAGGAGTACGCCCTCACAAAGCTTATAACTGCAATGGGTGAGGACTCTTACTGGGATATAGATATAAACAGCGGAAGCATAAAAATTTCCGAGGGTTTTGCGGAGCGGTTTCGCTTGCCAACCACACTGAAAAACTATCCCAATTCTCTGATTGACAGAAAGATAATCGGTCAGGACAGTCTGGAACTGATAAAGAACTATCCGCCAACCTCGCTTAAGGACATAGAAACGTATGTCCCCACAAACGATGCCGAGCTTCATTTTATCACAGCGGACGGCACTAACGTGTGGTACTCATGTCAGTACAGCTACCTTTACGATAAGGACGGCGACCTAAAGCGCGTGGTGGTCAAGCTGAGCGATATTACGAAACAGCGCCTGCGTATAGGAGAGCTTGAAACCAGGGCAGAGCGTGACCAACTCACAGGCCTCTACAATAAAACCACCACTGAAACATTGATTAAAGACGCACTCCAGATGCGCCGTTCAACGGACGAAAAGTGTGCGCTGATTATAATAGATGTTGACAACTTTAAAGAGATAAACGACACGTTCGGCCATCTGTACGGCGATACTGTGCTGGCGGAACTGGGTGATCTACTTGCGCCGCTCTTCCGTAGCTCTGATATAGTTGGAAGAATTGGCGGCGACGAATTTTTTGTTTTCCTGAAGAATTATAAGAACCGTAAGATAATAACGAAAAAGGCAGAGGATGTTATAAGGCTGTTTAGACGCTCGTATACAGAGGACGACTTCACAGTTGAGATCTCTGCTTCTGTCGGTATTTCGCTGTGTCCCGAGCAAGGGGTGGATTTTGATGACCTGTATCGTTACGCCGATATTGCGCTTTACAGTGCGAAGGAGAAGGGGAAGAATATGTTCTCCTACTACACCGCAAGCCTTGCGCCTAATTACCGCAATCGACGCACCGAGATTGAGACCACCACAGGTAAAACAAAGCGTATAAAGGTAACAAACCGAGTTGAACAGCTGTTCAGCGTCCTAAACGAGGCAACGAATATCAATGACGGCATAAACGAAGTGCTGAGTATGTTGGCGGGCTACTACAACTTTACCCGTGCTTATATTTACGAGCCGTCCGTCACAAAAAACTACCTTACCAACACGTTTGAATGGGTAGCTCACGGCATAATGCCAAGAATGGTGAGCGACACAGAAAGTGTTCCGGAGTATATTTATGCTGACGCTTTTGAGCGCTTTAGAACGCAGGACTGGCAGGTACTGCTTCGTTCCGAGATGGATAAACCGGAAAACCGCAATGCGTTCATGCGTGAGGATGTAATGTCCGCAATTCGACTGCCGATACACGACGGCGAAAAGCTGATAGGTTTCATAGGTTTTGACGACCACATAAACGAGCGTAAGCTTGCCGCTGATGAACTTAGGCAGTTGTCGATGTGTTGTCAAGTGATAATCACGTTTTTGCTTAAAAAGTTTGCAAAAACGGAGCTTGGCATAAACCTCCCTGTAGTGTACGAACTGCTAAGCCAACTTGATACCCACGCATATGTTGTGGATATGATGAACTATGAGCTATTGTTTTATAACAACCTACTGGACAGTTTTTCTACCGCCTTCACCCACACCACCTGCTACAGCTACCTGAGAAGTCGGGTTTCTCCTTGCGAGGAGTGTCCACTGGCTAGTATGGACGCAGACAACCTTGTGGGGCAGTCTTCGTACATACACCCGATACTGCAAAAGAAAATTTGCGTTAATGCTAAGGTGTTGGAGTGGAGCTCACACAGCAGAATTTGCTTGTTGACGGCTACTGTAGAAGGAGAGAAGGACTAACTGCTGATTGTGTTTAACTATTTTAAGGTCGAGGCGTACTTATGTGTATGTCTCGGCCTTTTATTTTGAACGTCTCCTATTTTCTACGCAAAAAAGCGGCCACACGCTATATGTGAAGCCGCTTTTATCAGTGTTTTAACTTGCTTTACACGCCCATGATGTCAGCAAGGTTAGCTTTGGGGTTGATGTTGCCTTCTATCAGAGATGTTTTACATGTGAACAAGGAGGTTATACCGGGGCCGTGACCCATGTGTGTGCTATCCGAGTGGATAACGATACCGATAGTTACGGAGCCGCCCAGGTAGCCTCTGCCCTGGCTTGTGTCGCAGTCCTTCAGTAGAACTATGTCGCCGAAACGTAGCTTGTCAACGCCGTGCTTTACAACTTCGTCCCAGTCAGCTGTCATGATATCGTAGTCGCCTTGGTATGCACTTCTGGAGCCGATACCGGAGCCCATCATGTACGCAGGAACTTCTGTTACAACGTCAATAACCAGCTTGCCGTCTTTCTCGACTATGTTTAGCTTTTCAAACAGGTCAGGGTCAACGCTTAGTACCTTGACTGTTGGGAAGTTTTCGATGGAAAGACCTTGACCATAACCCTTAACCAGGATTTTGTCATCGCAGGTCATCTTTTCAAGTGCTTCCTTAGGTAGATAGATCATAACATGCTCTGCGCCGCCATGTGTACCTGTTACAAAGCCCTTTGCGCCTTTAGCGTCGCCTGTGATAACTGTTGCTTCGTTACCTACGCAGGAGAAGCAGTTTAGGCCGGCGTTTTCTCTGTCGTCGGGGTTTTTGATGGTTACGCCGGGTTCTACGTGGTCACCCACAAGACCCATGCAGCTATCGCCTATCTTGAAGTTGTAGGTGATACCGCCTGTTCCGGGTAGGATGCGTGGGATGTGGTCGTGGGAGATTCTGTAGTCTCCGCCTGCAGGGTGGCGGACCTTGCCCTGTAGTGAGTACATAACGAGCTTATCACGGTTGGTTTTTAGAGTGTTTGGCATTTTTCAGTCTCCTTTTCAAATTCGGGACGGTTTACACCGCACCGTTTATTTTCACACGCCCATACGGACGAAAGTGACATGTTTAAGGGCTATTCATTTTGTAAGTGGTGTGGTTTTTGTCACATAAGGCTTCCATTGCAACAATAACTGAGGCTGTGCAGAAGAACACAAAACTGCTACCCCGTAATATTATTTTCGAACGGTCTAAAAAAGTATTGTTAAACGGTTTAAAAAACTTTTTAGCTTAACCTACTTAATTATATACTATTTTTGGGGGCATGAATAGTGTTTTTTATGTATTTTTTTAAAATTTATGAAGATGCTGATTTGAAGAGGTGTTTGGGTGTGGTGGTTTATGTTGTTTCTCGGGCGGTGGGGAGCGAAATAGGTACAGTTGAGGCAGAAGCCATGTCGGCGCGCATCGCCGACTAACCAAAACAAGGCTACGCCTTCAGGGGCGTAGCTTTGTTTTGGTTTCTGCCCTTTGGGCAGATGGCTTCTGCCCGGACTGTGCCTGTTTCGCTATCTACAGGTAGGGCGCAGGGGGCTTATACGTAGGAGGGACACGGCTTGCCGTGTCCCTAAGTTTCCGGGGGTTTGTCCTTGATTTCGTGGAATTGACAGCATGAAAAATCTTATACTACCTAAAACAGCTTACCAATCACGCACTTTTGAGCTTTCTCCAATAGTACATGCTAAGCCCCAAAAAGGCAAACGGCACAACTGCAAAGAGATACCGCCCCAAAATAAAGTAGGGCACACAGACGATCAAGCTAATCGTTGATAAATCTGGACCTATTATGACGCTTATTAAGCTTGGGTTGAGTACTTCTAAAATACGGAAAAACAATGCCGCTACTGCGCATATTGATAATACTATGCTGCAACGCAATGCAAACTTCAGTGCGCCCTCATCTTCCCTTGAGAGTATGATAAACAAAAATGCAAAGACGATGTGGAGTTTGCTGAATATGTAGGGCAGCGCCCCTCCCCCCTCAGCGATTGTAAAGTACGGAATAAAAGAACTTAATATAAAAATAATAAGATAAAAAGTACCCGCAGCCATACCAGCCAAAACTATAAGTAGATTTTTCATGTTGTTGCTCCTTTCAAAAAACAGCTAAACTACTAGCTTTCAATCAGCGCATAAACACCCTTTTTATACTCCTCCATAACCTGTCCACACAGCTCGGTAGGCAGACGCTGTAGGTTCATAAACCCTGCATGGTCTTCTATCTCCATCAACATCAGGCTGTCATCTTGTAGCTTTAGGAAGTCTATCCGCTGAAAACCGCACTCAAGCTGTGAGTACTTAGCAAAGTGGTCAGCGGAGTGCTTTTGCTCTGCAGTGAGCTCTATAAGCGTAGGCTCGGGGTAGTTTGGGAATTTTGACGGCGTGTACTCGAAAGCGTACATCAGTTTTTCACCGACATAGTAGCACTGCACTTCTGATTTAAACTTCATGAAAGGTTGAATTATGTTGCCTTCGGTGTATTCGCTTTCCAGCTTGTCGGCGTCCACTATCCTTTGGAAGTAGCCATTGCCGAACGACTTTATGTCCTTTATCACGTACTTTTCGCTGTCCGGTAGCAGTGGTCTGTCGACCATGCTCTTTATTGTTGGGATAACCGCTTCTTCAGCTTTGAACAGGTCACAGAGGTAACCCTTGCCCTGCCCGTCAAGCCCCAGTATGTTTACGGTCTTTTTCCCCTTATCTTTGAGGCGTGCAATCAGTTTTGTGTTGTTTATATGTAGTTCTGCGGTTTGCGCTTCGCTACCTACCCATGTATTGCGGCGGATGATTACATCGTACTGTGCGTCAAGCGATTCGTCGTAGTCGACACTGCGCAGGTCGGCTGTGTGACCGTCGCTTTCAAATGCGTCTTTGACGATGGTGTCGTCAAAGAGGCCGCTACCGTACATGTTTGAAAGTATAAGGATGTTGTATGTTTTTTTCATTTTACCCTCCATTACTATAGTTTGTTATTGCTAACTATTATAGCACATATTGTGTGGGGTTATCAAGGACTGTTGGTGGGGGGGACAAGGAAGTCGGGTGTTGGTTTCTGCCCGAGGGGAGAAGTGGAACTTTCTTGGTGGCTCGCAAGCAGAGGTGGCCACTGCCCAAACGTTCTTATTTAGTCGGCGCCTGTGGTGTAGGGGTTGGGGAAGGGTTCGGGGGCGAAGCCCCTTTTGAGCGGAGCTCAAAAAACGGGGTAGGGTCGGGCCGCAGTCCGAGCCTGCGCCGTTTGCCTGTGCCGTGCACAGGCGGGGCTTCGCCCGGACGTCGTTACCTCCGCTCGCTCTGCCACTGTAGGAGGTGGAAAGGGTTCGGTGATACGTCGACCATTTTCACCTGCTATGCCACTGTAGTAGTGCTTTTTTGATAACATCCACCTCTACATACTCATAAAACCACCTATCGCCCACTCCTCATATGGCAGATGGTAGTAGTACCTGTTTAGGGTGGCGTAGTCCATGTAGTAGATTATAAGGTCGCCGTTTTCGTTGGTGATAGTGTCAAACTTTGTGTTTTCAGGGAGGCCGTCAATTTCGTAGTTTATCAGTCTGAAGTTGCCCAGCTCGGTGTCGAACACAAACAGGTCGGCAGTGTACTCTTCTTTGGTGTAGTAGTCGAGGTCGGTGGGGCGGGTGTTGAATAGGACGTACCTGTCTTGCACCGGGCCGTGGTAGAGCATTTCATCGGGGTAGATGTTTGTGTCGGGGATGAGCTCGGTGTAAATGCCGTCCATGTCCATCGCCACCGAGAAGGTCTGGCGGACGGTATTTGGGCTGAAGTAGTCGAAGAATAGATAGTCACCTATCACGTTTACCGAGTCGGGGTTGCTTTCTTCGAAGGTGTAGTTTTTTAGGTGCTCCAACTCTTTATCAAAAAGTTCTGTGCCGTCACTATCCAGACAGGTCAGAAAGTAGTGTGTTTCGCCGTCGATGCGCTGCTCTTTGGCGAGATATATTTTGCCGTCATAGGCGGAGGTGGCGACTATCTCCTGTGTTGTGGTGGGGAGGTCGTCCCAGTCGACTTCGTCGTGGGTGAGCACTATGTTGTACTCGTCTGTGACAAAGTTGTACACCACCACATGCTCACATCGATTTTCGCCGTTTAAACCGTTATATGAGAACATCACTTCACTATCACTTAACTTGTAGAGGTAGCTTCGGTAGTTAGTCAGTTCCCCCGAGTAAACACTCCGCCTAGTCTTTTTCACAGTGTCGTAGACAATCAGCTCCATGTTCATTATTTCGTCGTTTTGGATGCCGACAAGGGAAAAGAAAAGGTCGCCCACCACTATGCTGTCAGCATAACCTATGCTGAAAATGTAGTCGGTTATAGTTTCGCTGTTTTTGTAGAGTATACCGTCGCTGACAGTGTAGATGTCATCCTCTGACAGCGCATATATCGTGTGTTCAGGTGTTATTTCTTCCATACGTATTGGGGACACCGTTTCTATCTCTACCGCTGACATATGCCACTGTGCAGGTGGAGACACTTCAGGAAGAGTATCGGACGAGGGAGGTGTGCTAGGAGATGGCTCTACAGGTGCGCTGATCGGTGTGTCGCTCCCTGATGTAGTAGGTGGGGTGGAGTTTTGCGGTGGTGTACAGGCGATGAGTGTTAACATCATGCATAGTAATAATATGTAGACTTTCTTCATTTTTCTTCCTTTCAAAGTGGGGGTCTGGGAAAGGCGTGTGACGATGGATTTTGTGCAGCGTAAAAGTTCTAATAAAGGGGAGATAAGTCGTGTCAGTGAAGCTTTTGATTGCCACAAAGAGGAGCGGTCACGGCAAGGCGTGACCGCATGGTATCGCTGATTGGTAGGGCATCTTTTGAGTGGCGTTTGTTAGGGCTCTTGCCTACAAAGTATCTCTTATAGCAAGTGCTTCGGTTGCTCTTTCGTCATATTTTGCGCCTTTCTCGGTCTGCCCCAGATGGTTAGCCATGTTCGCGGCATTTTTGTTGGCGGCGTAGACATCAAAGTAGGATCTGCGAGTTTTCACATGCTTCACAATTTCCTCTACAACCTTCACACAGTACTCAAACCAGTCCAGTGCCAGATCATATTCGCCTTCGGTGTTATAGATGGATGCTATATCGGTTGTCACTTCATAGGTGATCCTGTAGGCGTCGATTGTATTATACTTTTGAATCATTTCGTAGCTTATTTCATGGGCGGTAAAGTAGTGGTCAAGCGCTGTGTTAGGGTCGCCTGCGTTCTTTGCGTAGTCGCCGTTGTGGATGTGGCTTAGAGCCAGATCACGTTCCGACTCGGGGGTTTTGATAGTTTTTGCAAGTTCATCAAACATTGAGAGGCTTGTGGCGAACAGTTCCTTCGCCTCCGCCTTCCTCATTAGTAAGATGTAATAACCTGCTATTTTTTCGTGGCCTATCGCAATTAGGCGTTTGATATCGGGGGTGTGGTGGCTTTCGTCAATGGCTAACAAGATGTCCAGACCTTTTTGCTGTTCCTCCACTGCCTTTATGCGATTGTCGTATATTCTTTGCTGCATGGTGGCGAGCTTGCCGTGGCTGACAGCTAGGTCGCGTTTTGCGGTGGGAGTGTCTAAAAGCTCTGCTACGTTGCTAAACGCTTTGTGGGCTTCCTTGTATAGCTCTTCTGCTTTATAGTGGTCACCGTAAGTGTAGCTGACATCCGCCACTTTGCTCTTTGCTACAGCAAGGTCACGGGTTATACGGGGGATTTTCAGCTGTTTTAAGAGTATCTTCTTTATGGCAACGCTCTTTTCGTATTCATAAATTGCTCTTTTTAAGTCACTGATTTTCTCAAATATTTCGCCGAGACGCAAATAGGTTTCAGACAGTTCATGGTAGGCGGTGAACGATCTTGTTTGCTCTACTATAGCTCCCTGTTCATTATGCAAATTGATATACAGCTCCAACGCTCCATAGTAGTCTCCTAATTCATATAGAACACCCGCTATTTTACCTTCGCCTATCACAACAGCGCTTTTTGCTTCCGCTGTGTCTAAAATGTCGGCGAGAGTTTGGCGCTCGCTTAGAGCCTTTTTAAAGAAGTCCAGTGCAGTTTCAAACTCTGACTTCGCCTTGTAAAGCTCCCCGAGTCTCTCGTAGATAGACACGAAATCCTCATGTATCTGGACGGTTTCACTCTCCGCCAGTAACTCACCGGCGATCCGCAGGCACTCTGTGTACCGCTCTATCGCCTCGTCATACTGACTTCCCAGTCTACACAGATCTCCGATGTTCAGCTGGATAGCAATAATGTCACGTTTTGCTATGTAATCGCCCGACTCACGGCAGAGCGCTTTTCTTACCACTAAACTTTTCACGTAGAATTCAGTGGCTTCCCTGTACTCGCCCCTCGCTCTGTAGACGTGGCCTATTAGCAGGTAGGTAATAGCCAGCTCCCTGCGTTTTTGGGTGTTGAGTTTAGCGGTAGGTAACAGCTTGACAACTTCCGTTATTTTTGTGAGTGCCTCGGCTAATAGCGTGCTTTCCTCCACTGATATGCTAAACGCACTGTAAAACTCAACTGTGGCAAGCTTTACAAAATGCTCGCTTTCTCCCTCTGTTATCGCATATTCGGCAAAGGCGTTAAACCATGCCATGTCGGCAAGGGCAATGGAGCGCAGTTCCTCTGCTGTTATGCACAGTCCCTCTTTGGAGCCACTCTCATACAGCTCGTCTATATGCGCTGATAGGTAGTGTTTGTCATCGGCTTTGTACGCATGGTACACCACCTCGGACAGTTTTATGTTGTCGGTGTTGGGGAGTGTTTTTAGGTGGTGTAATATCTGCTTGTTACGATTGGTGATGTCAGCCTCTGTCTTAAAACCGTCTCGGATAATGCGGTGGGTGAAGTCGAGACGGCTATCGTTACGGTAAGCGAAAAAGCTGTCCATATACCGTGTGAACAGTGCAAGGTCTACGCCGAGGTACTGCTGTCCCTCCGCTGTGAATATCGCCTGTAGGTCGCTCTCACGAAGTCCCCGGCGTGACACGGCAAGCAGACCTGCCACCATACCGCAGAAGTCGGGGTTTATCCTGTCTGACGCTTCGGTGAGCACTGATACCGCCATTTCCTGCGGAGAGTGGGGGAAGGTGTCCACCAGTGAGAGCATGTAGCTGTTTATCGCTTCCATGTCACCACCGCCTGCGGCTACTTTGGCAAAGTCATCGCTGTCCATCATAAGTAGTCGCTGTACAGCTAAGCCCACATAAAGCGGACTTACTGCACCGTCCAGCTTTGATATAGCGTCTATAACACCCTTCGCAAGCTCTTTGCCGTTAGCTTCCGCTATACCCTGTGCTACCTGTGGTATCTCGGTGGGGGAGAGTGGGTGTAAATGCTCTATTTCACGGTTTTTGTCAAAGGGTAAAAACGGTGGCACTTCAAGACTGTCAAGGGATGACACGACTACTGTTACTGTCTTTGGTAGATGCTTTGGTAGCCATGAGAAGTTTGCTACTGCTTCGTCCTGCGTTAAGCTGTCGACGGCGTCACAGAAGATGTAAAGAGGGGCTTTGGTGGCGGCGGCGTAGGCGAAGGCGTAGTCCTCAAAGTACTGTGCCAGTTTATGGACAGTTATGTCGCTATCCTCTGTTTCGTCGGGGAGGTGGGGGAGCCTCCCTGTTAGACGCTCCAGTTTGCTTACAATCTGCTTTAGCATGTCAAGGGCGGTTTGCGATTGTTTACTAATGCCTGCGGTGAAGAAGAAGGTTTCTGTTTTTAAAATTGCTTTGTCTTTGTCGGGCGATATCGTTTCTTTGGGTAGCATCTCAAACATTTTCGCCATGGCGGTGCTTTTTCCGCTGCCCGACACTCCTCTAAGTAGGAATAGACGTGTGTCTTTGTCGGTTATCTTTTGTATGTAGTCAGCTATAAGGCTGTCCCTTGCGGAAAAATGCACGGCTTTTTCTGCCGCCCACAGTTTGGAGTTTATCTCCTCACGCTCGTAGACGGACAAGCTTTTTAGACGTTCAAAGTCGCTCTCAAACAGCTTTAGGACGTCCGCCGTCACCATATCGCAGAAGCTCTGCGGAACTGTCAGTACACTGCCTGTGCTGTCCCATTCACAGCGGTAACTGCTGACTTTTGCACCTGACTTCTTGATTTTCTCCTTTAAGGCGCTCAGCTTTTCTATTATTGCAGGGTCATTTTCGATATATGCGCCATGAAGGTGAGGGGGTATTTCGTTTATGTTAAGTGGCTCACGGAAGTAGAACAGGCAGTTTTGCAGGTCACCCTTTTCCGCAAGTGCGCCGTACTCAATTTCAAGTTCGGTTACACTCTTTTGAAAGTCGTCCAGCAGATGTTCTTTGCGTAGGGCGGCGGTTTTGAGTAGATCCACAGGGGGGATCCAGCCGTAGCGCTCCCCAACAAGCACTATCATGTAGGGGCGTGTATTGTCTATTTCGTCTAGGCAGACTTTAAGCACTTTTTCACTGCTTTCGTCACTGCCTAAGTCGGACGTGTTGACGCCCCACCGCAAATCTACGAAACGTAGCGATTCGCCGTATTCACGTGCGTGTATATTAAGCTCCGGTATAACCTTTATCGCAAGCATGTCACGCTCTGCTTGCATGTCTCTGAATGTGCTGGATACAAAAATTGGTTTCATGGCGCAAAACAACCTTTCCTTTTTTCTTTTAGTAAAAAATGTTTAAGACATTGTTTAATATATCTAAGCCGGATATTCTCGACATGACAGTTTACGGTTGAAGCTCCTACAAATTAGATAAGCGTTGCGCCTATTATACCTGCGTCGTTACCTAATGTGGCGAGCTTTACCTCGGGGTAGATGCTCCCGTAGGTGTAGCCCTCGGCGGCATTTGGCATTTGCTTTAGGATAGGGGTTAGCAGTAAGTCGCCTGCGCCTGATATCCCACCGCCGATTACTACAATCTCGGGACAGAAGGCGTTTGCGATGTTTGTGATGGTTTGGACAAAGTAGTGGACATACTCGCCGAACAGTGTTACGGTAGCGCTGTCCCCACGCTGTAGGGCGGAAAAGATGACCTTTCCGTCTATATCACCGTCACCCAGCGAATTAAGCAGACTTTCGGAGTGTTTTTTAGCGCTGTCCTTCGCCATTTTAATAAGTGCAGTGGCGGACAGGTAGTTTTCCACACAGCCACGTCGTCCGCAGTTGCAGAGAGGTCCGTCCATGTTAAGCGTCATATGGCCGAACTCGGGGGAGAACAGGCTTTTGCCACGGTAGATTTTGCCGTCAAATATCAGAGCACCGCCAACTCCTGTCCCGATAGTGAGCATGACGACGGGGTTTCGTCCCCGGCCTGCGCCTGCTACCGCCTCAGCGATGCCGGCACAGTCAGCGTCATTAGCTACTTTTACACTTATTCCGACACGCTTTGACAGTTCCGCCGCCATTGGGTAATCTCTATGTCCCAAATTCGAGGACGCAACTATCACGCCGCTTTCAATGTCTATCCACCCCGGTGCGGCGACGCCAACGCTGTCTATATCGCTTACGGACAGGTCAAGGTCGCTCAGTAGCAGTGTTGTCAAGCTCGCCATTGTGTTCGTAATGTCTTCGGTGGCCTTTGGGGTGGGGTGTGAGTGTTTAGCGATAATGTTGTGGTTGCTGTCCACCACTCCTATGGCGATATTTGTACCGCCAAGGTCAATACCAATCTTCATAGGTGTTCGCTCCTTTGGTGTATATAGTATTTAGTATAGCATAAAGTTTGGGGAAATACAAAGGGGAGGTGGAGGTAATGGATAATAGTGGTTTTGACAGGTGAGGTTATGTTGTGCCACAGAGGGAGGGTAGCGTAAACAACACAGTCGGGAGAGTGGCCATGTCGGTGCTCAGCACCGACTAACAAACACAGCTTCAGCCCTAACGGCTGAAGCTGTGTTTGTTTCTGCCCTGTGGGCAGATGGCCACTCCCCCGACTGTGCTGTTTACGCTATCTTCAGTCCCGAGCGGCTACCTACAGGAACGGCTAAACATACACAAAACGCCCACCACTGTCAAAAAAGAAAAACCCATGCGTCGATAGACGCATAGGTTTTAACTCATATTGGAGGGTATACCCTACTTAACCACAAATCTCTTTAGCGCCGGGGTTAAGATAACTGCCGCAAGTGTGGTGACAACTATCTCGGGGAGCATGTAGCCTATGTTGTAGGTGAAGGAGTAGGCTATCGCTG
The DNA here is from genome assembly GCA_964370205.1 of uncultured Oscillospiraceae bacterium. Lineage (GTDB taxonomy): Bacteria > Bacillota > Clostridia > Oscillospirales > Ruminococcaceae > DAMCAP01. The sequence continues at coordinate 15,085 of CAYJIK010000019.1, read as the reverse complement.
TAAAGCCATCGTTGGCAATAGAGCCCCACACAAGAAATCCTGACAGGAAGTGAGCGACAAATCTGCCCACACAACCGGCAAACGCACCTAAGGGGAACGCTACCAGCATATTTTTCTGAAGGTTTACACCTTTCCCTCTGAAAAGCCCACCAAGCGAAAACACCATAAAAGCTAATATGTAGTCAATGAACACAGCGCCCAAAACCACCATAAAAGACTGTCCTATAATGGAGTTTAGGCCCATCAAAAGATTTATAAGTCCGTAGGTAGCGCCTGTAAGTGCGCCCCACCCCATACCGTACTTATACGATATAAAGCACAGCGGCAGCATGGAGGCAATAGTTACAGAACCGCCATATATCCAAGCACCTGTGATGGTAAGTGGTGGCATGGAGAGGATTACAGAGATTGCTATTAGTACTGCGCTTTCGGTAAGGCGTTTTGTCTTGTTTACGGGAGTTGCTGTGAAGTCTGTTGTCATAGTGGTGACCTTCCTTTCGGTTTGCATTTTAAGTGTGTACAAGCCTTATAACCCGACTTATGAGGGCAAACATTTTGATAGGTTGTTATATGTATACAAACAAAAAACCTGCGGTATACCACAGGTTAACGTTTTCCCTACGTCGGCATTATCCGTATCAGGTTTAAGGGTCGGAACTCGCAGTTCCCTCTCAGCCTGTAATACAAGCTCCCCATCTATTAAGTTTGCTGGTGACCCGTACGGGAATCGAACCCGTGTTACCGCCGTGAAAGGGCGGTGTCTTAACCGCTTGACCAACGGGCCATATTTAGAGTAAAGTTTGTACGGAATAGCTGGTAGCGGTAGTCGGATTTGAACCAACGACAAATCGGGTATGAACCGATTGCTCTAGCCAACTGAGCTATACCGCCACGACTTCTTACTCGGTACTCAAGGAGTATATCAAAAAAAAAGCGACTTGTCAAGTGAAAATTACAAGTTTTTTAGAAAATTTTTAAGAGCCGATAAACACTCGCATTTTGACACTTTTTGTATGTTAGTGGCGTGACTTTTTAGGTGGTCACGCCACTTTTTTATTGAGTGTACGCTGGGATCCGGAATATTTGAGCGGCTTATTATACTTCCTCTAAAAAGCGGCTGTACGCTCTGTCGATATATTCTTTCATCGCTTGATAGTATGCCTCGTCATACGGTATAAACAGGTATTCCTCGTCCTGTAGGTCGTCGTCACTGCCTTCAAAGTACATGTCGGCATAGCTGTCTATATCGTCGGGGTACTGGTCTTCGTCGCCTGCGTAGTAGTGTAAGGTGAAATCCATACCCTCTTCGCTAAACAGCTGTATTAGCAGTCTGCCGTCGAACTCCTGATGTAGAAATACTCTGAGGTCAAGGCTCTTGTCGCCACTCTTAACTGCTTCAACAACTTCGGGGTATAACTCGTAGAATTGCTCATGCATCATGTCGTTTTCAATAAACCAGCGCAGATATATCGCCAAATGGTTATAGCCTGCCATATTGTCCACGTCCAGCCCTTTGGACATTATAGCGTAGGTGTGATAATGTGCAGAGTCTATAACGCCTTCCTGCACTGTTTCTTCGTCCACAGCGCTCTCCCTGTCTATGTCCACCAGCAGGTGATCTATGTCGGCGTCATCGAACATGTCCAGCAGAGCCTCTGCTCCGTTGTCCACTTTGTAGGACATTTCCGCTTCGTGCAGTGGCGCAATAGCGTAGAAGTTTATCTGCTCGCCGTTCGGTAGCTCTAAAATGTCGCCGTCGTCTATAAGGGTGAACGGTGTGTCCAGTATAAAGCCGCAGAGATCGGTATTGTCCGCCAGTGGCTGACCGCAGGGTATCGTGTGGTACTGCCCAAGCCATGTGTCATTCTCGATGGGTAGGCGTGCCAGTATTTTCAGCCAACGCATCGGCCAGTAGTGTTCTTCCTCGCTACCCTGTATGTCCCAGTCCTGTGGCAGATATATGCAAAGTTCCGCCCTTGCCTGTTCAGGAATTTCAGAGGGGACATTCATCCTGTGCGCCCCCATACCCATTGTGACAAGTGTGTAGTAGTGGCGTGTTTCGCTCGGATTTATCACGCAGATATCCACGTGTATGTCGGGGGAGATTATCTCGTGCATAACACTGTCAAACTCGCCGAACGCCTTTGCTATATGTTCCTCGAGTAGTTCCATTTCGTCAGCGGTGTACAACACCGTGTTAAATTCTTCGTTCATGGTTTTGTCCTTTCTTTTGTGGGTGGAGGTAGGGTCGCAGGGGCGGTTCGCTGTCTGACCGCTGATGATGTTAGTTGTTTGCTGAAAGTGTGGGCGGTCGGGCTGTGAAGCGGCGGGCGACCCGACGTTGTTGGTTTTGCACGGTTTTGGGGGGAGCTATCGGCTATTACCCGATAATTCCTAATTCCTCATTCCAAATTCCCTAAACCCCATCTTCCTTGGGCATCTTTCTCTGCGCAAACACAAACATCAAAATAGCTACACCAGATGTAAGCGCCCAGCTTATCGGATAGGAGAGGTAAAGAATATCAAGGCTGTTTGTGGAGGCGAAGGCGGTGTATATCCACGCAATTCTGAATACACAAACCCCGAAGATGGAGTTTACCATTCCCGAGAAGGAGAAGCCGAGCCCACGGAGGATCCCTATCATAACGTCCATCATACCCATCAGGAAGTAAGGGAGAATGGTATACTGCATACGTAAAATACCATACGAGATAACTTCGGGATCATTGTTATAAATGCTAAGCAGCGGTGTTGCGAATATAAACATGATCACACCAAGCACTACACCTATCGAAGCGACGATACCCATGCTCATCCACGCAACCTTCTTCACTCGTGAATACTTCTTCGCACCCAAGTTCTGCGACACAAACGATACCGCCGCCTGATGAAACGCATTGACAGCCACGAAAGTAAAACCCTCCAAGCTTGCGGCTGAGGTGTTACCTGCCATAACCACAGATCCAAACGAGTTTATGGACGACTGGATAATGGAGTTTGATATAGAGAAAGTCGCCCCCTGTACACCGGCAGGTAGACCGATTTTCAGCATCTCGATAAACTGCTGTTTGTATATGCGCACCTCTTTGAGCACCACTCTGTACACTCCGGGGCTACGCACCAGACATTGAAGCACTAACCCTGCTGACACATATTGTGCAAAGATTGTCGCAATAGCAACACCCTCAACGCCCATGCCAACCACTATTACCAAAAACAGATTGATAAGCACGTTAAGCACACCTGATAGTGTTAAGAAGTACATGGGACGCCTTGTGTCGCCCACTGCTCTGAGGATAGCTGCGCCGAAGTTGTATAGTAGCGACGCAGGCATACCGGCGAAGATGATTTTCATGTACAGGGACGCTTGGTCGATAACGTCAGCCGGCGACCCCATAAGCGTGAGCATCGGCACAGTCACAAGCTGTCCAACCACCACCAGTATAACACCGAATAGAATACTCACCGCCACCGAGGTATGCACTGTCTTTGTCAGGTCGTCATACCGTTCAGAGCCGTAGTACCGCGCGGTAAGTACGTTTGTACCCACTGACAGCCCCATAAACAGCGTGACGAATAGATTGGTTACCGCTCCTGTAGAGCCAACAGCGGCAAGGGCGGTAGGCCCTGAGTACTGCCCCACGACTATAATATCAGCCGCATGGAACATAAGCTGTAGCACACTGGACAGTGCAAGCGGTATCGCAAACTTAACCATCTTGCTAAGCAGTGGACCGTTACACATATCAATCTCATAACTCGAGCCTCGCCGAGCGGACATATTAGCAAACACTCTTTGTATGCTATGTTTTAAACTCGCCATAAACATGACCATGCACCCACGACCGAAAAGCCGTTTGTAAAACGGTATGGCCTCGTGTGTGCATTCCCTTCTTATTATTCTTTTTTAATATTCTGAAAGCTATATCGCTTTCTCCCTTTAAATCATATTAGCCATATGTCAAACAGGTGGGACTTGGGTGAACTTCCGGAAAGCCCACAAATCTTTAGAGCTAGTAGGGGAGATCTTGCTTTTTAACATCTGCCCTCTCACGGCTCCATAGTGTACTATGTCATTTATTCGGTTATCGCCTTCTTTATTCGTCATTGCATGAATAATAGTAAATTTATATGCACGATTTACCTGTGCGCTTTTCAAATAATACTCATTATATCGCTTTCAATGCGGTTTAGCAAGCGTTTTTGTTAAAAAGGTGAAAAAAGCTAGGGATGTATTATTCAGCGACTTTTTCAGTAGGAAAAGTTATAATTAGCTAACTGTAATTGGGGTGGGCAAAGCGGTCGTTTGGTATTTTTAAAAAAGAGAAACAACTTAGAAAACAACAAAGGGGCGATACCATACACTCGCCCGAAACAGGTGGTAAAACCAAGGTTTCGGACGACCACAGGTCGCCCCTACATTATTGTGGGTATCGAATTCGTCACCGTTGTCTACACAACGCTACGCCAAAAACATCACTCTACACATCGCCTTGCCGCTTTCGGTTTTGAAGATATCGTTGTATACTTTTTCAATGCGCTCTTTGTCTGTCTTGCCTTCATAGAAGTTTACAAGGAAGTCTGCTTCTACCAGTATTTGATAGTCGACACCGTCGATATCGGTGTAGGTGTGGTGGTGGCCTACAAGGTAGCAGACACGTTCTATAATGCTGTCAGAGAGTCCGAGTTTTGAGAGCATCTCTTTTGCGACGGGAGGGCCTTCTTGCTCCTGCAGTTTGCCTGCGCCGGAGCCGTGCTTTTCTTTGGCGGGTTTTATGCCTATGTCATGGACATAAGCGGCGATCTCGAGTGTTTCGAGCGTCTTATCGTCTAGGTTTTCGCCTAGGGCTATCTCCTTTGCAAAGGCGTGTACCTTTACAAAGTGTTGTATGTAGCTTGGTTCGCCCTTGTAGTAGTCCATCATTGCGTGTAGTACTTCTCGCATTTTGCACATCTCCTTTTGTTGTCCGTCATTATATTACTGCGTTAAGTCCCATCTCTGTTACCCATCTCACGCTTTCGTTACAGACCACAACTGCGCCTGTAGCGGTGTTTATATGGTAGATAAAGTCCTCTTCGTTTGCTATAACCGACTGCGCTTTTTCAATGAGGGGTTTGTAGTAGTCGACGGCGCTACTTGTGTTTTCCGTTGTTATATCCGCTTGTAGTATGGTGGATATGTTTTCGTCCAGGTTTGCAAGTACAGATTGATATTGCGCTGTGGGTATGGCGGTTTGCCCACCTGTAACCCCCAGTCCCCATATTGAGGAGCTACAGATAGGGGAGCGTACCACAAGTGTACCCTGCACTGAATGGTGAGGGTCGGTCGCCCAAGCTACTTCGATGATATACCCTGAAGGTACATTGTTGTTTGGGTCGGCTATCGCTATTGTGGCGGCATCAAGCAGAGCGCTTGCTATCTGTATGTCATTTGACTCTCTGGCACGCTCTACATATCGCAGATACTGCGGCGCAAGTACCGAAGCAAGCACGGCAATAACCGCAACCACTATTATCAGCTCTACAAGTGTAAAGCCTTTGTTTTGGGTATGCTTTTGTGTATTGTTCATCGTTATCCCTCCGA
>CAYJIK010000019.1:0-9401 GCA_964370205.1 uncultured Oscillospiraceae bacterium | reverse complement strand
CCTGCTGTGAACCAATGACTATTTGGGTAATCATGGTGTACTGTGTAAGGGCTTGTCTTAGTAGGCCGGAGAATGTTTAGGTTAACAGAATGGGAGAGGTAGTGTCGGGAGTTTTTGTGTGGTGCCTCCGCCGCGCAATGGCGTAAACAACAACGTTCGGGCAGAGGCCGTCCGCCCAAGGGGCGGAAACGAAACACAGTCCGGCCCTTTTGGGGCGGACTGTGTTTCGTTAGTCGGTGCCGGGCACCGACACGGCCTCTGCCCGAACGTTGTTGTTTACGCTTGCTACAGGTCCGATCACAGAGTTTCAGCTTAAGATGGGATAGCGCTAAAGCTTAAGTTCATCTTAAGGAGGGCTAATACAGTATTGGTTTTGCTGTGGGGTACACCATCATGGAATACATACTGTTGTTTAGCTGTCTAAATTTACGTTTTCAACAATCGTCCTAATCTCCCAGCTCCTTAACAAAGCATATCACTCTATTTGCCTCGCTAAAGCCAACGCCGAGGTGGAATTTTAAGCTGTCTGTGTTGTCTAGTTCACAGTCGGAGGCGAACTGGGTACAACCTGCCTGCTTCGCCCACTGCTGACAGGCGGTTAGTAGTCTTGTGGCTACGCCTTTTCGGCGGTGGCTGTCCTCGACATATACCCCTTCCAGATAGCCGACGGGACTGCTGTCTGTGCCTTCAACATAGTCGTGACGTAGCTGACACTGTGCAAAGCCTACTGCAATTTCACCGTCAAAGCAGAGGAAAAGCGCCGCTGATTCGTCCTTTACCATGTCAGCAAATTCGTCCAGAAAGTACTGCACACTACGTCCACCCCAGAGTTTAAAAGCAAGCTCGGAAAGGGTGGGGACATCAGCTGTGGTTGCTTTCTTAATCACTTCTTTCTCCTCCTTTTTCGCCGTAAAGTAGGCTGTATAGCGACGGGGACAGTGCAAACTCACGGATAAGAACCACCGCTTGCTCTTTGCTCTTTTTGCGTTTGTCGGCGGACAGCCCGACTCTTTTAGCCCGTATCAGTATGTTTTTCGGAGTATGCGCAAAATCGATAAACTCGCACATATCAACCCTATATCCACTTGATTCCAACAATTTCCCACGGATGGTGTCGGTAAACAGTGCCGCCAGACGCTCCTTTATCAGACCATAATCGGTGAGTGCGGTGAGTGTCTCAGTTTTCATCTGTGAGAACAGTTCGTGCTGACAACACGGCACAGAGAATATGTACTTAGCATTCCACTTGACGCCGTTATATATAACATGGTCGGTGGCAGTGTCACAAGCGTGCAGGCTTACCACCATATCCACGTCAAACTTCGGGCTATAACCGGCTATGTCCGCAACTTCAAAGTTGAGATTATCATAGCTATACTTCCTAGCGGCGGCATTACATTTTTCTATAACATCCGCCTTAAGGTCTATGCCCACGATATGCACGTCAAGCCCTAACGTGTTTTTGAGGTAGTGGTACAGAATAAACGTGAGGTAGGACTTACCGCAACCAAAGTCAATGACATTAAACCGCTCACCGCTCTTTACATGTGACAGCTCATGCCCCACCAGCTCGCAAAAGCGGTTTATCTGCCGCAGTTTGTCCGACATTGCCGCTATCAGTTTACCCTCTTTTGAGAAAATGCCCATGTCCACTAGCGGAGGTATGCTGTCTTTTGCCGAGAAAACCACGTTTTTCTCACGATTGTGGGCGGTCTTTGCAGACGGTGCGGAGGTGGTGTTTCGCTTAGTGAGGTTCAGCTTGCCTTTTTTGCTGATTAGTAGGGTGAACTCCTTTTCACTGCTAAAGGCGGACAGCTGTTTATAGTGTGTGACTAGGTCTGCGATATGCGTTACCGCATCGGTGGTTATGCGGTTGTGAAACGCTTGCTTTTCGGTGAGCATTTCACTTTGCCACTCGCCACCAACAAGGTCGAGTGTTATCTTGCGGTAGTTCGCCCCCGGTTTTGGTGCACTTATGATTATCTTGTGGACATTTTCGTCCAGTAACTGTTTGATAGCTTCGTGTAAACTGTCCAAGCGGTGTTCCTCCTGACTTTGTTAGGGTGAATTAGTATTGTGTGAATACGTAAAGTTTGGACGTGTAAGGTAGTAGAGGGCGATGTAAGCATCGCCCTCTATATTTTTGCTATATAAAGAACAGTATATCGTCCACTGCTTTTCTCGGTGGGACTTTTGTGACCTCGGCTTTGGGGAAGCCTATGGGGATAAGTGCCGCAACCTGCTCATCTTCGGGAATAGAGCAGATTTTCGCAACTTTAACCTCGTCAAACAGTCCCAGTATTATACTGCCAACGCCCTTGTCGTAGGCGACTAGGGATAGTGTCTGTGCGGCTATACCTGCGTCAAACATCTCCCAGCTACCCTGTGTTTGTTTTATATAGTCACCGTTTTTGTCAGTGCCACACTCTCCCTTTTTGTAGGTCAACACTATGAGGGTGGGGCATTCGGTGATTATTTTTGTGTTGTTACCTTTCGTGGCGTTCTCAGCGATGTTCAGCTTTGTTTCTGTGTTTTCCACGACATGAAATCTCGCTACCTGTGCATTTTTCCACGAAGGATAGTAGCGTGTTACGTCTATGATTTCTTTGATAAGCTCATGAGAGAGCGGCTCAGGGGAGTACTCCCTGACGCTTCGTCTGCCCAGTATTACGTTTTTGTTTTCCATTTTCTTTTCCTCCTTTTATTTTGATGGTAGTAATGCGGCTACACAAGGACCCTAGCATCTCCAACCATTTTGGTGATATTCTTCCTGTCCCAGTACTCCAGTATTGCCACCGTGTACTTTCGGGAGCTACCTATGATGTCCCTAAACTGTGCAAGGGTCACGGGCGCTACTTCTGCCGCCGCTTTGAAGTCGGACAGTGCTTTTTCATACAGCACACCTGCGAAGGAAAACTCGTCGGATACCGCCACTAGCTCTCCTTCGCTATGCATGAAGGAGAACACCTTTGAAAACAAGTCCCTGTCCTTGGCGTAGGTCTTTGTGACTGTGGCGCGGTCGGGGGGGCTGTACCCTGCGTCGGTGTATAGCTTTAGAAGGTCACGGTGCATCTGCTGTTGTTTGGGGTTTAGGTTTAGGGTGAAGTCCTTTAGGGACACTCTGCCGTCAATGAGTTTAAACTCGCTTTGGGAGGTTAGTAGGGCTATTATCGCGTCGGCACTTTGGATATCAAGGGCGGGGAGTAGTTTTGTGCGCAGCTCTTCACGGCGGACACCGCTTAGAAGGGGGTTGTCCTTGTGGTAGACGGTGAGTAGTTTTGACAGTCGCTCTGTCAGCTGTGCAAGCTGACCTCGGTGTATAAACCGCTCCTGTGCTATCTTGACTATTTCGCCTTCTTCAGACAGTTCCGCTATCAGCTCGGCGAACTTTTCGTCGGTCACAGGGAAGCTTTTTCGTATATCTGCTGTGTTTGCTATCCTGCCTGACGCTTCAAGTAGTAGTTGGGACAGCTTTTGGAGGTCGTCACCGCTCTCTTTCACCGTCAGAGCGGACAGTACATCGTCGTTAAAGCGCTTGTGGCGAATGGGGGACGCCTCTATGACAGTCCCACCGCCGACAGTTTCGACGGGAGAGTAAAAGCGGACAACAAAGCGGTCGCCTGTCTTGGCGGAGATGGTGTCGGTAAGTCTAAGCTGTGCAAACGCTGACTCGCCTGCTTTAAGTTCCGCACGGTCAAGCAGGACAAGTTTACATATCGTTTCTGTTGTGCCGTGGTGGAGGTGCAGACGACTGCCGTCCGATATTACTCGGTCGTAGTCGGGGAGTATGCTGAGTTTTACGTCCAGCATCATTGTGGAGGCGCTGTTTCCTTCTGTAGTGATGACATCGCCCCTCTTAACCTCGCTGTAGTGGACTGATGCAAGGTTTACCGCCACTCGCTGACCTGCATATGCTATGTCCTTCGACTCGCCGTGGTTTTGTATATTGCGGACACGTGTGGGGCGGTCAAACGGGGATATTACCACTTCGTCACCTACTTTTAGTGTGCCCTCAATAAGTGTGCCTGTGATGACTGTCCCAAAGCCCTCACGTGGGAATACTCTGTCCACAGGAATTCTGGGGGGGAGATTTAGGTTCTTCTCTCCTGCGGAGACGCTTAAAGTGTCCAGCACCTGCTTTAGTTCGTCTATGCCCTGCCCTGTGTAGGCGGACACAAACGCCATTGGTGCGTCCTTTAAAAAAGTGGGGGCAACCGCTTCTCTTATCTCCTCCGATATAGCTTCAAGCCAGTCGGGTTCTACCATGTCGGTTTTGGTCACGACTATAACGCCGAGGTCTATGCCTAAGAGAGACAGTATGCCGAGATGCTCTCTTGTCTGGGGCATTACACCTTCGTCAGCCGCTACTATGAGCATGGCAATGTCGATACCGCCTGCGCCTGCGAGCATGTTCTTTATGAACTTCTCATGCCCCGGTACGTCTATTATGCCCACCTTACCTGCATTCGGGAGGTCCATATGTGCAAAGCCGAGTTCTATGGTGATGCCTCGTTTTTTTTCTTCTTTTAGTCTGTCGGTGTCTATACCTGTAAGTGCTTTGACCAGCAACGTCTTGCCGTGGTCGACATGCCCTGCTGTACCTATAACAATATTTTTCATGTGAATAATCATTCCTTTCTGCAAAGTTTAAGGCTATGCCGAAGAGCACAAAAACTGCAAACGATTAAAATCGTAGTTTGAAAATGTTATTTTCAAACTACCGTCCTTCCATATCTGTAGAGCAAGGGTTTACTCTTGCCGTAGTTTGGGCATATTTAACGGTAACGGCAAGAGCAGAGCCCTTGCCCTACAATTGTCGTTTTGGGGTTGGATAGTAAAGGTTCTCTAATCTCTAGTTTGTAGAACTATTTCCGCAAGTAGCGAAAAACTATCGTCAGGTACTGTGCGCGGGTCTATTATAACCTTGTCTTTGTGAATACGCACTATCACAGGTGGGGTGGACATGCGCAGACGCTTCTCAAGTGCCGCCGCTGACAGTCCCTCTACCTCCACACAGAGCGAATAGCCGTCTAACTGTTGACCCGGTACAGAGCCTCCTCCAACTTCCCCTGATATGGGAACGATGCTGGTTGTGATACCGTCTTGCTTTATCATCTCCGCCAGCTTTTCAGACCGCTCACGGGTTTTATCAGCGGTCATGGACAGCATGGCGACGGTTGGTATCTGCTGACGGTCGCCGTAGAGGTACAGTCTGAGCGTTTCTTCAAGTGCTGCAAGGGATAGCTTGTCTATACGCACCGCACGTGCTAAGGGGTGCTTCTTTATAATGTCGATATACTTCTTTTTACCTGCTATAATACCTGCCTGTGGGCCGCCTAGGAGCTTGTCACCGCTGAACGTCACCACGTCCGCCCCTTGCTTTATCGACTGTGCAACCCATGGCTCGTCCGCTATGCCGTAGACGGAAGGATCATAAAAAGAGCCACTGCCGAGGTCGTGGATGACAGGGAAGCGGCTGTCCGCTACCTTTGCCATGTCCTCCACCGATACTTCTTCAGTAAAGCCTATTACCTTGAAGTTGCTGGTATGGATTTTTAGGAAAGCAGCGGTGTTTTCGGTGACTGCGGCGCTGTAGTCGGAGGGTTTTGTCTTGTTTGTGGTGCCAACCTCTTTCAGGTGTGCACCGCTGAGACGCATAATGTCCGGCACACGGAAAGAACCGCCGATCTCTACAAGCTCACCACGGGACACCACAACCTCGCCCCCCTCGGTAAGCGCAGAAAGTGCCAACATAACAGCGGCGGCATTGTTGTTCACCGCTATTGCCGCCTCCGCACCGCTGAGCGATGTTATAAGTGCTTCAACATGGCTGTGCCTGCTACCTCTGCCGCCTGCGGTGGTGTCATACTCAAGTGTGGAGTATCCCTCGCACACTTCGCTGATAGCCTTTGCTATACCGCTACCGAGTGGAGCACGCCCCAAATTCGTGTGAAGCACCACGCCCGTGCAGTTTATGACGGGGCGCAAGCTCTTTTGGCTGTATTTCTCTGCAAGCGCTATAACGGAATGGGCTATGCTGTCGATGGTGGAGGCTTCTGTCACCTCTCCTTTTAATATGGCGTTACGGAGCGTGTCCACCACTTCACGGGCGCAGTCGGTGAGTAGGGTTTGTGTGTAGAGTTTACAGGACTGTATTACAGGGTGGTTTAGAAGGATGTTTATCTGGGGCATTGAGCGTAAAAGTTCAGTTTTATCCATAAAAGTTCCCTGTAGTGAAGTGTACAGGGTTGCCGCCTTTCGTTTTTTGTTTAGGGTAAGTTTCATATGCGAATAGTATAGTGGGTTTTCAATAGGTATTATAGCACAGTAGTTTTTATTTTAAAAGAGTTATACAGCGGTTTTGCGTGTTTTATGAATGGTAAAAAGTTTTTTAGAAAAAGTTTAATGCTACCCCACTTTTGAAAAACATCCCACGTAAACTACATTATGACCATCGCAGGTCGATAAGACCCGATACCGCAGCAGAGAAAGACGCTGAAGAGCCGATGGCGTTTTTACGTTGTTTCTCTGCGGTATCACAAACGGTGAACATATGATTGATAGCCCTTCCTTTCCTAGTCGGGTACTGTTACAAAGCCCCCGAAACGCATGTCTGAAGACATGAGAATTCCTCTTTGGTGAGAAGTGTACTTCTTGCTACAAAAACCGAGCAACTCCGATGTGTCCCGGAGTTGCTCGGTTTTGCTACTTATTCAGTTTTAGATATTCTTCCTTTGTAATCAGGTATCTATGGCTGTCAAATACTTTGTCCAGTAGTTTCGCTTCGTGTTTGCCTTCCATGACAAAGGTGAAACCGCTTTTTTCTATCACTCGCTTTGACTGCATGTTGTGGGTGAAGTGGGCGCAACTTACTGCGTCGACACCGAGTGTGTCAAAGCAGTAGCCGAGTGCGGCTTTCACCGCTTCGGGCATAAGACCTCTGCCCCAGTAGTCCTTAGCGAGTACGTAGCCTATCTCCACTACCTTTAGATGCTTATACTCGTCCATGTCGTCCGCCCATGATTGGTGTATGCCAAGCGAGCCTATTGCTTTGCCATGTTCTTTGTACACTACGGCGAAGTCGTTTGCATTTTCTATAAAGCGGTTTAGTATCTGCTGTGATTCTTCGAGACTTTTATGCGCGGGCCAACCTGCCATCACACCTACGCCTTCCACTTTGGCGTACTCGTAGAAGTCGGGGAGGTCGCTTTGCTTCCATGGTCTTAGGGTGAGGCGTTCTGTTTGTAGGGTGGTGTCGCTGACGTTTATTGTTACTTTCATGGTGGGTCTCCTTTTGTGTTGTATTGTTTAAGTGTGTGTTATGAAGTGTGCAACCAAGGATCTCTGTAGGGCACGCATTTTATGCGTGCCGCTCGGTAGGTGGTAGTGGGTAGAGGGGGGAGTGTGTTGAAACGTCGACGGATAATCCCACAGGCAACAAGTATAACCGGCGAGGTTCGGGCGGATAATATCCGTCCCTACAGTGGTGCATTGTTCACTGCGTGGCATAAGACAACATTGTTTTTTTTGCGCCTACCTCACCCCTAGTTCGAATACCCAACTACCCAACAAGTATCTTCCCTTCAGGCATAATCGTATTGCGGTTTTTGTCAGGGCGCATTGCTAGGGACAGCGCAAAGGACACAGGGCCGACACGTCCGAGGTACATTGTGAATATCATAATGACCTTTGAGATGGGGTCGAGTACCGACGTTACTCCTACCGACAGTCCCACTGTCGCAAAAGCGCTCACCGACTCAAATACGGCGTCTATACCTGTGATTTCCACGCCTGATGCGCCCACCATTGTGATGACGACCGATGATGTTATACTTACTGCTATAATTGCAACCACGATGACCGCCAGTGACTTATACACCACCTGATGGGACACCTTACGTCCCATGATAACAGTCTGGTCACGCCCCATTATGACGCTGACAACGGTCATGATAACTACAGTTGCGGTGGAGACCTTTATGCCGCCGCCTGTAGAGCCGGGGGCTGCGCCGATGAACATCATTATACAGCTGATTAGCTTTGTCGTGCCGCTCATCTGCGCAAAGTCTACCGTGTTAAACCCTGCTGTTCTTGTGGTTATCGAGCTGAATAGTGCGTTATTCACTTTCGTGGAGAAGTCCATGCCTGCAAGGGTGTTGTTATATTCAAGCGCTAAAAACAGTACAGTACCGCCCACTATCAGAACCGCTGTCATAAGCAGTACTATCTGACTGTGTAGCGTTAGTTTTCGGGTTTTGATGTAGTTGAAGATGTCCACCCACACCACGAAACCGAGTCCGCCTATGACGATAAGTGACATTACCACCGAAAGCACAACTCCGTTCTCTTGGAACGGAACAAGCGAGGTGTACGGTGCGATAAATCCGAATAGATCAAACCCTGCGTTACAGAAGGCTGAAACTGCTGTGAACACCGATATAAATATTCCTTTTGTGCCGTACATCGGGACAAAGACGGTGCTGAGTATCACCGAGCCGATAAGCTCAATGACGAGCGAGACCAACACAACGACTTTGATAAGCTGTTTCGTGTCCACGAAGTTTGAGCCACTCACCGACTCCTGTGCGAGCTGCATGGAGCGAAGTCCCAGCTTCTTGCCTATCATGACGTTGAAGAAGGTTGCCATGGTGATAAAGCCGAGCCCTCCTATCTGTATGAGGAGCAGTATGATGCCTTGCCCGAACGTTGACCATTCGGTGGCGGTGTCACGTACGACCAGCCCTGTCACGCAAGTGGCGCTGGTGGCGGTGAACAGTGCATCGTAAAATGACGTAAACTCGCCGTTTGCGGATGAAATGGGAAGGGTCAAGAAAAAAGTTCCCACCGCTATAACCGACGCAAAACTTATACAGATAAGCTGAGCGGGGGAGTACACTTTATCGTTTTTCAGCTTGAATTTCTGAAGCATTGTAATGTCCACACGCAGACGATACAACACAAGACATTAAGTCTCTCGCATTCTCGTCTACCTTTCTTTTTGTTAAGTATCTACAAGCTAGCTTGTTTTTACCTATAATATCAAACCCAGTAGAAATTAGCAATAGGGATAGTGTAAAAACTGTGTTGGTGGTTTGGGTGGGGGTGGTTTAGGTTTTGGGAGTGGAAGCAGGGGCGAAGCCCCATTGAGCGTAGCTCAATGACCTAAGACAGCCTGAGACCGCAGTCTCGGGCTATCTTAGGTCGGCGACCTTGTCGCCGGGGCTTCGCCCCAGCTGCGTTACTCCCACTACCTTTGGGTAGGGGTGTGACCGCTACTGATGGCACGAGATACCCACTGACACAAAATAGAGCGCAATGTTAATACTTCAAAAAAGGGGCTGTGACGAAATTCTAATAATGCACAAGACTTGTAGGGGCGAACCTGTGTGTTCGCCCGAAAC
>CAYJIK010000018.1:13877-34160 GCA_964370205.1 uncultured Oscillospiraceae bacterium | reverse complement strand
TCGCCTACGTTTATGGTTATCTTGCTACCGTCTTTAAGCACTACGACACCGCACAGTGTCAGTGGAAGCGCTACCCACTGGTACTTTCTGATACCACCGTAGTAGTGGGTTTTAAAGAGGGCAAAACCACCGTCCTCGTAGAGAGGATTTTGCTTTAGGTCGATACGTGGGGAGTCCACATGGCTACCTACCACGCTCACACCGCTTGTCATCGGCTCGCTACCGACTACAGCAAGCATAGCAGAACCACCACGGTTTATGCTGTACACCTTCTGTCCTGCTTTTAACTCGGACAGACTATGGAGGTCAACATACCCCTCAGCTTTGGCACGCTCGATGATTGTATCTATTGAAGTGCGCTCGGTCTTGCCTGAGTCCAAAAACGCTTTGTAGTCCTCTCCCATTGTCATTACGTCTTTGCGCTCACTCTCGCTGAGCATATCCCACACGAGCTTGTAGTCCACTGTTAGCTTTTCCATGTTATTCTACTCCTTTTACTAAAATCAAATAATGCGGACGCCACATAGGGCGTCCCCTACAAAATACAATGCTTATTTCCTGACTTTCGCTATAAACTCTTCTATTTCCTTAACGCCCAGCAGTCGCTTGCCTGACAGATCCTCAGGTGCGCCTTCTGTTACCAGAATATCGTTCTCAAGACGTATACCGATACCCTCCGCCGCAACATAGACCCCCGGCTCGCAGGTCAGCACCATGCCCGGCTCGAACACCTTGCGTCTGCCCGGGTCGTGGACATCAAGCCCCAGTCCGTGAGCTACGCCGTGGTAGTAGAACTTCGCCACTTCGTCATCGGTGGTGATAAGCCCTGCTGTGCGCAGTGCCTTCTTGTAGAAGTCGATAACAGCATCGTTTGCAGACTTCACAGGCTCGCCGGGACGCATTTTGTCCTTCGATAGCTCCATTGCCTCTAGTACTATGTTGTAAAGCTCTGCTTGACGTGCTGTAAACTTGCCGCTTATCGGGAAGGTCCTCGAAATATCAGCGGAGTAGTAGTTGTATTCCGCGCCGAGGTCAAACAGTATCAGGTCGCCCTCTTTGGTGATATGGTCGTTGTCGCTGTAGTGTAGCATGGTGGCGTTTGCGCCGCTTGCTGCTATGGTCTCGAAGCCGAGACGCATACCCGAACGTGCTACCTTGTATTCAAAGTCCGCCGCCCACTGGTATTCATACTCGCCTATACGTGCGTTCCCAAGCATAAACTCAAGTGCGTCCAGTGTTGCGTTTGAAGCTGTGCGGATGCACTCAACTTCCTCGGGGGTCTTGATGGTTCTTAGCATGTATACTAGCGGTGCGCCGTTCTTAATTGTTATGTGTGGGTATTTGCTCTGTATTACACGTACATAGTCCTCGCTCGTAGTCGGTGCGTGGGACATCTTCAGGCGCTCCAGTGAGAAGTATGCGATATCCACACCGCTCCTCGCCAGCACACGCTCGACAGTGCGCTCCATGTCCTGCATATACAGCACGTCGTCCATCGCCAGTCCGCTCTGCTCGTTCGCCTTCTCTTTGGTCAACATCTTTCCGTTCCACTTTATCAACATCTCGTCAGGCTGGGTGATAAACAGCTTTTCGCCCACTGTCCCGTCGTCCGACTTGCTCATCATCAGCCAGACATTCTGCTCGTCTATGCCGGTGAGGTAGTAGAAGTTGCGGTTAGGAGTGTAGGGGGACATGTCCTGGTCTGCACTCTTAAGCGGCGCAATCCCCGAGTAAAGTAAAAAGACAGAACCGTCCTCCATCTTTTCCAGTAAAGCTTTCCTGTTCCTAACAAAAAAATCTTTGTTCATGATGACCTCCTAAATATAGTAATGTAATCACAAGTGTTTGTTTGATTATAGTATAGCGGTTTTGCACGTGGAATACAAGGGGGAATGGGGAGTTTTTAACAAAAGAGGTGCCCAAAAGCTAACGGTGTTAGCATTTTGACAGCCACCCTTTCACTTGTGTCCAAAGCCCCAAAACCTCCTCCTTCAACGATATGCCTCTGAAGAAAAAAGCGTTCACAGCCATGCCACTTATAGCACGTGTATCCCTAAAAAGCGCTGGGCATACAAAGTTTGTGACTATCTGCGTGACAAGTGTGGCGACTGCCGCCCCCGATATACCGTAAATCGGTATGAGCAGGAAATTTAGTAGCACATTCGCTGACGCTCCCACCGCCGTGAAAACCGTCTCATACCGCTGCTTGCCCTCGCTGATTAACCATACATTCTTCGCTGTGCCGAGGAAGGAAAACCCTGTGTACCACGTCACTATACTCAGCGCAGATGCCGTTTCGGTGTAGTCTGAGCCGTAGACTATCCTCACCACAAGCCGCCCGAAAATGGTCATCGCCATACCCATGACTATGCTCATCCAGAGTATCACAAAGAAGAGTTGTGTTGTTCGTTTGGTGAATAGCTCGTAGTCGTGTTTTCGTGCTTCGACTATTATCGGCTTCACCGACTCTATCACCGCTATCAGCACAAACCCCCACGCACCTGCAAGTGTCAAGGCGGCGGTGTAGTAGCCCACCTCCGCTTCGCCCAGCATTTGACCTATCATTATCCTGTCCGATTGAGCATAGACTGCGATAAACAGTCCCGACAATACCATATGATAGCTCTGACCCAGTAGCTGTTTTGCGGTAACCCATGTGAAGGTGAGCTTTGGTGAGACGTGCTTTTTATAGGCTATAAATAGTAGTAGCGCTATGGACAGGTAGTTCACGCTGTCCACTGCGGCGAAGAAGGTTATCGGTGCCGTGGACAGCAGTATCGCCATCCTGTACACAGAGGTCAAAATTTGCGCTGATACTGTCACTACCACCACTGTTTTTGACTTTAGGTTTGTGTGGAAAAAGTAGCTTATTACGTCAAACGACTGCAAAAACAGCGTCAATGACGCCACAAATGATGCCACCTTTATTAAACTGTCCTCGGGATGGAGTGCATACATAACCACCTGCACCAACACTATCGCCACCGTGGAAATCACCGTCCTCAGCACTATCGCCGTGCCGACAACCTCGCCTGTGCGGTCGGGGTTTTTGACAATCTCGTTGGTAACTATAAAGTTAAAGCCGAGCACGCATATCGATGCGAAGAACGAAACAATCGCTGTCACATAGCCGACAACTCCGAAATCCTCAGGGCCTAACATGCGTGCCGTTATTGCGCTTAAAACAAACGAAAGCGCCGACTGCACAACTCTGCCGCCGACCAGCCAGCCGATGTTCGAGAAAATTTTTGAGCGCACGCTATTCCCCCTTTGGTGTTTGATGTATTTGATTATACAACAATAGCCGAGGTTGTGCAAGGTGTCCCACAAGCACAAAAAAACCGCCCCCCAAAAGGGGGGCGGTTTCCTATACCGTACATTAAGACAATATACGTTAAATATTAGCCCAGTAGCTGTAGGACGGACTGTGGCTGTTGGTTTGCCTGTGCAAGCATAGCCTGTGCAGCCTGTACAAGAACGTTGTTCTTGGTGTATTCCATCATTTCAGCTGCCATGTCTGTATCACGGATACGGCTTTCAGCTGCCTGCATGTTCTCAGCAGTTGTGTCTAGGTTGTTGATTGTGTACTCTAGACGGTTCTGCAGAGCACCCATGTTAGCACGGTTTGTGGAAACTTGGTTGATAGCTGCCTTAACTAGGTCGATAGACTTTGCGGAAGCTGCTTCTGTGGAAACATCAAGACCTGCAATGCCAAGACCTGCCGCAGATAGGTCATCAACAGAAACTGCCATCTTATTGAAGTCATCTGCTGTATCACCGATCTGAAGAACAAGACCGCCAGGTGTGCCAGCTGCTGTGTAAGCTTCATCATAAGCCTTTTCTGCATTAACAAGTGTAGATTCTAGCATAGCCTTCTCAGAAGCGTGATCTGCAATTTGTTTTGCTGTTGGGGCAGCTGTATAAACTACATAAGATTGGAAAGATGGGAGAGATTTTGTGTCAGCCCCGCCACCAGCTATCTCTTGTAGAGAAATCTGACCATCTGTGCCTGTCTGGCCCACAGAGAACATAGTATTTCCTGCTGCTGCTGTTGTTAATCTGTCTATTGCAGTTGTTAATTCTGCAGTATCCAGTACACCTGCTGCAGCTGTTAGGTCTGTTAGATCGACTAGAATATCACCATCTACAGCTTCTACTGTGCTATCTGCGCCAACGCTAAATACGTATGTCTCATCACCGATAGTCAGCTTGCTACCATCCGTAATGTCGGCAGCTGCTAAATTAAACACTGTATTGCCTAGAGCACCGTTGATTGCTGCATGACCAGCTGAGATAACCTGTGAACCAACGTTTATGCCACCAGTTGTAGAAGCTGTTGTAGTACCAGTACCAGCAGTTGATGTAAACCCTATGGTAAAGTTACCATCATATGCCGGTGCACCTGCGCCAGTTTCTGCAGCATTAGTCATTGTAAATGTTAAGGTAGAGCCATCACTGGTTACGGCATAATCTGCATTTCCAATTGATAAAACACCACCGTTAGCAGCTGCTAATGCTGTTGCTAAACCTTCAGAGTTTAGATCATCAGCAATATTTGTTAGTTCAATATTTGCGGTTCCAATTGTTAAGGTGAAACCACCATTATTGTCTGTCGCAGATATATAGCCTAAGTTTTGGAGGTCAACGGAAAAAACAGTAGCTTCTGCCGCAGCAATCTCTGTTCCAAGAATAGTATTGGTACCAGCTGTTGCACCTTCGGCAGCCAATCTAACTTTGGTATCATCTACAAGTCCTTGAGGAACCCCTGGAAGCGCATCTAGAGCAACCTGTGCTGCATCTATAGCATCCTGTAAAGCTGCACTACCTTCAAACTTTGTGCTCAACGAACCATCAAGTAGATTGATACCATTAAATGTTGTCGCATCAGCGATACGTGTGATTTCTTCGTTTAGAGCATTAACTTCAGCCTGGATAGCCTCACGGTCGACTTCGTCCTGTATTGTTCCGTTAGCGGACTTTGTAGCAAGTTCAACCATACGGTTAAGCATGTTGTGAACTTCTGTCAGTGCGCCTTCAGCTGTTTGGATAAGGGAGATACCGTCCTGTGCGTTGGTAGCAGCCTGCTCTAGGCCCTTGATCTGTGCTCTCATCTTTTCAGAGATAGCAAGACCTGCTGCGTCATCGCCTGCACGGTTGATTCTGTAACCGGAGGATAGTTTTTCTAGGTTTTTCGCTAGGCCGGAGTTATTAACGCCGAGCATACGGTTGGCATTCATAGCCATTAAGTTATTTTGAATAACCATTAGATATTCCTTTCTCTTTTCGGGGGGAATCCTTTCCCCTCCGTTTTGCAGGTCGGGGTTATCCCCGAAAGTAACCTGCGTGGTTGCAGGAGTGTTTACACACTCCGGTATGTAGCGCCGTACCGTGCACTGTACAGCGGTTACATCTGTGTTCCCCCGAAACGATAGCAAATCAGTGATAGTCACGATTTCTAAAGCTTTCGAGTGGTTACATTAGTTATATCGGATGAAGTGGGGAAAAGTTAAGTGTTTTTTTAGAAAAATTTTCACGCCATCAAACAAACGGCATTTTGGGGACATTTTTGCTGTCACCAAGCAATCAAACAAGCCCTTTCGACATAGAACGCTGACAATTTTTGTGAAACCTGCAACAAACTTCCGCATTTCTTCTATTTTGGTGGGAGAATTGCATATATATGACAATAAGATTGGCGAAACGCCGAACGAGAGGAGTTTTTTGCTTGAAGGGTCAGCCTTATGAGCGAGCGAAGGAGTTCGCGCTCTACATCATCGAAAACAACGCTACAGTGCGTCAGACGGCAAAAGCATTTGATATATCAAAGAGTACGGTACATAAAGACGTAACCGAAAGGTTACTCCTCGTTTCCCCTGCATTATTCGAACAGTGCAGGCGTGTACTAATGGAAAACAAAGCGCAGCGCCATATTAGAGGCGGTCAAGCAACCAAGGAGAAGTTCGACAAGAAATCGGGGGGTGAGAAAGAGGAGGAATAGCGTTTGGCAAAACAAAATGGGATGGACATAACGTTCATCCCATTTTACATTTTGCTGAAAAGGCCTGTCGCTCATTCTAACAGTGGACATTCTATCATATACCTATAAGGGGCGAATGAAAGTCGGCTTTGTTCGGAAAGCTGTTCCCCTCTAATAAAAAGGAGTGATACGATGGCGGTAGTGAGAAGGCGCAGAATGAGAAGGAGAGGCGGTCAGGAAAGTGCTGACGGCTTTACGGTGGTCACGATTTTTCAAAGCATAGTGACACTCACGCTTGTTGCAGGTGCGTACCTGCTCTTTGGTCTGCCTGACATGGCGGAGTATAAAAGCGTGGTGAATGTTATGCTCACAATAGAAAGGGACACGTCCGAGATAGTAAGCGCAGTTATTGGAAGTTACGACAGCGATGACGCTATGGGTAGCTTTGCACAGGCTATCTTGCAGCTGACAGGGGAAGAGGTCGCCGTGAGCGGTGCCAAGTCGGACACAGAAGTTGACGAGGAGATCGCAGTTACAACAGGGGCGGCGGTGGAGAGTGTGTCCACACCGTTGTTCCCGAGTTCCGACAAGATGGCGGACATATCCTTTAGCGGTGAGCTGGAACTGTCAGCGATGTCAAACTACTTCCAAAACCCCTACCTACTCCCCTATGAAACGCCCACATTCAACCTAAGCCTACCAGGAGACGTGGTGTCCTCCGCTCGTATCAGTTCCGGTTTTGGATTTAGAACACACCCCATATCGGGCAATCAGGACTTTCACACCGGGGTGGACTTGGCGACGTCCATGGGAGCGGACATTACTGCGCCCATGCCGGGGACAGTAGTGGAGGTGGGGTACAGTAGGGTGTACGGCAACTACATAGCTGTAGAGCACTCGCCCGGGGTGGTCAGCTACTACTGCCACTGTCAGGCGATTATTGCGAAGGTAGGGGATGAGGTCATTAAGGGGGACGTTATAGCACTTGTGGGTAGCACAGGGGTGTCGACAGGGCCGCATGTCCACTTTGAGATAATGGTAAACGGCGAGTATGTAGACCCCACCGCCACAAGTGTAAAGAGCGCCGTTTAGTGTCCTATGCGTGTGCAGATTAGCTTTTGGTTCTTTGCACTGCTTGCCCTGCTCTGTTACTACAGTGGGGGTGGAATGGCGGAGGTTGTGCTTATAATTGCGATACATGAGCTTTCACACCTGCTTGTAGCAGGGTTGTTCGGGTTTGATATTCGCAGTGTGTCGCTTACAATGGGCGGTGTGATACTGGAAACAGCTCCACACAGAAGCGTGACTGCGGAGATTTTGCTCTCACTTGCAGGCTCTCTTGGGGGACTGCTCACATCTCTGCTGTTTTGGCGGTACGGACTGCACCACACCGCCCTTTGGAGCGTTGTCATGTCGCTTTTCAACTTGCTCCCTGTACCGGGGCTTGATGGTGGGCGTGTGCTCTATACACTGCTGTCAACACGCTCTCCTGCTACGTCGTACGATACTGCCGTGAAGGTTGGGTACGCTGTATCGCTTGTGCTATTGTTGGTGGGTGGATGGTATTACATGACGACGGGGCAGTACCTTCCGCTGTTTGCAGGGGTTGGTGCACTGCTCACCTGCGTGTCATACACGCTTAACGGTATGGACATTTGACACGGTGGAAGTCACCGGACGACTGTTCGTTTTTATTTCTGAAAGGGTGATTTTTTGCGTAAACTACTTTGCTTAGCCTTAGTGCTACTATTAATGTTTCCCTCTGCCGCCACCCATGTGGTTATTCCCCCCGAACCTCGTGCGATGGTGATGCTAGACATGTTGACAGGCCGTGTGCTACTTGAAAAGAACAAGGACGAACAGCTACCTGTAGCCAGCACCACCAAAATCATGACCGCCCTTTTGACACTCGAGCAACCAAACCCGGATGAGTACTTTGTGGTGGACAGTGACGCCATAAAGGTGGAAGGGTCGAGCATGGGGCTTAGGGAGGGGGACAGTGTGACGCTCTATACGCTTGCGGTAGGGATGATGATGTCGTCAGGTAACGACGCCGCTCACGCCGCCGCTGTGAAGATCGCAGGGAGTGTCGAAGCTTTTGCGGTGATGATGAACGAGCGAGCCGCCGATATCGGAATGACTAACACCAACTTCACCACTCCATCAGGGCTTGATTACGGCGACCCTTATTCGTCAGCGCACGACATGGGACTGTTAGCAGCAGAGGCACTGAAAAACGAGCAGTTTGCCGAGATAGTGCGACAGCAGAGCATACAAGTGGCATACGGCAATCCGCCGTACAACCGCACGCTATCAAACCACAACCGCCTGCTGGATATGTACCCCGAAGCGAACGGAATAAAGACGGGGTTTACTGAAAGGTCAGGGCGATGCCTTGTCAGCTCTGCGACGGTGGAGGGTCAAACGCTTGTGACGGTAACTCTCGACTGCGCAGACGACTTTAATGTTCACAAACAGCTTTACACCGAGATGTTCGACAGTATGACGTTTATCGACTGCGGACGGTATCTGTCAGGGCTGTCCATACCTGTGGTGGGGGGCGAGAGTGGACGCGTAGGGGTAGAGCTTGCATGGCAGTTGGGCGCACACATGACAGTCGGAGAGGTGGAGAGCTACAAGCTAGAGGTGCTGGCGCCACCGTTTTTGTACGCACCGGTCGAGAAAGGTCAGACAATCGGCGAAGCGGTGCTGATGCTTGACGGTGTAAAGCTTGGGCAAGTTCCGCTGTTGGCGGCAAGCGATGTGGAATATAAGGAGAGGGAGAAGTTTTTGGGGATATTTTAAAGGTGCATAGTGATGCATAAAAGGGTTTAAAATTCGGAATAGCATTGTTAATATGTCAGATTGGATAACCTACTTTGCAGGCTTTAACTGTCAAACGGTTTTATACAGGGTACTACCTATGACAATCTTCCTTATATTGATAGTTTTCCCTCTTTTCATGAGTTTTAAAGGCTAATATTTTCTTTCCGCAGTTCTCAACCGGATTTCTCTTACAAAACAGCTTTCAGGCTTTTATAGCCTTTGCCTTTAGGAAAGAAACATCTACATTAGATAATGTCTTTATCCACTCAAAGTAGCTATTCCCACAAAACCCGAACATGGTTTCTGCACAAGGTGAAATTTTTGACTGTGTCAAATCCATAAGTGATAGTGATGGTATATCGATAAAGACACTCGGGAAGTATTACAGAACAGCGCAATGAATGGTGGTGTATAAACAGTAGGTGCGCCCGCCCTCTAAGGTTACCGTGTGCTATCACAACTACCTCACCGCATTTTTATTAAATGAGTTACATTTGTTCATCCTAGGTTCACATAGTGACGGTTTTGCAAAGGTAAAATGAAATAGTAGGTATTACAGCAAAACAGAGTGGGGGTCAGAGATGGACAAGAATATGCATAACTTCGATAATTACACGGCACGTAGTGCGAATATTGATGACTATAGCGCTATAATGGCGATAAAATTAGACATCCACCGTGAGGCGGTTCGGCTTAATCCACAACTATATAAAGAAACAAATAGACCTTTTAGCGAGAATTATTTGGAACGGCACTTTCAGGGCGGTGTTTATGGAGCTTTGGTAGCGGAGTCGGAGGGCAGGGTCATCGGTTATCTGCTCTATGAGAGGGTGGAAGTAACACTGCCGATGATGAAGCATAGGCGGTACATTATGATAGAGGATATTGCAACGGACAAGCGATACCGCAATATAGGGGTAGCATCTTTACTGATCGAGCGTATAGATCTGGAAGACGCTGAATTTGGAGCTGCGTCCGTTGAATTGTCCGTTCACGCAACGAATGTAGAAGCTTGTAAGTTGTATGAAAAGTTGGGCTATGCCGTTCGGTCATACAGGATGGAGAGGTTTTTGTAGATTTTCGGTGTGTGTGAAATGTTATGGTATGCCGGAAAACAGGTGGCGTTAGGTGTATAAAAACGTGGCTAGATGCTCCGACCTGTAGGTTGCGAAATAGGCAACGTCGCAGGGAGTGGCCATGTCGGTGCACAGCACCGACTAACGAAATGAGGTCAGCCCTCGATGGGCTGACCTCATTTCGTTTCTACCCCTTGGGTAGATGGCCACTCCCTGCGACGTTGCCTATTTCGCTAATGCCCGGCGGCAGTAAAACGTTAATACCGGGTAGAAAACCACAACGGAAATGCGGCTATCCACCCTTGACATCCCTACCCTCATACTATAAACTTAACAAGAGTCAAACATCACTTTTAAGGAGGCACACACATGAAATCACCTAAATACATTACGGATATGTTTGCATTTGTACTGTTTCATTTAGGGGTGATGTTTTTGCTGTTTGGTGGGCTTACTGCTTTTGGGTTTATGGGGGCAACGGAAAGCTCTCTCATACAGGATAGGGAGAGTCTTGCGCTTACTTTTGCCGTGTTAGGTAGTGGAATGTTGTCCTTGATTGCGGTGGTGGATTACTACAGTTGCAAGTGGGAGTCGTTACATAACGAACTGCTGGAAAGTGGCAGAAAAATCACCGCCAATGTGGACAGTGTAAAACGGCTATCTATGCTGAAACTAAACAGGAAGTCGCCGTACCGAGTGTACTGCACCTTCACACACGACGGCGTGACTTGCCAAGGAAAAAGCCAACTTATATGGCAGAAACCAACCTTGCAGGTCGGCGATAGCGTGAATGTTTACGTAAACGACAAGGGACAGTCAGCGGTGGAGTTGCCTTAATGCCATTGCACGAAGGCGTCTTTCATAAAACACATAGGGGCGATGCTTCCATCAACCTGAAACGAAGGCTTTATGTCAAGTTTCGGGCTGGTGGAGGTGTCGTCCCCTTTTTTATATACGTGCATTTCAAATCTCAAAGCTTTACTACTCGTCGCCATTACTGTCTTGCTTAAAGTAGAATAATTTGCTATAATATTACCGTGGTGTGGCTTAATACTGTTCATATGTACATATAAGTAATCTTGATAACGGCAAACATATCCCATCGCTATTACAAATGTCAAATGTAAACAGTAACCTTGTTGTAATTCTTATTAATTAATGTTCTACTTGTTTGGATGGTACTATTAAATTTTCATTGTTCATATAAATGACCATTCCTTTCTGCGAGTTTTATAATGATATTTTCAAACTATTATCTATAATTTTGTGGGGTGTCTGTATGAAAAGGAGTACTCTGCGTTTCTTTACATTTTTATTCATACTCTTGATATGGGTGGTAATGAACGATGGTGTGCTTGGTATAAACACGGTAGTTGGGGCTCTAGTGGTCTTTAAGGCTGTGTTTATCTCGGGTAAGCTACTCGGTTTCGATTATGCTGACGTTTTTGCTCTGTCTCCTTTTAAGCTTGTTGGTTATGTACTCTTTATGATTCGTGAAATATACATAGCAGGCTTTCACGCCACACGCAGGATAATCACAGGGGACATAGACCCCGGTTTTGTGACAATCTCGCTAGACCCTCGTATAAAATCGCCTTTTCTCCGCAACATTGTGGGCGCATCTATAACGCTCACCCCGGGGACAATCACAGTTGACCAAAAGGGGGAAGAACTGGTTGTGCTTTGTTTGCACCGCATTGTAGATGACCCATCTCCTGCCGCCGCTTTTGAGCCGAGAGTAGTGGAAATGCAGAGTGACCAAGAGCGTTTTGCCGCTCTTGAAACGGAGTGATAGAATGTTTTTGGATATTGTAATAGTAGTACTTATGGTTGCTGCACTAGTGAGTGGTGTGCGTATACTGGTGGGGCCGTCGATGTGGGATAGGTTACTCGGCGTGTCGCTTGTTTGTAGCAAGCTAATACTGGTAATTGTAATATTTTCGCTAACCGAGGGCAGTACATTCTACCTCGATATTGCGCTTGTGGTTGCTATGCTCGGCTTTGTTGGGACGACGTCCCTATCGACATTCCTAAGAAAAGGCAAGTAGACACCATGTGGACAGGAGGGGTAACTGTGGAAGTAATAGGGTACACTCTTATAATAATAGGTTTATTTTTCATAGTCGTTGGCATTGTTGGAATATACAGGTTTCACAATTTCTACGCCCGACTACTATCGGCGGCGGATGTTGACACGGTCGGGCTGATAACAATACTCGCAGGTGCCGCCTTTTTGAGCGGCTTTACTCCGTTTACGCTGAAACTTCTGCTTATTCTGGGGTTGCTCGTAATACTAAACCCCATTGTCACCTCGTCAATAGCCTCATCTGCCTTTTTCTCCGGCTACAAACTAATGCAAGAAGAGGACGACGAAACCAACGAATAGCCTGAGATGCTCTGCATATAGAGCTACTGTTAACCGATATAGCGAAAATCATAACCCTTGAAGCTGTTAGCGTTAGTTCAAACTTATAGCACGCAAATGCGAACATTCTCACATTGAAAGCCGGGTCATTACTTCCCAGCGAAAACCTGACTGAAATTCTGAGCTTACCTAAAACAAAAAGGAGGGGGAATAGAGTATGATAGACAAGTTAGTGTTTATATTTATGATATTGACAGCACTGTTTGTCGCCACGACAAACAACTTCAAGCGTATGATCGTGGCGCTGGCGACCTTTTCTTTGCTCGCTTCGTTTTGCTACCTGTTATACCACGCCCCGGACGTAGCGCTTGCGGAAGCTGTTATCGGCAGTGCGCTGTCAACTATACTCTACATAGTGGCGCTAAAAAAGCACCGCTCCTTTTACATTTACTTTTCCTCCAAGGAAAACGTCAGCGACCGCAAGACACTGTCTGACACCGATGACGTTGTTTCAAAGGTTTTGCAGTACTGCACAGAGCATGAGCTTGAGGCACAGCATGTGTTCACATGGGAAAGTCCTTCTCGCATAGCAAGAGAGCATCTTTTTGACATAATTATCGCAGGTAACGAGAAAATTGTCACCGTATACGGCTCAGAGGTGGAACGGCACGTGGTGGCAATACGTGAGATACTGGAGCGTGACCTCGGTAAACGCCGTGTCCGATTTAAGACTTTACAGGACCGAGAAGTACTTTAAGAGCGAAACCACAAACCAAAAAGGGGGGCGGATATGCGTTTTCTAAAGCTGATTGGGATAGTTTTTGCTTTTATCGCAGGCGGAATAACACTGTTACTCGCCTCCGGCACACAACCTGTGGAAGCACACGAGCTAGCTACTCTGTTCTTGGATAATTATATGGCGGACACAGGCGCGCAAAACTCAGTTGCGTCCATATACCTCAACTACCGCATCTTCGACACCATATTCGAAGCGCTCATGCTTTTGGTGTGTGTTATGGGGGTTATTCACTTTTCAAGACACAGCGACGACTCGATACCGCTTCACCATCACGTCGTCTATACAGACACTGACGACGATCGTTCTAAAAGTAGTATCGGCGCAGTAATACCCATAATCCTCCTGCTCGGCGCATACCTTATAGTAAACGGTCATAACACACCGGGCGGAGGCTTTCAAGGCGGTGCGGCACTGTCCGCTTCACTAATATGCATCTACCTAGTGCGTCCACACAAAACCATCGACTTTATGGTGTACGAATCGTTTGAAAAGCGAACGTTCTTATTGATAGCGCTTTTTGCGATGTCCTTTGCCGTTTCAAACATCTACTTTATGTTTCCACAGTTTAATGTGCTCTATATGTTCGTCATGAACTTACTTATAGGCTTTAAAGTGTTCTGCGGACTGTCCATCGTGTTTTATCGCTTTGTACATTATGAGGATGTCTAACGGCAAAATGCGATGTCTTTTAGCCCCGAATTAATAGTATTTCTGAAAGGAGTGGCTCATGGGTTTTATTAACGGTGAAAACGTTTCTATAGTTTTATTCTTTATAGGTCTTGCAGGTATATTCTGTAATAAGAGAATATTCAAGACAATAGTCTCCATCGGCATAATGGAAGTGGCGGTGGTGACATTCTTCCTAACCATCTTCGCAACCACCGAAGACGCCACACCTATCGGGGTAAGCGGTGGGGCGGTCGCTGACCCCTTACCGCAAGCGCTCATGATTACCGCTATTGTAATCGGCGTTGCGGTCACTGCGACTGCACTGGTAATGTTTATAAACCTATATCACCTGTACGGTACGTCGGATTGGGAAACTATACACAAGAAAAGGACGGATCAAGAGTAATGACACTGGTTTTCTTTGTGGTGCTTCCTATTGTTGTGGGGGTTTTGATTTATGCCGTGCCTAAACTACCGATTACTGTCACGGTGGCTGTGGCGGAAATCGCCCTCACGGTTTTACTTCTACATACATACCCACTCTTAGGGAGCGGCTCTGTGCGTCAGCTTTTAGGTGCGGAAGATAGCATCATGGGGATTTTGCTGACCGCAAACAGCTTTACGCTCGCTTTGGTGGGGCTTTCTGTCATGTTGTTTTCCCTGTCCTTTGTTTACAGTATGGGGGAGGCGTTTTTTGACAGGAAGTTTGTCATGCTTTTTTTGATACTCCAAGGACTACTCTGTGGTGTGTTTTTGACTGATGATCTCTTTAACATCTATGTGCTACTTGAGGTGGCAACAGTTGTTGTCGCAATACTTATCATGTTTAGACGGGACAGCCGTTCCACGTATGACGGTATGGTTTACCTGTTATCGCAGATAATATGTATGCTGTTCTACCTGTTTGGTATCGGTTATATGTATAAGATTTTCGGGGTGCTGTCTATAGAGCAGATACGTGAAATGGTGCCGTATGTGCCTCCGCATCAGCTGGTACTTCCCTTTTCGTTTATCATGTCTGCGGTTTGCCTGAAGAGCGCTTTCTTTCCGCTGTTTAGCTGGCTCCCCCATGCCCACGGTACACCGTCTGCGCCGTCTGCGGTGTCCGCTATACTGTCAGGGCTTTACGTGAAAAACGGCATCTACCTTTTCTACCTCTTTTCAAATCTGTTTGCACCTGCCGTGGAGCATATGCAGTACTTCACTGTCATCGGTGTGGTTACCGCTGTTTTGGGCTTTATGTTTGCCGTGTCCCAGACCGACGTAAAGCTCATACTCGCCTACCACACTATCTCACAGATAGGCCTTATAGCAGTGGGACTTACAAGCGGTAGCGATGTATCGACAGTGGGTGCTCTTTATCACATTATCTGTCATGCTCTGTTTAAGTCGCTTCTCTTTCTTTCGGCAGGTATGATCATTCATCGCTATAAAACTCGAGATATACGAAGTATTCACGGTGTGATGAGGACGATGCCTGTCGCCGGTATTACGACAGTTTTTGGGATTTTAGGCATCACGGGAGCGCCGTTTTTTAACGGCAGTGTTTCCAAGTACTTCATGGTATACGGTGTTAAAGGGACTGTTACCGAGTATCTTATCTTAATAATAAATATAGGGACTATACTCTCTTTTGTTAAATACTCGCATATGCTGTGGGGCAAAGGGCCAAGCGGCAAAGAATCGTCGGACCCTCGCAGTGCAGCCACCGTGTTGATTTTGTCAGCGATGTGCCTGTTGGGCGGCGTGTTCGGAAGTGAAATCATTGAAGCTGTCTTTGGCGTGCAGCTGTCGATAGACCCTCTACTGTATGCGGAAAAAGCGAGGGATTATCTCGTCAGCGTCATTTGCGCATTTTTGTTCTACCGCTACATACTTTCCAAAACCACCGTGCATTACCGCTTTGGGAAGATGTCTCTGGGTTTCAGGCAGATAGTACTGGCGATTATACTCTTCTTTGTGGCGACGGAAGTCATAATGACAATGCAGTTTATTTCCAAGTAAAAAGAGAATGTTGTTTTAATAGTTAAAAAAAGTAGGGGTTGATACCACATCAACCTCTACTTTTAATATGCGTTTTGCCATTTGCTTTTTTATAAAATTGGGTGTACAGCGCTACCTAAATCTATACATTCGCCTCTACCAATGCGCCGTCAGATAGTTTAAATATCCTATCGCAGTTGCTGAGTGTCGAAGCACGGTGGGAGATTATTATGATGGTCTTGTCGCTGTACTGCTCTTCCAGTGTCTTGAGGAAGTACTTTTCGTTTAGGACATCAAGGTTACTGGTAGGTTCGTCCATTACGATCACATCGGGGTTTAACAGCATTATTCTTGCTATCCCGATGCGCTGTCTTTCGCCGCCGGAAAGCTGTCTGTTCATCTCGCCCATGGGGGTGTCATAAGCTTCGGGGAGCGTCATTATAAAGTCGTGGATGCCTGCCCGTTTTGCGGCTGTTTCTATCTCTGCACCTGAAGCATGAGGCTTGCCAAGTGCTATGTTGCCGGCTATAGTGTCATTAAATATCAGCGTGTCCTGCTCAAGAGAACCGATGCGTTCACGTAGGCTTTTGAAGGTGACATCCTTTAGAGGGGTTTCGTCAAAGGTTATGGTGCCGCTGTCTGCGTCCCAGAAGCGCTGTAGTAGTCGCAGGACAGTGGACTTCCCGATACCACTTTCCCCCATAATGCCGATTTTTTCACCCTTCTTTATGGTGAGGTTCATACCTTTAAGGATTTTGGGGGTTTCATTTGTATAGCGGAATTCTACATTGTTTAGGTGGATGTCACCGACCGAGGTTATGTCCTTAGCGTCACTCTTTTCAGAAACGACAGGTACTGTATCCTCTATCCTAAAAATACGCTCCGCCGCTCCGTATGTTTCAAGCAGGCTTGAAATTACCATTGTCAGCGACTGTGAGGAGGAGAACGAAGCGGACACCACGTAGGACAGCACAACAGCCCCTATAGTGTTTAGGTTACCGCTTAAAAATAGGTAGGACGCAACCGCCAATATAGATATCCTTGCTATGTAGATGAAAAATGTAGGAGCGGAGGTTACAAGTTGACGATGTAAGGTGAGTTCATGGTTTGACCTGTTTATCTCAAGGCTTTTGTTTCTGAGTATGTCCTTCCTTCTCTCCTCATAGCCAAACGCCTGAATGTCCGCAAGGCCGTAGACACTTTCCAGTATCAGCCCCTGATATTCACCCATTCGACGGCGATAGCGAACACCGATTTGCCTACCTACCTTTAGCGAAACTATCGGTAAAACCACACTGATGATCAGGTAAATCGGGAGTAGAGCCAACACAAACAGTGGGTCTACTGCGAATGCCAGTATCAGCGAAATGCAGGGGAGGAGTATAACGGTGATGATCGGGCCGATTGCGTGGGCAAAAAAGAACTCTATAGTTTCAATGTCAGATACCGCTATGGAGAGTATGTTGCCTTTGTTCTCGTCCATCATGCAGGCGGGCGCTATCTTTCGTATTGTCTCAAACATCTTCATTCGCATGTCCGCAAGCAGTTGATACGCCGCAACATGTGATATAAAGCCTTCGTAGTACCTCCCAAGTATGATAGAGACTATCGACAAAAGCGTCAGACCGCCGAACAGGTAGGTGTCGGACATATCCCATCCGCTCGAGATGCTCAGTATCGTAAACACTCCGAAACCCATCAGCGACATCTGCGCTACGTTTGTGATAATACTTGCTATTGTAGATATAACAAGTTGCCATTTGACCGAGGACGCTATTTTAAACAGGCGCACCGACATAGAAAAAAGACTGCTTTGTTTATTGTTATTCATTTACAGCACTCCTTACACCAATATTTTCGAGGATATCCTGTTCTTTTACAAGTGTGGAGTAAATATCGGAACACTCCATAAGTTCCGCATGGTTACCGCAGGTTTCTACTTCGCCTTTACTGAATACATAGATTATGTCAGCGTTTCGTATAGTAGAAAGTCGGTGGGATATGATTATCAGTGTTTTTCTTGTAGCGAGATCGTCGATACACTGCCATATCTCCTTTTCGCTGTCCATGTCAACACTTGAGGTTGCTTCGTCAAGCACGATGTATTCTGCGTCACTGAGTAAAGCACGTGCTATACCTAGCTTCTGACGTTGCCCACCTGAGAGCTTTGCGCCGTTATCGCCGACGTCCGAGTCCAGCTTTTTCGGTTGGCGCAACACCCATTCGTCCAGATGGACATTTTTGAGTGCCTCTATCATCTCAGCCTCTGTGGCATTTTCTTTTGCTATGCGAAGGTTGTCCGCTATGCTACCGCTGAAGAGCGATACTGTCTGCGGTACGATAGATATGCGCTTTCTAAGCTCGGCAGGGGGGAAGGTTAAGTAGTCGTAGCCGTCTATCTCAATTTTGCCCTCGCTTGGATCGATGAAGCGCAATAATAGGGACGCTATTGTACTCTTACCGCAACCTGACGATCCTACAAGCGCTATACGTTTGCCTTTGGGCGCATACACCGAAACTCCTTTGAGCACGTTTGGTCTGCCCGGATAGGCGTAGATAACGTCTTTAAGCTCGATGCCTTCTCTGTAGTTTTCTGAGGGCTTGGAGGGCTTGGGGAGGCTCTTCCGCTCGGTGTTTATCTCGAAGAGAGCGTGAATATTCTGCGCCGCCGCAACACCTGAGAGTGCGTTGTGTGTCGCACCTACCAGCTCCCTAAACGAGGCAAAGAAGCTGAAGGACAGCATAAGTATCATAAGCGCTGCGGATAGGTCAATCACGCCGGACATAAGCTCTGTACATGCGATAATCAGCGAGATGAAAATCCCCACATATATCATCACAAACGTAAGCCCGACCGAATAAAAGTTAGCTCTCATTACACCGACAAGCTTTTGGTTGAAGTCCTCCACTTTTTCTCTGAGCGACTCGGTCTTATCCTCGTCACGACCAAAGAGTTTAAGGGTGGTGAGACCTCGCAGGTTTTCAAGGTAGTGACTTGTCATAGCTTGCAGGCTTTTCCAGTAGCCTACCTTCATTTTCTCAGTGATATTCTTGAAGATGTTGTTTGCAGGAAGTATCATAACCGCAATGACTGATAGCATGATAGCCACAGGCGTTGAGACGGTGAAAAGTTGCCAGAACAGGTAAATAGGCGACACGACACAAAACAGCAACGTCGGTAGGTATCGGCTGTAGTATAGTTGCATATTTTCGACGCCCTGCCCCGTGGTGTTGATTGCTGACACAGGGCCGATGGTTTCGATGTTGGCAATGTCGATTTTAAAGAGCTTGTCTATAATCCTCTCTCTAAGGCTTAGACGTGCTCTGGCGGCACAGTAGTACTCCGCCTCGCCTAAAAGCACGTTGCCGACCACCAATACCAGTGAGGTTACAAACGCCCAAAAGATTGCAGAGGTAAAGTCCGACTGTGTCATAGAAGGGTTGAAAAGACTGCCGAGGAAGGTGGACACTATCTTTGCAAACTCCACAGTGGTAACCATGATGAGCATTTTAATGGCGGCTATACCGACAATCCATCCACGCATCCCTTTTGACATTTCCAGTAGTGTTTTGTTAATTAGTAACATAGATATGACCATGCTGTGCTCACAAACAATAACAAAGGGGTTAGTTTGTGTGCACGTCCCTTTCGTTCAAAGTGTTTCAAACTTCATTCTAAGAAATTTGGCAAGTGTAAAGCGATTTCGACTGTAACATCGAAGTCGCATAAAGTATATACTCAAAGAGCGAGTTTTTGAGTGTAAACCACTACTTCATCGTAAGCTCGTCACGAATTGCGGGCTTAATGTCCAATAGTAAGGTGTCGTTTAGACAGTCCATACCGTTTACAAACAGACTGTTGCCTTTGATCTCTACAATTTCAAGCACCCCTATACCTATGGGATTAGGGCGAGAAGGGC
Source organism: uncultured Oscillospiraceae bacterium (assembly GCA_964370205.1). Taxonomy (GTDB): domain Bacteria; phylum Bacillota; class Clostridia; order Oscillospirales; family Ruminococcaceae; genus DAMCAP01. Next base: position 14,545 of record CAYJIK010000018.1, on the reverse strand, counting down.
TTCTCTTGGCAAATGTGCCGTACTCACCGGGGGCGTGGTGGGAGGCGCCTATGGTGGCTTTTCTGTTTTCGTCCTTGTACATCCAGTATAGTAGCATGACTTTTTGACCTGCCTCTAAGCCGTACAGGCCGTCCTTGTACTCGTCATAGATGGCCACTTCGCAGATAGGGCCGTCAGGGGTGATGTTTTTGGGGCACTCCTTTAGAGTATTGTAAGGAGTTTTGATTTCACCGATAAATTTCAGCTCGTTGTTCATGTTTACCTCCGTTAGTTTTTGTAGATATGGAAAATTGTCAAAGTCGACACTCCTCAAGGATCGCTTAAATGCACAAGTGTTTTGAATTGCGGCTCGAAATGTACAAGATCATGATAAATGTCATAGACTGTTTGCTGTCCTTGAGAGAAGGGTCGTGTATCACAAAAGTTAGTTAAAACTAACTTTTGTGCAAAAATTAAACTCCATCTATGATGTGGAGCAGTAACTTATATTAGTATACATTGGTGGGGGTTGTTTGTCAAGGTATGGGGATAGGAGGGCGGTAGCTACTGACTTGTAAAAGTACTATGCGGGGTTTTTATGTTGTCCCATCGACGGTTGGTAGCGTAAACAACAACGTCCGCCCACCAGCCATGTCGGCTTGCGAGCCGACTAACCAAGGGAGTTAAGC
>CAYJIK010000018.1:0-13867 GCA_964370205.1 uncultured Oscillospiraceae bacterium | reverse complement strand
AAATCTATGGGTGGTCTGCCCACGGGGGTTACCTCCTTTGTTTTCGGCCCGTGGGGATGTGGGGGGGTGGGGGGAGGTTGTTGTTTACGCTACCCCCGAATCGGAGCACCTATCTTCATCTACGACTAAATCTACTTTTCCACCCACGCCCGAGTTGTAGGGGAGATCCGATTGCGTGAATTTTGATAGGTGCTTAGGTTGAGTGACATCACTACTGTTCACGTTTGTAGTTTGAGTTTTCGAAAAATTCCGATGTCGGGAGTGAAACTATTTGCTAAACTTTAATGTAAGCACGCCATCTTCGATGGTGTAGCTGTCGTATCCTGTCATGTCTTCCCAAGCGTGTTTGTTGAATGCATTGGTGTCTATGACAGTGATACCGTTGTATATCTCAGACCAGTTATCAGCGTTTACACCACTAACATTTAGCTGCCACTTATAATCCCTGTTCCAGATAGACTTCTTCATGTAATTCCGGTTGCCGTTAGGCTTTTCGAGGTTAACCTCTGGAATCAACCACCAGCAGGGAGCGTAGTCGTTGCTGTCTAGGTGGACAACGATCTTAGTGATGTTTTGTGGTGTCCGGACAGGGTAAAGGGTTACGTTGTCGGAAACGGTCAGCTTTTCGCAACCTCCCATCTTCGCTTAGCGACCAACCTATACAGTCATAACCCGTCTTTGTCTGTGGGTTATTGATTGTGTAGAGTGTGCAACTCTTAACTGTGTCCACTTTTTCTATAGCTCGCCTGTAAGTTCCCTCGCCTTTTTCTTCGCTTCGGTGAGCACTTCGGTTCCTTTGGGGGTGATAGAGTAGTACTTTCGCACCTTGCCGTTTACCGTTTCGCTGTGGACAGTCAATAACTCCGCTTTTTCGAGGTTGTGAAAAATCGGGTACAGTGTCCCCGGGCTGATATCGTAGCCGTGAGTTTTTAACTCCTCTATCATAAACGAGCCGTAGACAGGTTCGTTTTTTGCATGGTGAAGTATGTGTATCTGTATAAAACCTAAAAATAACTTTCTCAAAATTGGGTCTTGCATTTTCATTCTCCTTGTGTTAAGATGTTGATAACGAAATTCGATAACGATAAAAGATATAGATGTTAGATAACGAATTTCGTTAAAGTAATTATACCCCATATACTCGGAAAAATCAAGTATAAGTTTAACTTAACACTGAAAGGACTGTAAATCATGGTAAAAGACCAAAAACCAAGCATCATCTCCTACATAATGCGGTACAAAAAGCAGTTTATCATTTCAACGCTCGGCGGTGTATTTTTTAACACTGTCCTTGTTCTCGGCCCGATATTTTTGGGGCTTTTGATAGACACTTCAGAAGGTGCGTTCACTACACTGCTGATGACTGCATTCTTCTATGTGGGGGTGACAGCACTTTTTCAGTTTGCACGGTACATCAAAAGGTGGTTTATGCGTGACCAGTTTAACCACATCGCCTCGGATTTGAGGCAGGACCTTACGGAAAAGGTGCTCTCGTTCAACATGAACAGGCTGTCCAAAGAGAGTGCGGGAGATTTGATGAGCCGCTCGATAGGAGATGTAAATCTGTTCACTGACACTGTAATGGTGACCATCAACGAGAGCTTTGACACGTTTTTGATGATGATATCTTACTTTGTGTCGCTACTCATTATAAACCCACGTATAACGCTGTTGTCCTCCGTTATGATACCTACAACAATTATACTGGCGCACTATATGAGAAACCCACTGTACAAGTATTCTATGGCGGTGAGGGTGGCTTCGTCCGGGGTGAATGTGTCGCTTAAGCGGTATCTGGACGGCGTGTTTACTTTGAGGTTGTTCGGCAGAGAGGAAAACGAGGTGGAGAAAACGACGGTGTTCTTCAAGGAGCAGTCGGAGCTCACCATAAGAGAACAGATACTGAAACAGTCGCTACTGCCGCTCTACTCGCTTATAGCAGGAATCGGTGTGGTGGTAGCTTTCGGGCTGTTGGCGGACGAGGTTGTGGCGGGTAACATGAGCATCGGTATATTCAACTCGTACATATTGATGTTTGTAACCTTCACGGCACGCAGTAAGCGAGCAGCGGACGTTTTCAACCGCTGGCATGGCGCAAAAGCTGCTTGGAACAGAATAAAAGAGAAACTTGAAACCATCGACGATAAAACCCAAAAGACTGCACAAAAGACAAGTGTTAGCACCCTAACAGTGAAAGGTTTGACCTTCGGTTTTGACGAAAACGCAATAGTCAATGATATATGTTTTACAGCTGGAAAAGGCGAGATTATCGGCGTGACAGGCCCTGTGGGGTGTGGGAAGACGAGCCTTGCAAAGGCGCTTACGGGACTATATACCTATAGCGGTAGTATAAAGGCGGATGACGTGGAACTCAGAACGATAACCGACCAAAGTCGTGCCAAGCTGATAAGCTATACCGGACATGAACAGAGCCTGTTTTCTATGACAGTTGAGGGGAACATCGTGTTTGATGATAAGCAGACGGACAGCAAACTGTTTGCCGACTCGGTAAAAGTGTCAGCACTGAGGGCGGATATAGAGAAGTTTGACAAAGGTATCACCACAGAAGTCGGCGAGAAAGGGACAATGGTGTCAGGCGGTCAACGGCAACGTATAGCACTCGCCAGAACCTTCTACGCAGACACAGAAATACTGATACTGGACGACCCGTTTTCCGCTGTGGACATACTCACAGAGCAGGAGATTATAGGCAGAATGAGGGAGATGTACAAAGATAAAATCGTGATACTGTTCACTCACAGGCTGTCCGCATTCTCTATGCTGGATAAGGTGTTGTTAATGGGCAACGGTAGGATTACCGCCGAGGGAAGCCATGAGGAACTGGTGAACAGATCGGGACTGTACCAAAGCATATACAAGGCGCAAGAATTTTTGGAGGTAAGTGACAGTGAAATATAACCATATAATAGACAATGTTAAAGAGACATACAAGCATAACAAGCGTTTTGCACTACTGGTTATAGCGGCGGTCATACTGGGGGCGGTTTTAAGCTCGGTGCCGTCACTGATTTTAGCGCAGGTGGTGAGCGACCTCACACTGGGCATCATAGAAAACATCTGGGGACTTGCGTTTATGTACCTTGGAGCACTTGCGCTCATAAGTATAAACGACTTTGCACGTGAGTACGGCGCAAGTGTATTTTCCCAAAAGACGCTGTTTAACATACGGATATCCATGCTTAGCAGGCTGAAAAAGCTACCTATAAAGTACTACACCTCCACCCCGACAGGTGAAACGATATCACGCTTCACAGACGATATCGACGTTATAAACTCAATGTTCTCGGCAGGTGTGGTGACAGCGGTGGCGGACATGTTTAAAATAGTGGGCTTTGTAGTGGCGATATTTTTGCTGTCCCCCACTGTCGGGTTTATCGCTATAGCGTCACTGCCTGTTATGTACGTCTGCTCGAACTTTTTTAGAATAAACATCTTCAAAAAGCAGGTGATAGTGCGTAAAAAGGTATCGGACATCAACACATACATCAGCGAGATGTTCTCAGGGTTAGATACCATAAAGAGCTACGGCAAGGAGAACTTCTTCTCAAAGCGCCTAACCCCTGTCCTCGAGCGGCACCGACTTGCCATGAACGCAAACAGCGTGTACGATGCGTGGTTTCCTTGTATAATGCAGGTAATAAGGGCGGTGGTTATAGCGTTAGCTGTGGTGATTATTGCGCCTAACAACCCTTTAATCGTAGGTGTTGGTATCAGTGTTGGGGCTATTGCAGGGATAATAGACCTACTGTCCAAGCTGTTTGACCCCATTGATGCTCTAGCAAACGAGGTTTTGGTTATTCAAAGGGCGATGGCAGGTGTTAAAAGGGTGAACGAGTTTTTTGACAAGGAAATAGAACGGGAAAAGCAGGAGTTTTTGAACGTCCGAGAGGGCATGGTGATAAACATCGAGTTTACCGACATGAACTTTGAATACAACCAAGGCGAACCTGTTCTAAACGACATAACACTGACCATTGCGCAGGGGACAAAGTGTGCGCTTGTCGGCAGAACAGGCTCAGGAAAAACCACACTGATGAATATCATCGCAGGGATGTATACACCCGTAAGCGGCAGTGTAACTATCGGAGGGGTAGATCCATATAAGTTGTCCCCCGGTAGCAGGCGAAAACTCTTAGGGATAGTCCCCCAGACAGTGCATATCTTTAGCGGCAGTATAAAGGACAACATAACACTCAACGACGAAACCATAACGGAACAGCAGGTCATAGAAGCGCTCAAAACCACAGGGCTGTACGACAGCGTGCGCAGTCTACCAAACGGCATACACGAACCACTGAACAGCGAACACAAGCTACTGTCCTTCGGACAACAACAGCTGCTTTCCCTATCAAGGGCGATTGTTACCAAACCAAAGGTCATACTGCTTGACGAAGTGACCTCCGGCATGGACGCTCTAACCGAGAGCACTGTGCTGTCCGCCATAAAGAATATCGGAGAGGACACCACCATCGTCACCATAAGCCACCGACTGTCCGGCATCATAGACGCAGACATGGTACACATATTGGACGGTGGCAAGATACGAGAGAGCGGCTCGCCCGACGATTTGACTGCTAAAAAGGGCTGGTACTCAATCTACAAACAGCTTGAAGACAACAACTGGAAGATGTAGATAATACAAAACGCCACGGTAGGGAGCTGCTGTGGCGTTTTGCTTTTTGTTTGCTTCGAACAAAATATGAACATACCTGCAACTCCACACCACTGAACTAAGATAACTTAGCAACGGTAGGTTATAGGAGGTGTGTGGGTGGAGTTTTTTACGGGAAAGGGGAGTTTGTAGTCGGGGGAAAACTGTGTAGCATTGCTTGTTGGGGGGCTTTGACGCAGATTGCTCCACGGTCGTTAATTTTTGGAAGATGAGGGGTTTGTCGTGATGAGGTAGTGGTTGGTGGAATGCTCTGTGCCTTGGGTTGTGTGGGATTGCAGTAGAACCAAGCTGATTTCAAATCTTCGTATTGCGGTATTGCTTCTTCAAATGCCTTTACGAACAGTGAGCACCGGCGAGGGGTTTTGACTCGTTATGGAAATCCACTTAAGATTGCTTTATATCTGTGATAGAGTTTTTTTATATTCCTATCGGAACACAATGAGTGCTTAGTTGTAACGAACCTCCGCTCCTTTGTTTGAGGGGGTGTTCGGGCGGTTGTTTCCCCTCTGTGGTTTATAAAAAGGTGTGAAATAGCATTGGCCACCCTGTCCGGCGCTTTGGAGCTCCCATGCAAAGATCCGTAAAAAAAGAAAACCTCCCCCCTAGGCGAGAGGGTCTAGAGCGTTTGCAGTTTGCGTTGCCCCTTAATATTTGCCGTTTACCGTGCAAACGCCCCATCTCCACTCGCCCCCACCCACCCACCCCCACCCGGCGGCGGTGACTTGGTGTTTCCTGCCCATCACCCTCGCCCTACCCGCCACCCCCAAACACCAAGCCCCCACTCGCCTCCGCCAAAAAACTCCATCGCCCCTACGACTAATACCGCCAAAAAGCGGTGTGGTATATGCATATAATAATAGTACAAGGCTACGAATCACTCAACAAGACGAAATTAAAACGATTATACAGGACATTTCAGAAAGTAAATTCATTTAGCTGTATCGAGAGTGTTTGATTGAGAGTGTGTTTTGTGTAGGCCTAAAAAACAAGTGGAGGTGGTGTATTGGCGGTATATGTGGACATTTTAATGGTGGTGAACTTTGTAATAAACCTACTGATACTCAGGCTGTCCACACTGTTTACCGGTAGAGAGCTCAGGTGGTTTAGGCTTGTGCTTGCAGCGTCGGAGGGGGCGGTGGCGTCGCTTGTCATATTTGCGCCGTTCTTCGGTGTAGTGGCGATGGGGGTGTTTAAACTGGGGGTGTCGACACTGATGGTACTCACGGCATATGAGTTTGTGAGCGCGCGACAGTTTTTGAAAGACTTGTTCTCGCTGTTTTCCATGAGTTTTATCTTCTCGGGCACTATGCTTTTCCTGTGGTTTATGGCGGCGCCTAACGGGCTGTTTGTATACAACGGCGTGGTGTACTTTGACATCACAGCAGGCTTTCTGATAGTCGGTGCAGTGGTGAGCTACCTGCTCGCTATAACTGTCACAGGCTACTTAAAACGCAAGACACCGGAGGACAGACTTTGTAAGGTCACGGTCATACATAACGGCATGTCAACGACTGTGACGGCACTCGTAGACACCGGAAACAGCCTCTGTGAACCATTTTCAGGCTACCCTGCGATAGTCAGCACCCCTGACGCACTGGGCGGTGTTGTCAGCTACGAGATGAGGCGTATACTCCTCGACAGCTCAGCGGTGGAGGACGGTGACGCACAAAATATCCGCCTTATTCCGTTTATGTCAGTTGGGGGCAGAGGGATATTGCCTGCATTCAAACCCACCATGGTGAGGATAGACACAGAAAGCGGAGAGTACATAACAAAGGACGTTTACATAGCACTTACAGAAAAGAATATGTTCGGTGTGGGTTACAAAGCTATAATAAACCCTAACCTACTTGGTCAAAAACAGGACATACTGATATGATACGTGTCAAAAAGATATGTAAGACGTTAAAAAGGTAGAAAGAGTAATGAACGATGTTTCTTTGTTTATTTTATATAGGATACCTGCTAAAAAGAGCAAAACATAAGAGGAAAGGAGAGCTTACAATGCTACACAGATTGTTATCACTAATACAGAGCAGTACAAACAAGCTTATAAATACACTGACCACCTATTTCGCCATCCCCGAGGGTGTCCACTACATAAACGGCCCCGAAATTCTACCGCCCCCACTCGCTTCAGACGAGGAAAAAGAGGTGTTCGCCAAACTGGACGGCGACGAGCGGGAGTCTGCCAAAAACACGCTAATAGTTCACAACCTACGACTCGTGGTATACATCGCACGGCGTTTTGAAAACTCGGGGCTTGGTGTAGAGGATTTAATATCCATCGGGACGATAGGGCTTATAAAGGCGGTCAACACCTTCTGTCCGCAAAAGGGGATAAAACTCGCTACCTACGCTTCTCGGTGTATAGAAAACGAGATACTCATGTACCTACGGAAATGTCAACCGCAAAAGCACGAGATATCAATAGATGAGCCGCTTAATGTGGACTGGGACGGAAACGAACTGCTACTGTCCGACATACTCGGCACAGAGCCGGACGTCATATCAAGGCCGCTGGAGCTTGACGCAGAGCGTGCCTCTCTTGCCGAAGCGGTGGAGCGTCTCGGTGAGCGTGAGAAGCTTATAATGAAGTTGCGGTTTGGGCTTGTGACAGGAGAGGAGAAGACGCAGAAACAGGTAGCGGATATTGTTGGGATATCGCAGTCGTATATTTCACGACTTGAAAAGCGGATTATCAAACAGCTACGGAGAGAAATGGAGAGGGTTAGTATGTAAGTCGGCGATGTCTGCGCCGGCTCATCTACCTCGGGGATGGGAGCATACCGTCACCGCCTACCTCGACATGTTCCTCTAACTAATAGCTATAGATAAAATAGCGCACCTGACTGTCTATCTCTTGACTTTACTCGCTAATTTGTGTTAAATTATATAGTAGAGCTTGGGGTGTATATCTACACCTTACGGCAATAACAATATAAATTAGGAGGATGTTTCACATGAAGAAGATAATAAAAACAGACAAGGCTCCTGCGGCTATCGGCCCTTACTCACAGGCGGTTATGGCAGGGGGATTCCTTTACATCTCCGGTCAGCTACCTATCGACCCGGCAACAGGCGAGTTTGCAGGTAGTGATATAACCTCACAGACAAAGAAGTCGCTTGAAAATCTGGGTGCTATCCTTGCCGAAGCAGGCTACAGCTTTGAGGACGGAGTTAAAGTAACCGTCTATCTGTATGATATCGCTGATTTTGCTGCTATGAACGCTGTTTACACAGAATTCTTCAAGGGCGAAAACCCACCTGCAAGAGCAGCTTTCGCTGTTAAAGACCTACCTAAGGGCGCTCTGGTTGAAATTGAAATGGTGGCGTTTAAGTAAAGTTTCGTGACATTGTTTAAGAACACTGAAATTGAAAGGGTATGTTTATGAGACTGATAACACGTTCAGACTTTGACGGTCTAGCCTGTGCTGTGTTTTTAAAGCGTGCGGGGATAATAGATAGTTGGAAGTTTGTCCATCCTAAGGATTTACAGGACGGACTTGTGGAGATAACGGAGAATGACTGCCTTGCAAACGTACCGTTTGTAGAGGGATGTGCCCTATGGTTTGATCACCACTCAAGCGAGCATGAAAGAAACGAGCTTGCAGGCAAGTACAAGGGCGAAAGCCGTCTTGCACCGAGTGCCGCTCAGATTATATACGACTACTACGGCGGCAGAGAGTTCTTTGGCGCATGGTATGACGATCTACTGGAAGGTGTAAACAAGGTTGACTCTGCCGACTTGACAGTAGACGAGATATTAAACCCGAAAGGCTTTATACTGCTTGGGTATATAATGGACCCACGCACAGGACTTGGGCGTTTTCGTGAGTTTACCATCTCGAACTATCAGCTGATGGAGCGTATGATAGACTGGTGCGGAAGCTACACCATCGACGAAATACTCGCTTTCCCCGATGTTAGGGAGAGAGTAGCGATGTATGATTTGCAGACCGAGAAGTTTAAAGAGATGGTCGCAGAGCATACTACTGTGAGAGGGAATGTTATTGTAACCGACTTGAGAGGGAAGGAAACAATATACACAGGCAACCGCTTTTTGATTTACTCACTGTATCCCGAGCAGAATATATCCGCTTGGATAGTATCGGGACGTGGGGGACAGGGCTGTTCCGCCGCAGTGGGTTACAGCGTTGTAAAGCGTGACTCAAACGTAAATGTCGGCTCTCTTATGCTGAAGTACGGCGGTGGCGGTCACCACAAGGTGGGCACCTGTCAGTTTAGCGAGGAAAACATGGGAGAGATGCTACCGAAGCTGCTTGACGAACTTGTAGAGCTTGCGGAGAAGTAGGATTTTAGTAATTTTTTTGTTATAACTATAAGTATGTTTAATAATTAAGGACGAACCTGAAGGTTCGTCCTTTGTCTTGTCAAAAACCATTTTAAACGTTGGGGCTTTTTAAGTGTGGTGGCTTGACAGCACCCTTTTTTGCGGTTGAGGGGAAGGTGTAGGCACGCTACCCACGCTTCCCCGTATCCCACAGAGGACGGTAGCGTAAACAGGAAGGTAGGGGGCGAAGCCCCATTGAGCTGCGGCTCAATAAACGAAAACAAACTCGGGCAAACGGCCCGAGTTTGTTTTCGTTTGCCCGTGCTACGCACGGGCGGGGCTTCGCCCCCTACCTTCCTGTTTCCACCACCTAAAGTCCCGAGCAACAACCGCCACGTGTAACATTCCCATTGTCTTTACTCCAAAACCATGCTATAATGATATAAATCAAATTTGAAAGGGATGGTACCACCATGAACAAAGAATGCGTTTGTAAGAATCTAGCATGTCCCAGACACGGCAAGTGTGACGAATGTCGCGCAAACCACCACTCCAACCCAAACTCCCCTCTAACTTCCTGCGAAAGACTAGCACAGGCAAACGAAGAGGAAAAGTAGTACATAGGGTAAGGAAAACACAAGGGTAAACCCGAGAATGGGACATACCATGTCCGCCTAACGTCATAGTAGGCGAATAACCAAAAGCATAGGGGGAACGTCCCCGATAGCCCGAAACATATCTTCGGGTTGCCGGACGTTCCCCCTACATTTATTTTTCCTATATCAAAAGTCCCAAATAGGACAGCTCTGCACATCATAGTCAGCACATTATATCACAAATTCACCACAACTACCTACCTGTTTGTGTTGACTTTAAAGATATTCAGCCGTATAATGACACTGGATGTGTTCACTCCGAAACCACAAATAAAGCAGAAAGCGACGTGTTTTATGAAAAAATATATAGGCGACAGAGCATTCTACAAATCGGTGCTCACGCTGATAATCCCCATGATAATTCAGCAGAGCATTACAACACTGGTCAACCTGCTTGATAACGTAATGGTGGGAACACTGGGGACAGAAGCTATCTCATCGGTGGCTATCGTGAACCAGCTTATTTTTGTGTTTAATATATTGATATTCGGCGCAGTGTCAGGGGCTTCAATTTATGGGGCGCAGTTTTACGGCAAAGAGGATTACGAGGGGTACCGCCACGCTGTGCGCTTTAAGCTGTACCTCGGTATAGTCGTGTGTGCGATTTCTACTGTTGTGTTTTTGCTGTACGGCGAAAACCTCATCTCGCTCTACCTCAGCGAAAGCGCTGACGGCGTAGGCGACCTTGCACTGACAATGGCAGGGGCGAAAGACTACCTCGCCGTTAGCATCATAGCCTTTATACCGTTTATGCTCTCGCAGAGCTACTCCACCTCACTGCGTGAAGCAGGGGAAACCATGACCCCCATGGTGGCAGGTACTATAGCGATACTCGTAAACCTCACCCTTAACTATCTACTCATCTTCGGACATTTCGGCTTCCCCGAACTGGGCGTTAAAGGTGCGGCTATCGCTACTACAATCTCACGCTTTGTCGAGATGTTCTACATAATGTACGTCACCCACACGAAGAAGTTAAGATTTCATTTTATGGTTGGAGTATATTCAAAACTGACAATACCGCTGACACTTATAAAGCGCATTTCCGTCACTGCCGCACCACTATTCGCAAACGAACTGCTCTGGGCTATCGGGATTGCGATGGTGTCGCAAAGCTACTCGGTCAGGGGTATCACGATAATGGCGGCGATAAACATCTCAAGCACAGTGGCGAGCATGTTTATGGTGGTGCTGTACTCGCTGGGGCAGGCTGTTTCAATAATGGTCGGGCAGGAGCTCGGCGCAGGTAATATAGAAAAAGCCAAGGACACTGTTCGGAAGCTCATCTTCTTTAACGTAGCGCTCTATATAGGCATAGCACTTGTGATTATCGTCCTCTCTCCCTATATACCGCATATCTACAACGTCGAAGACTCTGTAAAAGCGATGGCGAGTAGTGTACTTATCGCATACTCGGTCATAATTCCTGTGAACGCCTTCAACAACTCCGCATACTTCACAATGCGCTCTGGCGGTAAAACATGGCTGACATTTATTTTCGATGCAGGCATCATATGGTTTATCAAGCTACCGACTGCATTTTTCCTGGTGCGTTACACAAATATGGACATAGTAATGATATACTTCCTAGCGGAGGCATCAAACTTTGTTAAAGCGGCGATAGGTGGAGCATTCCTAAAGAGCGGCAAGTGGGCGAACAATCTGGTAGAAAACACGTAGTATTTTGACGTAACAAAGAGGTTAAAAGCAGGGTGAAGCCCTGCTTTTAACCTCTTTTATTTTGTGGAAATCAGCTATCAAACTATTAGAGCCACCTCTAAAAAACAGTACTCAAATAATAAACAATAAACGCCCACAAAGAGTCCCCATCGGTAAAGTAATAATAAACCCCGGCGAGCATAAGATATATTATTACCGATATCAATAAAATTGTCAGGAATTGCTTCATAATTGTAACCTGTATTAACGTCCACAAAACTTAAGGATTCCCTGTCCCGTGAATACGTTACCTTTCTTTTGTTTTAAACTTTCTGCCCTAAAAGGGCAATGGAGTACCTCTAAAGCTAAAGTTAAAGGGGTAACTCATAGTACGGCAATTCAATGCCAAAATGCACCTGCTTTTCTACAAAGCGAAACCCCAGCTTGTTAAGGACATTGATGGACTTCTCATTTTGAGGATAGACCAAGGCGGTTAGCTTTGACAGGTCTGTGTTTGCCTTTGCAAAGGAAATCACCGCCTTGCTCGCCTCTGTTGCATAACCCTTTCCCCAAGCGTCGGGATGGAGTGCGTAGAACAGCTCCACGCCTTCTCCTAGCTTTTGAATACCGCAGTGACCTATGAGCCTGTCGCTCTCCGCAACAACCACAGCCCAAACCGGAAGCTCGGTGTCCATAGAAGCAATGTGTCTATCCACCCCTCGCTTCGCACCGTCACGATCGATTCTTTTCCCTGTGCCAAGCCACTTGCTAACTTCGTTTTTTGATAAAACGTCGTAATAGGCGTCTAAATCCTCATTTGTGAATGGTCGTAACAACAGTCGTTCGGTGTTGAGTATTTTCATGTTCGCTCCTCCCCAGTCTTTATAAATCCGCTTTGCGGAAGAAAGTTCACTCTAAACTTTATCGCCTTTCATGCCAAAGTCTTCAAGATACTTCTCCACAGACCTCGTCATTTCCTTGCTAAAATCGCTGTTAAACTTTCTGGTGCAGAAAGCCTTCATAAACTCATCAAAAGGCTGTGGAGTAATGCCGCCTCTGGACTTTACCTCTGTGTAGCACTCTATAACTTCTTCGTCGGACAGATGTGGGTAGCTGTTCTCCCCGACAATGAACTTCTTGTCAAATCTCTCGGGTTTTTTCCTCTCGATCTGCTGTTTTGTGGGGTAGCCTAACACAAGCATACACACCGGCACAGCATGAGGGGGGAGGTTTAACAGTTCTCTGTGCTTTTCGCAGTGCTCTAAAATATCTCCTATGTAACAGCTGCCGAGCCCAAAACTCTCCGCCGCAACCACCATATTCTGCGCCGCAATCGCAGTGTCTGTAACCGCCAGTAGCAGGTCGCCCACACCGAGCTTTCTGGGGTTTGCGTCTGCCAGTTCAAAGCTTCTAACCCAACGCGTATGGTCTGCCGTAAACACAAACACCAGTGGTGCAGTAGCAATAAAGGGTTGATTATCGCAAGATGCCGCAAGTTCTTTCTTGAGCGCTTCGTCCGTTACGTCTATAATGCTGTACATTATCTGGTTACCGGCTGTTGGTGCTTGTAGAGTGACCTCCAGTAGTTCGTCCTTGATTTCCTGTGGTACGGCTTTTTCCTCGAATGCTCTCACCGATTTTCTCTGATACAAACTTTGGATAATCTCGTTCTTCTTCATTGTTACCTCCCAATGTTTATTGTTTTTGACTTGACGTGGGGTGTTATACAGATTTTCTTTGTAATTATTATACAACATTAAAAACTTAAAAGTCAATTTAATAGTGTGAAAAGGTTGTAGACTAGTTGTGGGGGAGTGAATTTAGAGGTGTGGGTTCTGCAATTCATAGGAGGGGTGGTAGAGACCCGTTGGTTCATAGAATTTTGTGCCGATGTATGTGAAACCTAGCTTTGATAGCATATTTTGTGAAGCGATGTTTTGGGGATTGTGTCCCGCAAATAACTTTCTGACAGTCATCTCTCTAAAAGCATAGTCAATAACTTTTAGCATAGCTTCGCTTGCATAACCTTTACCCCAATAGTCTTTGCATAAATGCACACCGATTTCATAGACGGAATTTTGAATATCATACGGCCGCAGGCCGCAACAGCCAACAAGCGTTTCGGTAGACAGTTCAAAGATACACCAATATTGCACGCCGTACAGCTCGTCGTTTTGTATTTCCGTTTTTAGCCGCACGGCAATTTCGTCATCTGTAAATGTGCCTGAAGCGCTGATGAACTCTGTGACTGCTTTATCGCCCCACAGCTTTTTTGCAAGGGTAAAATCAGTATTTCTCCACTTAGAAAATCCGATACGTCCGGTTACCATAAAAAAATCTCGCATTGTTCCCTCCGACTATTATGATATGCTTTGTTTCTATTAGTTAGCAATTATAACAAACGAGGCAGTGGAAAGCAACCTGCCGCAATTTTGAGAGTGGCTAAATGCGGTGGTTTAAAGTGATACAGGGGGTGGTAGAATTTTTATGTTGTATTGCTCGCCGTCCGGTAGCGAAAACAGGAAGGTTGGGGGAATGGCCGTCTGCACAAGGTGCAGAAAAGAA
>CAYJIK010000017.1:30230-34640 GCA_964370205.1 uncultured Oscillospiraceae bacterium | reverse complement strand
GCAGGTGTATAATTGCTGTATATTAAGTGGAATTTTGTCGCACTTGGATTTGGGCTGGGATAACTCAATTACATAGGAATGAGCAGATGCCGAATAGGTTGACCTGTTCTGCTTTTTCTGTTTGGTAGCACGTTTTTATAGTTAGCATCATAATTTATGGAGGGTTGTTTATGAAGTCAATTTTTGTTTCGAGTACCTTTAGAGATATGCATGCGGAGCGTGATGCGCTTATGCTCAAAGCTATACCCGAGCTCAATGAGTTTGCGAAAGACTTTGGACAAAGTGTGCGGTTTGTTGATTTGCGCTGGGGTATTAACAACGAAAACGTGTCAGAGGATGAGGCGAACAAAAAAGTTCTGTCCGTTTGCCTTCGTGAGATTGATGTAACACGGCCGTACATGATAATTTTGATAGGTCAGCGGTACGGTTGGATACCACCCGGGGATTTGATGGAGTATGCGGCGACTGAGAAAGGGTATGTGACGGAGGATCTTGATAAGAGCGTCACCGAGCTTGAGATAGAATACGGAGCTTTCTCTAAGAAAGGGATGTTAGAACGTTGCCTCTTCTATTTTCGCGAACCGCTCAATCTGCCTCTTGAAAGTGATCAAAGAGGGACTTATATTGACGACGACCCTCGCCTCCAAAACAAGCTTGCGCTCTTAAAAGAGAAAATATTGGCGAGCGGTGCAAAGGTTTCGAGCTATCGCTGCGACTGGAGCGATAACGGCTTAGTTTTGCCCTCTGATTTCACCGACAGGATAGTTGAGGACGTTAAAGAGCTCTTTTATGAGGAGTTTGAAAAGAGTAAAAACCTGACGTGGCAAGAAAAAGAGCGTGTAGCTGCACAAATCTATATCGAGCAAAAGTCGGAACAATTTTCTGCACGTTTTGGTGTGCTAAATAATTTCATTTCTGATATAAAAGACAGTGAACATCGGCTTTTTATTATGCAGGGCGAGGTAGGTAGCGGTAAAAGCACGATGATGTCGAAAATCAGCCGTGTTCTCGCAGAGGAAGCGGAAGTCTTCTTTGTGGCGTGCGGCAACAGTCGACGTTCCGGGCGAATCGAGGATATTCAGCGCCAGATCGTCTACCGTTTGGAGGAGTTAACAAACCGTAACGACAGCGAAACAGACACAGCGAACAGTCTTTCAGCGGACAAACTCACCGAATACACCGAGGCTTTGATGCAACAATACGCTCAAGCTACAAAAAAACCTCTCTATATTATGCTAGATGCGCTTGATCAGCTCTATCTTGACGAGATGCTCGAAAGTTTTGGTTTCCTGCCGAATTCAGTACCGGAAAACATCACTTTTATAGCTTCGTGCACGGAGGATTTCGTTTTGCCTCCTGTACACCCACTGGTAGGCGAGACGAAAGTGTCTACGCTAAGACGCCTCACACCGTCAGAAAAGCCGGAGGTTATTAAAGGCATTCTTGCCGACATCAGAAAAGAGCTCTCCCCCGAGATTATCGACGCCATCGTGACCGCCGAGAGCAGCAACAACCCCCTCTATCTGAGCCTTATGCTACAGCGTCTTATAATGCTAAACAGCAGTGACTTCGATAAAATGACTGACTTCCCACCGGGCATTACAGGTATACATCAGTATATGCTTTACGTTGTCAATAACACCCCCGACCAAACTTCGGCCATGGGTGCTGAGCTGTTTCGTGAAGCGGCAAGGCGGATCAATTTTGCCCTTTGCGACAGGGCGAGCACTTTTATCGCTGTGTCAAGACGAGGGTTGCGTGAAAGCGACCTTGAACAGTTGCTTGGCAAAATAGGTGTCGAGTGGAACGCTCTTGACTTTTCGCTATTCACAAAATATCTGTCACCGTACTTTATACGTCGTGATGATGGGCGAATTGATTTTGCACACAAATCGATACGTGAAGGGATAATAGGCCAAAACGTATACTTTGCAGGTGGATTTATCGTTCCAAAATCCGAGAAAGAGCGTATAGCTCCTGATTTCAGAAAGACTATTAACGAATATAACGCCTTTATCCTAGAACATCTTACGTCATTAAGCGACTTAGACAGAGTAAAGGTGGATGAGCTTATCTACCACGCTTATAAAGCTGACGATAAAAATGCCGCTTTTTTGTATGTTGCTGACATGTGCGGCGATGACAGCGGTGAAACAGAAGAAAGCGAACAGATTATTACGTATAATAAGTACGAAAAAAGCGAGATGGATACCTTGTCACGTGCCCTTTGCAGTATTGCCGAAAACGATATAAAGTGGGTGGAAGATTTAGTAAGGCTCGGTATACCTGATAAGACAGGCACTAACTTTGTTGAATTTTTCGTCCATAATTTTATGAAGCTGTACACAGAAAAACACGGTAGCTGGAAAGATCTATTAACCATTGCGGACAGCATTGCGGAAATAGCCGAACGGCTTGTGGAAAATCGAAAGGACTATTTCGCCTATCGTGCGCTGTCAATAGCGGTTTGGAAACAGGGAGAGGTAAACGAACGTTCAGGCAACTCGGAGAGAGCGTTGGACCTTTACGAAAAAGACTTGGCGATAAATCTTTTGATGCAAACGCTGTCCGAAAAGTTTAAAGAAAGAGAGAAGATTATTTATTATAAGTCTGTAGCGTCACTGATGGAGTGTTACGATAAATTGTCTGCTTATTATTTGGAAGAAGAGAGTTACGAAAAGGTTATCGAATACTCCTCCGCTTGTAGGGACACGACAAGAAAACTCGAGTTTAGAACCGGTTATAGCGAAAGGCTTGTAGCGGTCAGTCATGACAGAGAGGCTAAAGCTCATTTTAAGCTTGGAGAGTTATTCACTGCGGAGAGCCATGCTTTAGAAGCTTCTGAGCTGCTGATTAAAATTACACAAGCAATGCGCACTTATGACAGCATAATAGACCTTATCCATAACTTCAGCTTGCTCGGTGATATTTGCCGTACCATCGACGAGGAAAATGACGAAGCGGAAGAGTACAACGAAGACCTTGCAGGTTATGCCAATAGGGCGGCAGATTATTATTATAACGCAATGGCTAACGCAGAACTGTTGATGAAGCAAAACGGTGACGCTAACGATTATTACGCTTACTGTTTGAAAACGATAGTGTACAGTGATTTTTGTTTTTATCTCAATGAACTGCAAAAGGCGTATGAATATTCAGGTAAAGCAATAGTAGTCGCTCAGCAGTTGTTTGAAAATATGAGGTCACAAGCTACTGCGGAAGTATTTAGGGATGCACTGCTTAGCAAGTTAATGGTGTATGAGGATATTGAAGAATCCGGCGGCGAGATACAGGACTACACGGAGTTCACCGACATTTACAAGGAACTCGCAAGCCTTTACTCGCAACTTGACGATAAAGAATCTGCTATAAGCTGTCTTGCCGACCTTTCCAAGCTCTGCAACGCACTGGAAAAACGATACGGTGACGAGAAGCATATTCTGCTATTACTCGAAGCGTATAGGGAGTTAATCAACTACTTTGTTGAGGAAAAAAATCAAGAAACTGCGGACGCTCTGTTTGGGGAAATGAGAGATTACAACGAACACATAAAACAAAGGGTTTACTCGATTAACTTTGATATAAATGTGATGTTTGCGGCTAAGAAGATGTTCACGCTATATGAAAAACCTCATAACAGTGAAAAAGCTATCGAATGCAGTAAAATTGTCATAGCGGTATGCGAAAAAGTCAACGAAACCGACCCTTCCGACCTCGCTTTGAAGGAGCTTGTACGATGGTATTCTATACTCGGTAGAGAAATGATTTTAGCAAAGGACCCTGAGGGTGTCGACTACTATGTGAAGTCAATAAAGATGTTTGAAGAAAGCAAAACACTGTCCGAAAACATGGAGTTTTTTCAGACAATGTCAGTGATCTATGAAAACACAGCGAAGATGTACTATTCAGCCGATTTGCCCAGAGCACTCGCTTATTTAAGAAAGAGCGCCGAAATACTCCGTGTATGGGCCTCCGACCAAAAGACAGAAGAAGCGCTTAGGTCGGTAGCATACAAGTATGAGGTGCTTTCCGACACCTATCATAACGAGGGGGATATTAAAAGCGCTGTAGAGGCGTATGAAAGCGTTGCAAACATACATCTTGAGATTTTGGAGGTTACGAAAAACTTAGCTGAGTATGACACAATCCTTGATGTTTTTCGCCATGCTTCACTTATAGCGGAAATTGGTGGACTTTACGAAAAAGCCATTTCAGTCATGGAGGCGAGGAGCTATGTTGCACAGGGACTGGGTAACAGAATGCAAACGCCGAAATATTACAAGGTTTATGCAAATTCCGAAGGCAAACTTGCCGAGTTGCACGAGAAGATCGGTAATGTCGAAAAGGCGAAACAGCATAGACATATGCAAGGTAGCGCAGAGCAGATTGTCGAGTTTATCACTCCACGAG
>CAYJIK010000017.1:0-30130 GCA_964370205.1 uncultured Oscillospiraceae bacterium | reverse complement strand
ACTATGGCATTATGGACGCTGCGCAGTCTTCTGTAGCTAAGTCCAGCAATTTTGTATTCCACTTAGACACCGGCACAGGTCAGATAGCCGCCGCCTATAAAGTGGGGACAGACGGTACTAAAAATATCCCGGTTGATGAAATCGGAGTTGATTTGATACCGAATCCATAAGTAAGCTTTATTGGAAAATCAGCCAGGTACGCAAATATTCATTTCTGATTTTATACAGCGTTTTCCTCACTTGACCCGGAGAGATTTCCTAAAATCAAAACCGAATGCCGTAAGTAAAGAGAACCTTAGCGAAAAGCTTTGGTTCTCTTTAGTTTATTACAGCAAAACTTAAGCAAACTATAGTTATGGTCGTCAAATGTGCTTTTAGTGCAGGGTGAAACGGTAGTCGTTTCTTAAGGGGCTGAACGTTTTTCATTCAGCAGGGTGTTTCCGAAAGGCTTGTTCCTTTACGATTTGCCAATTTATTTCAATAAAACAGCATGAAATTATTGACAAAACAATGAATAAAAATTATAATGTAATTAGAAAAATTAGTATTTTTGCTGTGTTGGTAATTTGCGTTTATCATTTTGCAATTTTTCATGTAACCATTGAACAATAATTAACGATGTGAAGGAAATGTATGAAAAAGTTTATAAGTTGGATTAATAACGCACCCGTAAAAAAGAAGCTCTTGCCGCTGCAATGGTTTGTGATAATCAATGTTGTCATTATCAGTGCTTTTTCGTTTTTTGCAATATGGATTGTTAACCATTCATCGCAGAAAATCATTAACGAGAATGTACAGTACAAAGAGGACCTCAGTGAAATCATACGAAACATGTATGTTTGCCGTGTCTTAGGTAGAGATATTTTGTTTGCGGTGGACGATGATGTCAAAAGAGATTATTATGACGATTACATCGAAGCGTTTGATAGTCTCGATTTTAAAATGGACGAGTACGCAAAGCATCTATCCGGAGATCAGTTAACTGAGTTTACACGTATTATCGCTGAGAAAAACGTTTATAAGGACAGTATGATTTTGTCGGCGGATATCTGGATAAACGAGGGCGATTATGACGATGCCCTTTATGCTTTGCAGGTTGTTACCCCTATAGCCAACGAGTTTTTCGGGAGTATAGACCAATACTCAGCCCAAGAGGAGAGCATCATGATTGAAGCTCTTTCCACAAACAATGGTCTTGTTATAACCATTTTAGTTTCCGGCATTATAATCATTGTTGCAATTATTTTAGGCGTTTTGTTTTTTGTGAAGTTCTACTCTGATAGCATAAGTACAAGTTTAATAAAGCTTGAGAAAGCTATGTCGTGGATTGCCGAAACAGGCAATATGAAAATTGAGATACCTGCTGAGCTGTTTACAGCTGATGAAGTCGGAAAAATTGCAACTGTTACTGACAAAATGAAGTCTATGCTCCTTGAATATATATTTAATGATGCTTTAACAGGCGGTTACAATGCAAAAGCGTACCACGAAACCATCAATGATTTATTCAGTGATGAAACCACTGTGAAAGAGGTATGGTGTATTGTAACGGATATGAACAACCTAAAACTGATTAACGACAACTTAGGGCATGTTGAGGGAGATAACGCTCTTAGGAACTCTTACTATGCCTTGAATGCAAGTTTTGGTCAGTACGGTAAAACCTTCCGTATAGGCGGTGATGAATTTGTATCGCTGTTAACGGGATGTAATAAAGAAACAATCGAGGAGATGATTTTAGAAATCACAGCTCAAATAAACAAATGTAACCAAAACGCCGTTTATAAGTTTTCGTTAGCGATAGGGTTCGACAAGTTTGTTGGCAGTACACAACGCGAGTATAAGAGCTTCTTTGAGCTGGTGGACAAAAAGATGTATGACAACAAAGTTGCAAGCAAGAGCACTCGAAGGGATGCGAGAGTAAATCCAAACCAGTAAAACTCCCCCGAAACTCAACTTGGTATGATAAAAAATCACATTAGACCGGTTTAGAAATAGAGTCTTAAAATTAGTTACAGTTAGGGGTTTATAATGACATACAATTTAGCTGCAGAAGTAGCGGCTTTCTTAATAATCAGTGTCTCCATTATAGGGCTTTTACTGGATAGCTCATTTATCACTACAAGGCACAGAATTTTTAGGTGGCTGTATTACACCGCTTTTTTCTCTTCAATGTTTACAATTTTGGCGGTATACAGCCAGGAATATGTGGAATTTGTACCGATACAATTCGTTGTATTCTTTAGGTATATGTTCTACATTTTCATGCCTACCGCAGCAATAGCTGCATTGTATTACGCAGTTTCTCTAGTGTACACTAAAACAGTGAGCATCAACTTGTTTAAACAGCATTTTTGGGGTATATTCCCCTTTTTGGTCTATCTGTTAGTGATATTCAGCAACCTGTTTAACGGCATTATTTTCAGCTATTCAGAAACTGAGGGGATAATACCGGGGCTTTGGTACCGGATCACCTATCCGGTGGTGGTTATTTATTTCCTACTTATCATCTTGTTTATTGTTGTAAATAGGAACTCGCACCGAAGGAAGAGCCTTTATATAATCGCTTTAAACCTTGTCGTGACGGCAATCGCTTTTTGCACGCAACTGGTGATTCCGACTTTACAGATGTCCGGCCTTGCAAGCCTACTCGGCATATTGGTTATACAGCTTTATATACAAAACATTTCGAAATCTACCGATGAGCTTACCGAGCTTTATAATCGACAGGCATTAACAAACAGGCTTAACAATATGTGTAAATACAAACAGTCGTTTTCGCTGTATGTTATAAGCTTGCGAAATTTGAGAGGAATTAATGAACGTTTAGGTCTGGAATTTGGAGATGCCCTTTTAGAGAGCTTTTCCTTTAGACTGCAGAGAATGTTTCCTCAAAAGTCGCTGTTTCGATATACGGGGGATGAATTTGCGGTATTGTTTGACGCTGACCCTGAACAAATGCTGGCTTACAAAGACATGTTGACAGAGCCGCTCAACGTCAAAGATAAACCTATTAAGATGGACACGTTGCTAGCAAGGGTTGATTACCCCGACTTCGGACACAATACCAAAGAGATAATTTCAGCGATGGACTATTCCGTCGCCACTCTCAAGCGTAACCAAGGTACCGAGTCGTATTTTTATGACGTAAAAATCACTGAGCAGTTAAAGCGCAGATACGATATTATTGAACGCATAAATGATGCAATTGACCACAATGGTTTTGTCCCCTTTTACCAACCTATCTTCGATGTGGAAACAGGTGAGTTCTCTATGGCAGAGGCGCTTATTAGGTTGAAAAACAATGGCAAAAATCCTTTAAGCCCCGGGGAGTTTATCCCGATTGCCGAAGAAACCGGTCAAGTAATAAAAATTACACTACTTATGATGGAAATGGTTTGTTCTGATTTTAGGCAGTTGCTGGATAAGTACGGCGACAAGCTGCCGTTAAAGTCAATTTCGGTAAACTTCCCATACGCTCAGTTTCTCACACGCAACACCGTTGTAGAACTAAATGCGATAATGAAAAAGCACAACCTCTCGCATGACATGATAAAAATTGAGCTAACCGAACGAACGCTGTCATCTGACTTCAATACAACAAAGGCAATAATTGGAGAGCTTGTAAAAAACGGCTTTGACTTCGAACTAGATGATTTCGGCGTTGAATATTCAAGCCTTAGCATGTTTTTTGATATGCCTATCAGGACAATTAAGTTTGACCGCAGTCTGATTCTTAACTTCACAGCTGATGAATTACGAAAAGAGTTCTTGAAGACCTTTTTACGAGCTGTAAAATCCACTCGAATGAAAGTGGTAATGGAAGGGGTCGAAGATCAAAACCTCTTGGACTTTTTAGTTGATATCGGCGCTGATTATATACAGGGTTACGTATTTTCGAAGCCTCTACCAATTGAGGAGTTCACTGCGTTTCTTCTTAAACCTATAGATGCTCAGGAAAAACTATAAAGCACGGTTTTATAGTTTAAAGCTTAGTGGAGATTTGTCAATTTTACAGCTAAAAGCGTAATTAATCAGCCACACATAATAAAGCCCCTCTGACAGTTCGCCTGACAGAGGGGTTTTTTATCTTATTAACTTTGCTTTACTTTACAACAGTTTAGCAATCGCTTCCTCTACTTCTTTCATAGAAGCCACAGGTTCGAAGCGAGCCACAACTGTACCCTCTCTATCCACCAGGAACTTTGTAAAGTTCCATTTGATATCAGGCTTTTTATCGTAGTCGGGATCTTTTTCGCTGAACATTTGGTGAAGTCTATCGTTAAGTTTGTGTTCGGGGTTGTTGAAGCCTCCGAAGCCTTTTTGCTCTTTGAGATGCTTGAACAGTGGCAGGGCAGTGTCACCGTTTACGTCGACTTTGGAGAACTGCTTGTACGGTGTGCCGAAGTTTAGCGTGCAAAATTCGTGTATCTCCTCGTCCGACCCCGGCGCTTGTGCTCCAAACTGGTTGCAGGGGAAGTCCAAAATTTCCAGACCTTTAGCGGAGTACGCTTCATGTAGGTTCTTTAGATCCTCGTACTGCGGTGTAAACCCACACTTGGTAGCGGTGTTGACTATAAGCATCACCTTTCCCTCAAGCTCGGATAGTTTTAGCTGTGTGCCGTCGGTGTTCGGGACGCTCATTTCATAGATGTTCATGTAAATTGCTCCTTTCGACTCTTCTAAGATGTTTTGTTATGACCTGTCCTTAGAACATGTCAACACACTCAAAGCGTGTTAGCATTTTCTAACGTCATTATACTACTATTTGCACATTATTACAACACTGAAATGAAAATAAATGTTATAAATGTCGTTAATTTAGTTTGAAGAAGTTGTGACGGTCAACATTTCAATCATCACACCCAAAAGAAAGAGGCTGTGACGTAATTGTAATAATGCACAAAACTTGTAGGGGCGAACCTGTGTGTTCGCCCGAAACTAATGGTAAAAACCACGGTTTCGGGCGGTCACATAGACCGCCCCTACAAGGTTTCGTCAAATTAACGAAATTAAGTCTATTTCGTCACAGACCCTCCACTATTACCTCTTACTTTTAGCTATCTTAACAATGCTATAGAGCGAGACCTCACCCACCGAAATCTTCACCCTATCCCCCACTACCTCTAACGGTAGCACCGTGTTGCTCGGCAGTAAAACCGCCCCACCTGTAATGTCAACTATATCAGAAGCCATCTCGATAACGACATCAAAAGCAGGCGTAATATATTCAACATGGTTTTCGCCGTTTTGCAGTGTGTATTGCACGAGGTGTATAAATACATCTTCCTCCGACTGCGTCACATTCACCTCGACTGTCGAAGGGCAAATCACCCTGATTTCCATATCACGGTACAACATCTCAGCGATATTCCCAAACAACCGCTTAAAGTACCACTGCCCTTCAGCGTTTATAGCGCTAAACATATCAAAAGCGCAGTACACCACTTTGCCGTCACCGTAACTGTTCAGCGTTATCGCAGTGCCCACCTTTTCACTATCGGGCGGTGAAAGCCTACGATCTCTGAATATCATAAAGTCATTCGGGGTTGGCTCAATAAGAGGGTTATAAGCGTCAGACAATCCTATTATATCATCTGACATCATGACTGTATGCACCGCTGATGGCACCAGTAGCGGTGACCTTCTCAGGCCCTGTCCAACTTCGTCTGAAAGTGTAACATACCCTACCGAGTAGTCGCTATCCTGCACCGCCGTAACACCTAGCAGGTCAAACAGGCGCTCTTCATTCACGTATCTGCCTGTGATCAGTAGTTTACCGCCCCCGGAAACAAACGCCCTAAGAGCCGTCACTGCATCGTCAGATATTCTCCCTATCTCAGGCACAACCGCAAATCTATACGCAGTTAACTTATCTAATGCGCTCTGTCTCACAATATCGAACGGTATACCGTTTTGCGAAAGTGCTTTCACTGCGCCCAGATAACCATGATTAGCGGTGGCGTAGATGTCAAACTCCCCTGTGATTACAGCAACAAGCGGATATCTTTTGTAACAATGTGTGGGCAGTTCACGCTCTTTTATGTAGCTAAACACGTCCCCTATCCTGCTGTACAGCTCCCCGTCTAGTGTCCCCTGTGGATACGCCTGATCACCCATGTTTACCATACCGCCGTGTGCTGTGATACGTGAAGCCACCACTGTCATATTTTCAGGCGTTTGGTCGTCCCAACCGCCCCAGCCGTGTATAAAACGACTGGTGGACGACTCCCACGGTTTTTCAAAGCACTGAAGGTACTTGTAGGTGAGTAGTGACTTCTCCCACGCCTCCTTATCTGTAGGTGAGCCGGGATGTGTTTCTATGCTCAAAAAGTCGGCATACACAGAGAGCGTTTCATCTCGACCCGCTGTGTTGTAGGTCATGGGTAGATTTGGGACTACAGCTTGTACAGTTTCACGGCAAGCCGATAGAAATTCACGCTTTGTCCTTAGGACAAACTCCGCAAGCTTTTCCCTATCTTTCGGTAATTCCTCACCGTAAAGTTCAAAATACTTCGCCTTACAATGCTGACAGTAGCAAGGCTGGCACTCAATAATATCAAGCCAAAGTGCGTCAATATCGTAGTTTGACACAAGCTCCGCAAGTTCGGGTAGGACAGTGTCGGTCACATACGGTGAATTTAGGCAGATATTCGCCCATGGGCCTGTCACCTTTTGCCCCACTGTCCCCTGCATGTCACCGTCAATATCACGCTCCATCCAGTCGGGTCTGTTCTTCTGAACAGTAGAAAGCCACCCCACCGAGTAGTACGCCATCACACCAATGTTGCTTTGGCGGCACTCGTCCAAAATTTCCCCAAACAGGTCAAGTTCGGGCGGTAAAGATGGATGAGATAGTCCTATATCTGTCCTACTATAGTGGTAGCCGTGATGGCATTTCACAAAGGACACAAGCGAGTTCACCCCTGCTTTCACAAGAGTCTCCACATACGTTTTAGCACAAAAGTCCTCCGCCACTCTCCCCACCCCTAAGTCAGGCGTGTGAAAGTCCATATGAATACGGCGGTTAAAGTTAGATGTTTTCATACTTATGACCGTTTCTCTCTGTAAGTTTTAAGGCCGTGCCAAAGAGCACAAAACCGTGGTTGTAGCCGCGGTTGTAACCACGGTTGTAACCACGGTTGTAACTGCGGTTGTAATTGCAGTTGTAACTGCGAGCCACAAAATCTCATTTTCAAACTTTACCTATTTTTATCCTTCGAACCACAACTATACCAAGCGAGGTCAACCCCCACTTACCCCATGGTAACATACCAAATATACGCCCCAAACACTAAGAGCATCAAAACACCCTGCCAGCGTGAAAATTTCTTAGTAAAGATGGTCGGTATAATAGCGATACACATAAGCGACAGCGACACAGGTA
The DNA here is from genome assembly GCA_964370205.1 of uncultured Oscillospiraceae bacterium. Lineage (GTDB taxonomy): Bacteria > Bacillota > Clostridia > Oscillospirales > Ruminococcaceae > DAMCAP01. The sequence continues at coordinate 22,743 of CAYJIK010000017.1, read as the reverse complement.
TATCAAGCATATAGGTCGCAGGCTCTATTGTCAACCCATCAGCCGACACCAGCGAACATGTGGACAGTATCAGCGTCATGTCGATGGTGTTTGCGCCTATGATGTTACCTACCGACAGTGACGATTCCTTCTTAGCAATAGCGGTCAGAGTGGTGACAAGTTCAGGCAGTGAAGTGCCGAGAGCTACTATAGTTAAGCCGATAACGCTGTCAGGCACGTTAAAGAATCGAGCGATAGTCTCTCCGTTGTCCACCAATAGCTGTGCGCCGATGATTATACCAACAGAACCACCCACAAACATCGCTAGATTAAGCAAGACCTCGGACGATGATGTAGCAGTCTTTACCCTAGTACCACCTTCTTTGTTCTCTTTACCCGACGATATCGCCCCTGAGACATTGAAGTAAAAGAATAGCGCCAATAATCCGAACAGTACATACGTTTCGGTGGTCACCAGTTTACCGTCAAGCGAAAAGAACATAAGACATAGCGTGGATACTATCATTAGTATGCCCTTGTCTAAAAACGTGGATAGCTTTACCTGTACAGGCAGTAGTAAAAACGAAACGCCCAAGATAAGCCCTGTATTACATGTAACAGAGCCTATTGCGTTACCGATGGCGATACCGTTTAACCCCTTATACGTCGCAGTTACCGAAACTATGAGTTCAGGCAGTGTCGTTGCAAAGGACACGACCGTCGCCCCCACTATCATCTTGGGTATACCTGTTTTCTCGGACATCCAACTTGCGGCTGTCACAAAGTAGTCACCGCCCTTTACAATGAGAACAAGTCCCACTATAAACATCAGCGACGGCATTAAAAGAGCTGTCATAAAATGTATTTCCCTTCTGTTATTTTACTTCCCATCCACGAACTTTAGTAGTGGAGGTGAAGCGTCGTTCCGTATTATCAGAAATTTTCCTGTTTGAAGATAGAGTAAAAAATAAAGTTGTTTTCGGACAACTATAAACATACCACAAGCTCTGCTTCAAATCAACAATAACCGCATATGTTACACAATTTTTCTAACTAGATAAATTGCCGCTTTTTATCACCTTCTGTTGCGTCCTCTACCTCTTTCCTGTGGAAAATCGCAGCTTACCAGTATGGTATCCTCCCCTATTATCTTAATATCGCTCCATCTTATTATTTTGTCCTTACCTCTTCCAAACAATCCAAAAAACCTGTACGGCCCATAAATAACGAGCGATACCACCCGTGCGGACATTACATCTATCTCAAAGTCGCTGACATACCCTATGCGTGTACCGTTCTTTATGTTTACTACGTCCTTGCTTCGCAGTTCATTTGCACGACAATGCATGAACACGCCCCCCTTCGACGTTAAAACGTTTGAATACTAATGTATATTTCCCCTTTGTACATTCTATGCCACGACATAAAAGTATAACACCCGGGTAGCGTTAATTTCACCTACTAACACTATCAAAAAGGCGAGAACAGCTAATTTGATAACATTTACCAAAATTTGAGTTTGTTTTACACTGTATTCTAAGGCGGTTTTAGGACAATACTGTTAAAGCAAGGTTTGTCGGCAGGCAGAGTTGTCCTGTTGGGGACAGTTCATTCTGTTAGAGAAACTACAAATATGCTCCCGGTTTATCACGTGCTTTTGCTGATGCTGTTAGCATTGTGCGGATAGAAAGGTGTACAGTATTATGTATGTAAACAAGGTTGAAATATGCGGAGTGAATACCGCAAAACTTCCCGTTTTAAAAGAAAAAGAGAAAATGGCGCTTATAGCCAGGATAAAAGAGGGGGACAAGTCTGCTCGTGACGAACTGGTACAGGGCAATCTCAGGCTGGTGCTAAGCGTTGTACAAAAGTTTTCAAGCAGAGGCGAAAACCCTGATGACCTGTTCCAAGTTGGGTGTATCGGGCTTATGAAGGCGATTGACAACTTTGACGACACCCAAGGCGTGCGTTTTAGTACCTACGGTGTACCTATGATTGTCGGGGAAATACGCAGGTATCTGCGTGACAACAACTCGGTGAGGGTAAGTCGTTCACTGCGTGACACCGCATATCAAGCTATGCAGGTGCGTGAACGTCTGCAAGGCGCACACAAGCGCACACCGAATGTGGACGAAATAGCGATGGAAATGTCACTCCCTAAGCATGAGGTAGTCATGGCGCTGGAGTCGATAGTCGAGCCTATCTCACTGCACGAGCCTGTCTACTCTGACGGTGGCGACACCATTTACGTGATGGATCAGATACGTGACCCAGAGCGTGACACCGACTGGCTTGACGAGATAATGCTAAAGGAGAGCATCCGCTCGCTGTCCAATCGAGAAAAGCAGATACTGTCCCTGCGCTTTATAACAGGTAAAACACAGATGGAAGTAGCAAACGAGGTTGGGATATCGCAGGCACAGGTGAGCAGGCTTGAAAAAGGTGCTCTTGACAAAATCAAGAGCAAGAAGTAGTGGCTGATATTGGCTAATGGTTAAGAGTGAAGGACAGACAGTCTTTCACCTTTCACCATTAGTCTTTAGCTATTTACACCATATTACCCCGAAACTACGTATTGACACATATTAGCGTATGTGAGAAAATAGCGTTAGTAATAGCAACAAAGGAGTAATACGTTATGATAACCATTCAAAACCTTACTAAACGCTACAAGGACAAAACGGCGGTGCAAAACCTCTCTATGCAGGTGGACAGCGGTACTATCCACGGTTTTATCGGCCACAACGGAGCAGGCAAAACCACAACGCTAAAGGCGGTCATGGGTATGCTCAGCTTTGAAGAAGGAAGCATAACTGTCGCAGGCCACTCTATAAAAGACGAACCGCTGAAAGCAAAACAACTTATGGCGTACATCCCCGACAACCCCGACATCTACACCTACATGAAAGGTATCGACTACATAAACTTCATATGCGACGCCTACAACACAGACAAAACCAAGCGCATAGAAAAAATAGAGTATTACGCCAAACTGTTCGAGATATACGACGACCTTGGTAAGCAGATAAGCTCCTACTCACACGGTATGAAGCAGAAGCTTGTCATCATAGCATCGCTTGTGCATGAACCTAAAGTGCTTGTTTTGGACGAACCGTTCGTGGGGCTTGACCCTAAGGCAGCGCACACGCTTAAACAACTTATGCGTGAACTATGTGACAGGGGCGGATGCATACTGTTCTCCACCCATGTCCTCGAAGTTGCGGAGAACCTCTGTGACAATATCTCCATAATAAAGAGCGGTTCACTGGTTGTGAGCGGTAAAACAAAGGATGTAGTACAAGACAAGAGCCTTGAAGAGCTTTTCTTAGAACTTAATTAGTGACTTTAAAACTTTTTATCAGACGTTCAAATACGTTTTATTACGAAAGGAGATTTCTATGCTTTTGTCACTTATTAAGAAAGAGTTTATGGCGCTATTAAACTCTTTTAAAGGCGGCGGTCGGCGAAAATCCGGATCAACCCTGTTTTCAGCCGGCTTTATAATTGCATTTTTGTTTTTTATAGGATATTTTCTGTTTATCAGTACAATGTTCTCATCCAGTGTTGCGACTGACCTTATGGCGATTGGCGACATAGACCTACTACCGCTCTTGATGATGGTACTTAGCTGCCTGAGCACGCTGTTTTTCACGGTGTTTATGAGTGGTAGTGTGCTGTTTGTGTTTAAGGACTTTGACCTGTTAGTGTCGTTACCTATAAAGTTTTCTACCATTATATCAGCAAAGATACTGTACCTCTACATAACAAACCTACTGTTTCAGGTTATACTATTAGGCCCTGCAGTGGTTGTATGGATAATAAACGCCTCCCCTGACGTTTTATCACTACTATTGGCGCTACTCTCCTTCCCTTTCGTTACGCTTATCCCCATTGTTGTAGCGTCCTTCCTCGGCACTATTATAACGTTTATCGGCAGTCTGTTCAGCAAACCAATGGTGGTGAGCACCATCATAAACCTACTGCTGGTTTTAGTGCTTATAGGCTTTTCCTTTTACATCAACTTTTTTATGGGAAGCTCCACAGGTACGGCTTTTGGAAACATAGCCGTGGCACTGCGTGACGACCTGTTTTCATCTTACCCACCCGCACTGTTTTACTACAACCTTTTAAGTGGTGACTTAATCGCTTTTGCAATGTTTGTGCTGTTGTCTTTAGGTATATTCGGGGCATTTTCGTGGCTGGTGTCAAAGCAGTTTATCAATATCCGCACTAGGCTGACCTCGCACTCCACCACTGTGAAAACTACCGACATAAAAGTATCCTCCGGTGGTGCATTTGGCGCTCTGTTAAAAAAGGAATGGAACATGCTGGTGTCCATACCCATTTATGCTACGAACATGCTCACAGGGTTGATAATGGGTGTACTGCTCTGCGGTTCTGCGGTGTTTTTCAGTTTGAGTTCTGAAACATTAGCTATATTGACAGCGGTTTCCGACTTAACTGAACCAGTCGCACCTGCTGTGCTGTCCTTTTTTGTAGCGTATGTGTCGACAAGCTCCTGTAGTGTTTCACTGGAGGGGGAGCATGTTTGGCTTATGAAATCGCTACCGCATAGTGCAGGGGTGGGACTTTTGGCGAAGGTCTACTTTAATTTGGTGCTTCATCTACCGTTTTCGCTTGTGTTCTCTTCCTGTATTGTCTACGCGCTTAGGCCGAATTTGCTTTGGAGTGTGCTCTGTTTTGTAGTGCCTGTAATAATGTGCGTGTTCAACTCGTATCTGGGGTTACTGCTAAACCTTCGCTTTCCACAGTTGGACTGGGATAATCCTGCATTACCTGTTAAACGTGGTGCGCCAGTTATGATAAGCGTGTTTTTCAATATGGCGCTGTATATGGGTATGGGATACTTGGCGTTTTTGGTGTTGGACACCGCTTATCAGCCGCTACTATACATTGCGGTTTCGGTGGTTGCGGCCCTACTGTCTATACTTGCGCATCTGTACATCAAAAGAAACTCACATAACATTCTACTTGACCTTTAACTTGACATAGGAGGAAACTAATATGGATAACAAAAAAATAATGAACGATAGTGAACTGGCGGAAAAGATACTCTTTTTAAACGAAAAGGCGAAGAAGTTCAGTGGCTTCTCTTTTTGGTCTTTCGTGCTTGTGTTTGTCGTTGGGTTTGGCACTGCGTTAAGTGTGGATAGCATTGTGTACAACTACGGTGAGGGGTATGTCTACGCCTTTGTTGTTGTGGCAATATTTTTTATTGGTGCGTCTGTGGTGACAGGTAATATCTCAAACAAATACAAAAAAGAGTTTGGCTCGCTGATTAGCGACAATCTCGGCGAAAGCATTCTGGCGAACCACTTCACAAATTTGACTGTCAATAAACATGGACACGTAGATAGAACCATCATAGACGAAACAGGGGTGTTAGGTGGTTACAACAGGGTGTTAGGCAGTGACCATATCAGAGCGCTTCGTGGTAATACCGAAATAGAGTTTAGTAATATAACACTACAGCATGTAAGTCGGGATATGGTCGGCGAGACCACTCATGAGCGTGTGAATACCGTGTTTAAAGGTAGCTGGATTACCTGCTACTACAGCACGAAAATCACCGCAAAGCTACTTGTTCGTGAGGACAGAGAAGGTAAGCTTGAGCATAATAACTACATAACAGACTACCCTGCATTTAATCTTCGCTATAACATGCAGACAAATGACCCCTCAGTTGCGGTACAGATACTCGTCCCTGAGTATTTAAAAACGATAATGATGATAAATGATAAACTCGGAGCGAGGCTCTCGATGTGTTTTGAACGTGATCGTGTGCATATTGTGATAGGAAATCAGCGAACACTGTTTGACGTGGGTAATAAGAAGCCACGAGAGCTAAAAGTTGATGATATACGCAAAGTGTTTGGTGAAGACGCAGTTTATCTCACTGAGATTATTGATACTATATGCAAGCACACAATGCTGTTTAGTGAAAAGTAGGAAAAAAGCAACCAAAGAAAGTGCAAACCCGATTTGATAGCTGTTTATAGGGTTTGATAGATTGGTGTTAGTTTGAAAGCAACGTTTTCAAACAGCAGTTTTGGCTCTTCGGCTCAGCCTTAAAACTTGCAGAAAGGAATGACCATTCAAATGAAAAAAGTAGCGGTTTTGATGAGCGGAGGGGTGGACAGCTCTGCGGCGGCGATTTTGTTAAAGCGTGACGGTTATGACATCAGCGGTGTCACCCTCAAGATACACGACGACAGCGCCGAAGCTATATCGGCGGCAAAGATTGTCTGTGACAAACTCGGTATTGAGCATATGGTGCTTGATCTGCGTGAAGATTTTGATAGCTATGTGCGAAGTGAGTTTCTCGGCTCGTACAAGTCTGCGCTGACCCCTAATCCCTGTATCACCTGCAACGAGTTTGTGAAAATCGGAGGGTTCTTAAAGCACTCCGAGGAGCTCGGTTTCCACTACGCCGCCACAGGCCATTATGTAAAGTTACATAAGACAGCGGACGGCGATATACGACTCCAAAAAGCGGATTTTCAAAAGAAGGACCAGAGCTATGTGCTCTATCGACTAGGCTCACATCAACTCGCGAGGCTGCTATTTCCAATATCGCACCTGAATAAAGATGAAGTACGTGCCATTGTTGCGGACGTAGTCTCAGAGGTTGCAGAGAGCAAGGAAAGTCAAGATGTCTGCTTTATAAGCGGCGAGAGCGTTGGCGATTACGTTCAGGCTCGTGTCGGAGATACTTCAGGCAGATTTTTGGATAAAGGGGGAAATGTCCTCGGCGAACACGAAGGAATTGTCCACTACACGGTAGGTCAGCGGAGAGGGCTTAAAATCTCGCTCGGTTCACGTGCTTTTATTGACAGTATCAACCCCGACACCTACGATATCACGATAACCACAAGCGAAGCGGACATCTACCGCACGTCTGTAAAACTTCACAGCGTTGTTTACTTTGACCGTTCCGAGCTGGACGGTCAACTGCTTGGCAAACTGCGGTATGCACATAAGGAAGCGCCCTGTACGTTTGATGTAGAAAGCTCGGTGGTGACCTTCGCAGAGCCACAGAGAGCGCCTGCACCCGGGCAGAGCTGTGTCTTTTATAGAGGGGATATTGTTGTGGGTGGCGGTATTATCGAACACACATTTTGATGTGTATTGGTTGCGAATTATCGCTAGTCACACAAAAAGAAGGACGGATATATGAACTTTCAGTACAGCTTTGGGTTTAAGCGTTACCACACGCTTGACTACTACTACAAAAATAAATACGGCGGTAAGGTGTTTAAAATTTCATTGGACGGCGGCTTTACCTGTCCCAACCATGACGGTACTAAGGGGGTGGGCGGTTGCACGTTTTGCTCATCTGAGGGTTCGGGTGAGTTTTCCGGGTCTGCTCTTTTACCATTGTCTGAACAGTTTGAAGCAGTGCGGACAACTATGGAAAAGAAGTGGAAAGGTGTGGGCTACATCGCCTACCTACAACCGTTTACCGCTACCTACTGCACGGTAGAGAGAATGAGAACCGTCCTTGATGAACTTGTCGCACTCCCGAATGTCAAAGAGATATCGCTGTCCACCCGAGGGGACTGTGTCAGCGACGAGATGGCGAAGCTTCTTACCCAATTTTCAAACGTTTTACCGCTTGAAGTGGAGTTTGGGCTTCAGAGCAGTAAAGAGGAAACTATCGAAGTTATAAACCGCTGTCATACGCTAGGAGAGTTCGAGGAGGGGTTTAGCAAGCTTGATAGCCCTAACATACGGCGTACAGTGCATATTATAAACGGCCTGCCGGGTGAGAGTAAGGAAGATATGCTTGAGACAGCTCGCTACCTTGCAAAACTAAGGCCAAACGGCATAAAAATCCACATGCTTCATCTGCTTAAAGGCACTGCGATGGCAAAGATGTATAACGACAACCCCTTTCCCCTATTGACGCTGGAGGAATACGTAGATGTCGTCTGCTCGCAGATAGAGCTGTTACCGCCTGAAACTGTTATAGAGCGGCTGACAGGTGACGGCAAGTCGGACGACCTTATTGCGCCGCTTTGGACCACTAAAAAGTTCGTGACGATAAACGAGATAGATAAGGAGTTTATACGCAGAGGAAGCTGTCAAGGGAGTAAACTGTGATAGCTACTGTAACTTCATATTTGGAGGGTAAATGTTTACAATATTAAACTGGATTAAAGAGCGAATGAACGAGCACGCCAAAGCTGACGGTGTTTACATAGACTTCACCATGGGGAATGGTCATGACACTTTGTTTCTTGCTAAACTTGCACCGCATGGGCATGTCTACTCATTTGATATACAGCCGGAGGCGCTAAAAAGCACAAAATCACTACTGGACAGCGAACAGGTCACCAATGTGACACTAATCTGCGACAGCCATGAGAAGTTTGCGGAGTACTGCACAGAACCTGTGGACGGTGCGATGTTTAACCTTGGCTATCTGCCGGGCGGTGACAAAAGTATCACCACCCGACGTGACACCACGCTAAAGGCGGTGACCGAACTACTCCCTCGCCTTAAGAATGGAGCGGTGGTGGGTATAGCGATCTACCCCGGTCATGAGGAGGGTGAAGCTGAGGGAGAAGCACTGCTTGAAATGCTCAGCACCATACCAAAAAAGCAGTACGACTGCTACACGCTACGTATGGTAAATGTCCCCACCTGCCCATATGTTTGTATTATTAATAAAAAATAGACAACAAAGCACCCTTAGAGCGCATTGTCTCAAAGGGTGCTTTATATATTCTTAGCTTAGTGTATATCCTCGACTGTTTCCACAAGGCACTTTTCAAAGAAATCTGCAATGCTGTCCACTGCGCCGTTCATTATTCGCTTGTGCGCTCTGTTTACGAGTGGTATCCGCTTGTCCCCTTTTTGAAGGCAGGGCAGTTCGCCGTCAAGTAGCCATTTGTATCCACTCTGTTTTAGTCCGGATTTAAGCAGAGTTTCGCCGATGTAAACACCGTAGTGGATAGCCAAATTCCACAGGCGATAATCTGAAGTACCATTATAGTCCTCAAGTTGCTTGTGGAAAGTTTCAAGCGCTTCATCCACCGATTTCAAGCTGTTTTGTGAATAGTCCAGCTCTATGCCGGCACTTTTAGCACTTTCCACAACGCCGTCCGCTATGCCTTTGTAGTCTATATTACTCATCGTTATTCTCCTTTTGCGATTGTCAAATTACTCGCTTTATTATGTCATAAACGTATACTTATTGCAAGCCCTCTAAACAAAAGCAGTGTTGAGACAAGATAACCGTGAAAAGATTGACAGTGTTGTAACTGTCACTATTCATATTAACAACTTTCTCTTAAGCCCTTAAAAGTCTGTAAAATTTAAAAAAGGTATTCCCCTTTTTCCGAAATTTGTAGTATAATGATCATAGTTACCATTTTAGTTACCTATTAGTTCTACGAATTCTTAATGCTATGCAATAAAAAATATAAGTATACGCTTTTTAATAAAAGTAGGCTGTTTCACAAATCAGAGGGAGGTGTCCACACAGAGAAGCATAAGCTGTGTGGGAGTATTATGTACGGTGTAATTGATATAGGCTCAAATACAGTGAGGCTGTCTGTCTTTAAAAAGACGGACACGGGCATCACTTCAATGTTACACGCTAAGAGCACAGCGGGTCTTGCCTCGTATGTTGACAAAAAAGGCAACCTCACAGAAAACGGCATCAAGCGTGCTATAGAAGTGCTTTCACAGTTTAGAAATACCCTTAGCAATATCGAGGTCAAGGAAATATTTGTGTTTGCTACCGCTTCACTGCGTAACGTCGCAAACACCGCAGAGGCGATACATCAAATTGAAAGCAGTACGGGCTTTAAAATTGATCTCGTATCCGGGGAAGATGAAGCGCTTTACGACTTCACCGCCGTAACTCACTATATGAAGATTGAAACAGGTTTGATGGTGGATATCGGTGGTGGAAGTACGGAGCTTGTGTTCTACCGTGATAAGAATTTACGCAAGGCACTGTCTGCACCTATTGGTTCGCTAAATAGCTATATGCGCAATGTCAAAGACGTGCTCCCGAGTGATTCGGAGGTCGACAAAATCAGGGAGGACATCAAAAAAGCTATCGAACATACTACAGTCAAGCATAATTATGATATCATATGCGGTGTTGGTGGGACTGTGCGGAGTTCGTATAAACTGTACACAAACCTTTTTAAAGTAAAAGAGGAAAAAGGCGGTACAAAGGAATTCACCACCGAACAGCTAAGCCTGATGATAAAAATGCTACTTAAGGACAGGAAACTTGCTGTCGAGAAGATTATAAAGTCCGCCCCCGACCGTATTCACACAATAATCCCCGGCATGATTATATTGGAGACCATAGCAAATCACTATAATATGGACAAAATAGCTGTCTGTGACTATGGCATCCGAGAAGGTTACCTCTACTCTAAACTGTTTAGCGAATAGCAATACCAACACACCGGACAAGTCTACAATTCTTATAATACAGAAAAGTATTTACTACAACGATATAAAATACGTTTGAAAGGTGGGAAAGCACCGTACGGCTCCCTAGACACACCGAGCAGTCGTGCGGCATATTATGTCTAATCAACTTAAAAGCATCTCAAAGTACGCACAAAACCGTGAACTCTCTTGGCTACGTTTTAACGCACGAGTTTTAGAGCAGGGTGGCGAAGAGTCTGTACCACTAATGGAACAGCTGAAGTTTGTGTCCATTTTCACAAGCAACCTAGATGAATTCTTTATGGTGCGTGTAGGTAGTCTTGCCGATATGGCACTGGTGGAGCCACATGCCACCGATAATAAGTCGGGTTGGACAGCAAAGGAGCAGCTTGAGAAAATCTACGAAGCGGTTCGTCCGCTTTATGAGCAAAAGACAGCGATATACTACCGAATAAAAGAGGGACTGAAGCTGTATGGAGTGCACCCTCTCAACTTCTGTGACCTCGCTCCAAGCGAAGTGAAGTACGTGAAGAACTACTACCGCAGTAACATAAAACCGATACTGTCCCCTCAAATCGTGGACGCTCACCATCCGTTCCCTCATATACCAAACAAAGAGATTTGCATCTTACTGGCTCTAAAGCGCAAAAACGAGAACATACTCGGTATACTCCCTCTCCCCTCCTCGCTACCTGAAGTGCTATACCTGCCGGGTAGTGAGATACGCTTTATACGCCTTGAGCATATACTTCTTGAATTCGCTTCTGAAATGTTCAGCCGCTACGAAATCACCGAAAAGAACATAGCATGCATCACCAGAAACGCCGACATAACCACTCGCTTTGACGTGATGGAGTACATGGAAGACTTCCGCACACGTATGCGAAAGCTGTTAAGTAAACGCAAAAGGCTCGCAGTAGTGCGACTGGAACTCAACTACCCTGTCAGTGAACAGTTTAAGAGCATGCTCTGCCAACACTTTAAAATCATGCCATATCAAATATTCATCTCCGCCACTGCGCTTAAAATGGGGTATATATTTGACCTGTTTGCAAAGCTCACTCCACCACAGAAAAAACAGCTTGTGTATGCACCGTTTACACCGACACCGTCAGTAAACCTAAACCCGAACTTCAGTATACTAAAGCAGGTGCAAAAAAAGGACGTGCTACTCCACTACCCTTACGAAAGTATGGATATTTTCTTACAGATGATACGTGAAGCAGCGCACAACCCCGACGTTATCTCCATCAAGATCACCATTTACCGCCTTGCTAAAAAAGCAAAGCTTGTTGACTATATCTGCGCAGCCGCTGAAAATGGTAAGGACGTTACAGTGCTGCTTGAGCTACGTGCGCGTTTTGATGAACAGAACAACATCGACTGGTCAGAAAAGCTCGAAGATGCTGGTTGCAAGATCATATACGGTTTTGACGAGTATAAAGTGCATTCGAAGATATGCCTTATAACCATGAAGGAAAAGAATGATGTCAGCTACATCACACAGGTGGGTACAGGTAACTACAACGAGAACACAGCAAAACTCTACACCGACTTTTCGCTTATTACAGCTGACCATAACATTGGTCAGGACGCCGTAGAGTTCTTCAAAAACATGTCCATAGGCAACTCGGACGGCAACTACGGTCATCTGCTTGTAGCACCGACGACATTTAAACCTACCCTGCTGTCCCTCATTGATGAGCAGATAGCACTGGGCGAAAAAGGCATGATAAACATAAAGATAAACTCGCTGACAGACGTTGATTTTATTGAAAAACTGCGTGACGCCTCACGAGCAGGCGTTACAGTGCGCCTAGTGGTGAGGGGTATATGCTGTCTTGTGCCGGGTGTGCCTGACGAAACGGAAAATGTTCGCATTATAAGCATAGTAGGACGCTTTTTGGAGCACACCAGAATATACAGTTTCGGCAGTGGCGAGGACAGAATATTCTACATTTCCTCTGCCGACCTTATGACACGAAACACTGAGCGCCGTATTGAGGTAGCCTGCCCCATCTACGACAAGGACATCAAAGCGGAGCTTGAGCATATTCAGGAAACAGCATGGCAGGACACTGTCAAGGCACGTGAACTGTTAAGCGACGGCAGTTACAAACGAACATCGCTGCAACACGGCGCTGTGGACAGTCAAGAGGCGCTATTATTGGAGTATGCAGAGAGATTTTCCAATCATGGCTACCCTACACTACCCGAACAACCAACATTTATGAAGAGAATAGGCAATTTCTTCAAACAGCTTTTTTCATCAGCATCTAAAAACAAAGAATAAATGCTTTTAATAGTGACAGAATGTGTGCCATTTTCCATGGCAAACACATCAATTATCTCGCAATCCCCCCACTATCCAAAGTCACTAGCTGAAAATTACGGATAATAATAAAAAAACTATTGCTTTTTTTGTTGAAAGCTGATAAAATAGCTTATAGTGCCCGATTAGGAGGCTTGTCCTCTGATAAGGGTTTTGTGTAGCTTTTAAGCAAGCTTTGTTTAGATAGTACACAAAGCTTGTGGTTACTTCTATATTACTGCCGAAGGAGGTGCGAAGCATGGCAAAATGTGCAATTTGCGGTAAGGGTGTAAGCTTTGGTATAAAGGTGTCCCACTCACACAGACGTTCTAACAGAACCTTTAAGCCGAATGTCAAGAAGGTAAAGGCGATTGTTAAGGGTGTACCCTGTCACATCCACGCCTGCACACGTTGTTTGCGCTCCGGCAGCGTAACAAGAGCTGTGTAGTTTTAGTGTCCGACAATGGACGGTGGATGCCGTCAGAATAACAGCGTATTGCTTGTCGATTTATTCGAGAGTAGCGATTACAGGGGACGAGCGATGCTTGTCCCCCTTTTGCATTTTCTTCTATTATTTTTAACAAGAAAGGAAGACATCATGACAAACGTAACACTCACTGACGGCAACATAACTATCCGAAACGCAGCGCTCTCTGACATAGACACACTCTGCACTTGGTGGGCAGACGGCAAGGTCATGGCACACGCAGGCTTTCCAAATGGTATTGTGACAGACAGAGAAAAACTCACTTCACGCATCGAAGACTCGTCACATGCGGACATGCGCTTGATACTCATGTACGACAGCACCGACATCGGCGAAATGAACTACCGTTTCACAGAGGGCGCATATGAGATTGGCATAAAAATTTGCGACTTCACCTTTCAAGAAAAGGGTGTAGGTTCAAGGGCAATAAAGCTACTGCTCTCCCACCTGTTTTTAACGCTTGATGCCGAAAAGGTCATACTGGACACAAATCTCCACAACAAAAGAGCACAGCATGTCTACGAAAAGATCGGCTTCTCTCCCCTCTTCGCCACCTTGCCCACCGACGATGTAACGGACGACTACATAACCGAGACAAAAGGGATATCAAAGTTTATCGACCAACTGGGTAACCGTCAAATTGGGTTGGAGTACGAGTTTCTCCGTGAAAACTATATTAAGATGTACCGTTAATGCCTTTTAAGATTCTGTATAATTATGTAAATTCACTAAAAATCTTTAATATTTTGCTGTTGACTTATTCATATTATTGTAGTAAAATTAAAGCAGTTAAAAACAACACCGTCACAATTCAGAAATAGATACAGTTAAATTTCTCTGTTGGTACTACGTTTTAATCGTGTTTTATCCGAAAGGGTTGACAAAATATATGACAGGAGGAAATGTTCAGTGTTACGTGACTTTACACTAGCGGACGGAAACGGAACGGTTTTCACATTAAGTGAACACCTAAAGCAGAACAAGGTTATAATTATCTTCTATAGGGGAATTTGGTGAGGTGCCTGAGCGAAGTATTTCGAAAAGCTGCGTGACAGCTATAAAGAGATTACCGAAAAAGGCGGGGTGGTAGTTGGCATCAGTGTCGACACACCTGAAGAGTGCAAGGAATTTGCAGATAAGCTAGAACTTCCCTTTATGCTCCTAAGTGATGAGCGTCGTCAGGTTATCAACGAGTATGGCGCTTCTGACATTATCGAGAAAAACGGCAAGATAATATGCAAATCCGTAATCGAAATAGTCGAGAAGGATGAAACAGTTTCTTACCGCCACGTCAGTGATTATCGCCTACGCACACCGGTTGAAAAGCTACTGGCTCTGCTTGACTAATGTTATTACATAGTTTTGTCGTTTAACGACAGATAAATGAATTGTACAGGGCAGGATATCAAATGATATTCTGCCCTATGTTTATATAAACCGGAGGTGGTCATTTGTTCCCACATTTCATTGAAACTGACAGGCTAATACTAAAGAACATCACCAAATCCGACCAAAGCTTTACACTATCACATTTTTCTGACCCTGTCGTAACAAAACACCTATACGACAACGAACCCATCAAAACCTTAAAGGAAGCCGATGACATTATAACCTCGTACACTGAGCCAAAACCGAAAGGCCAACAAAGGTGGGTTTTGTCACTTAAAGACAATGGTGTCAGAATAGGAACTTGCGGCTTTCATTGTTTTGAGGAAGCCAGCGGTTGCATTGAGATCGGTTATGACCTGCAACAAATGTATAGCGGTAACGGCTTTATGAACGAAGCACTGACAGCGATTTTAACCTACGCCAAAGAGAGTGACGAAATTAGAATCGTAAAGGCACATGTGTCGATTAACAACAAAAAATCAATACAAGTAGTGCAAAGATTAGGGTTTGTGTTTGAAGGTGAAACAAAGGTTTATACGTTTAAAGGTGTCGATTATCAGCATAACATCTACGTTTTACATTTATAAGCTTGAAAAGAGTACAAAAAGGGCGGCGTGTTTTACAACTCGCCGCCCTTTTTTGCTTTTAATAACGCTAAAAGAAACTAATCTGGCTAGACTGGGGCATGTCGCCGAATGCGCCCATGTTTACAAGCGCTTCTATAACGGTTTTTGATACCGCCGCATCCTCAGCCACTTCGTCAATTGAAATAAAACCACTCTTCAGTGAAGTTTGATATAGGTTGTTAGCGGCGGTTTTACCCACGCCCTTAACAGCGGAGAACGGGAGACGTATCCCTGCATCTTCCTTTGTAAATATGTGTGCGTGGGACTTGCCAAATTCCACAGGTAGAACAGATATATCCCTAGCCAACATCTCGTACACCACCATAAGATTTGAGAACAGTTCGTCGTCCTTTGCGGTACGGTCTTTGCCCATGCGCTCGATATCTTTAATACGGCGTAGCACTGCACCTTTCCCCTGTAGTATCGTTGTGGCCTCTAGGTCACCACCACGCACTGTAAAGTAGCAAGCGTAGAAATCTTTAGGGTAGTTCACCTTAAACCAAGCAAGTCGCACAGCCGCTAAAACGTAAGCGGCGGCATGCGCCTTCGGGAACATGTACTTGATCTTTATACAGCTGTCAATATACCACTGCGGTACATCCTGTTTCAGCATCAGGTTTATCATATCTTCGGTGAACTCTTTAGCCGCTTTACCTTTTCTCGTTATCTCGGTGATTTTAAAGGCAAGCCCCGGCTCTATCCCCTTTTGTATGAGATATATCATAATGCTATCACGAGTACCCACCACCTCCGAGATGGTGCAGGTGCCGTTACGTATAAGCTCCTGTGCATTACCCAGCCATACATCAGTACCGTGTGAAAGGCCGGAAATCTGTAGTAGGTCGGAGAATGTCTTCGGCTGTGCTTCCGCTAACATTCCACGCACAAACTCTGTACCCATTTCCGGTATTGCGAGTGTGCCTGTAAAACAGTTTATTTCGCTGAGGTCCGCTTTTAACGCCTCAGTGGAAGTGAAAATGCTCATTACTTCCCTATCACTCGTAGGAACATCGGGGATTTTTTTCCCGACACTCTTCTCCAAATGGTAGTACATGGTCGGCACATCGTGCCCCAGTATATCAAGTTTTAAGATGGTGTCATGCAGTGAATGGAAGTCGAGGTGGGTGGTCTGCATGTCCGAGTCGGTTTTGTCGGCAGGGTACTGTATAGGGCTGAAGTCGGTGACCGTCATGTCCCTTGGTATAACAAGCATACCGCCGGGGTGCTGACCTGTCGTGCGCTTAACTCCTGTACACCCTGCCACAAGCCTTGCTTCCTCCGCCTTGTTGACCACTATACCCTTAGCTTCAAAGTACTTTTTCACAAAGCCATACGCAGTCTTATCAGCCACGGTACTGACTGTACCCGCCTTGAAGACCTTATCTTTACCAAACAGCTCCTTTGTGTACTCGTGCGCCCTTGACTGATACTCGCCCGAGAAGTTAAGGTCGATATCAGGGGACTTGTCCCCCTTAAAGCCGAGGAATGTTTCAAACGGTATATCGTGACCTTCACGTATCATCGCAGTACTGCATTCTGGGCAATCCTTTGGCGGTAGGTCAAAACCACTGCCCACTTCACCCTCTGTGAAAAACTCGCTGTGTTTACACGACGGGCAGACATAGTGAGGTGGCAGTGGGTTTACCTCGGATATACCCGACATCGTAGCGGCAAAGGACGAGCCCACAGAGCCTCTCGAGCCGACATAGTATCCGTTTTCCTCTGAGTTTTGCACCAGCTTTTGTGCTGTAACGTACATGACGGAAAAGCCGTTAGATATAATCGAGTCAAGTTCCCTGTTAAGGCGACTTTCTACGATTTCAGGGAGCGGTGTGCCGTATATTGACGCCGCTTTTTCTGCGCAGATCTCTTTAAGTATCTCATCTGACCCTTCAATAACAGGTGGGAAGGTCCCTGACGGTATCGGACGGATGTTTTCCACCATGTCAGCAATCATGTTAGGGGCTTCCACCACAACATTAAAGGCGGTGTCTTTACCCAAGTAGGCAAACTCGGCTAACATTTCGTCCGTTGTTTTGAAGTAGAGTGGCGCTTGCTGGTCGGCGTCCGAGTAGCCCATACCGGACATCAAAATCTCACGGTAGATAGCGTCGTCTTCTTCTTTGAAATGTACGTCGCCTGTCGCTACGACAGGCAGTGCCAGTTCCTCGCCCAGTTTGACGATGGTTTTGTTAACATTTTTAAGTTCAGCCTCCCCTGATACGTCGTTATTACGCACCAAAAACATGTTGTTCCCTATCGGCTGAATTTCCAGATAGTCATAGTACTTCGCAATATTCAACAGTTCCTCGTGACTCTTTTTCGCAAGTACCGCCTGATACAATTCCCCTGCCTCACACGCAGACCCAACAATCAACCCTTCCCTATACTTATCCAGCACGGAACGGAGTATTCTGGGCGCTTTATAGAAGTGGTTGACATGCGCATCGGACACTATCTCGTACAGGTTTTTAAGCCCCACTAGGTTCTTTGCTATTATGACAATGTGGTATGTACGCCCGCTTTTCCACTCGTCATCATTATCCACTATGTAGCCCTCGACACCGTACAGCACTTTAAAATCCTTCAGCCTTGACGCCGCATTCATAGCATCGGGGAACGCCTGCACTACACCGTGGTCAGTGATAGCTACTGCGCTATGGCCGTAGTCAGCCGCCATTGTTACCAGTTCACCTGCGTCAATTAGTGCGTCCATAGAGGAAAATTTGGTATGTGCGTGGAGTTCAATACGCTTCCTTGGGGCGGTGTCCTTTTTCTTTATCTTTTTTACAGTGGCAATGTCATATGCACGCACGACAAGTTCGTTGTCGTACCTGTCCATCTCCACTTCGCCTTTAACCAGTAGGTGTCCGCCGACCTTTAACGAGTGGGCAAAGTCCGACTGTTCCTTGTCCAGTATCATCTTTACGGCGATAGAGCCTGTCCTATCGGTAAGGTTTAGCTTGACTATTGTCTTTTTGCGGTCGTTTATGCTCTTTTCAAAGAGCTCCCCCCAGATTACCACCCTACCCGACGCTTCCTCCAGTGTGGAGATGGCTACAGGCTTTGTTTTTATCAAACTGCCATACACCTGCTCGTAGTGGTCGGGTTCTAAAGGCAGATCACCCGGCTTAAACGGCAGATCTTTAATCTTGCTCACCTTGACAGGTACAATGCTCTTCTTGTACTCCTCCAGCGCCTCATAACCTGCTTCGGTAGTCCCCTGCTCCTCAATGGTTACATTTACAGTGCGCCCCAGACCTGTTCTAATCTCCTCAACGAGCTTCTCGCAAAGTCCCGCAGAACGCAAAAAGTCAGCTCCACCCATGCTTAGGCAAAGCCTGATGTTGTTTTCATCCACTATAACCTTCGCGCCGTTTATAAAGCCGTTTATAGGCATGCCCTTGTCTTTCATCGTCTGTACAAAGTGCATAACAACCTCTGCTGTGAGCGATACGCCGACATAGCCCGCAGTGATGGTACAGCTTTTTAGCATCAGCTTCTCGATAATTTCACGCTCCATTGCGGAGGTGTTCACAATTTCACCGCACTGTATCTGTAACGAAATAGTGCGATCTTCTCCGCAGACCTCAAGATTTATCACCTCGATGTCCTCACACTGCTTATGTACAAACGGAAAAATATCATAAAACTTTAGTATGTTTACATCCATTTAAAAAGCTCCTCCATAAGCTCGCTTTCGGGGACTCGTGCCACGACCTTCCCTTTAACAAACACTATCCCCTCGCCACCACTACCTGTAATGCCGATGTCCGACTCCTTCGCTTCACCCGGACCGTTCACTACACAGCCCATTACTGATATCCTAATGTCCTTGTTCATATTGTAGGTAGCGCTCTCAACCTGTGCCGCAAGGGTAGCTACATCTATTGTGGCTCGTCCGCACGTCGGGCAGGACACCACAAAAGGCCCATACCCCTGAGCGCCCACCGCCTTGAGTATGTCTCTTGCCGCAGGTATCTCAAGCAGAGGGTCACCGCTGAGCGATACCCTCACCGTGTCCCCTATCCCCTCACAGAGAAGTCCGCCGATGCCCACAGCGGAGCGTACAAGTCCCATATGCGCACCACCTGCTTCTGTTACGCCGAGGTGCAATGGGTAGTCAAACGTCTGTGCCGCAAGACGGTACGCCTCCAGCATACGCTTTACATCAGAGCTTTTGAGGGACAGCACAATGTCGTCAAAGTCAAATCTGTTGAGCAGTTTCACATGCTCTTTAGCGCTCTCCACCATCGCCTCAGCTGTAACAGACCCAAAACGAGCCATAATGCTGTCACTTATTGAGCCACTGTTCACACCTATACGTATCGGCACACCGTGCTTTCTGCAAGCTTCTGCGACCGCTTTCACATTCTCCGCACCGCCGATATTACCGGGGTTTATGCGGATTTTATCAGCACCTGCTTCAGCGGACAGCACCGCCAGTCGGTAATCAAAGTGAATGTCTGCAACAATGGGGATACTCACATGCGCTTTCAAGGTTGGGATAAGCTTTACGCTGTCGGTGTTTGGGATAGCCACCCTCAGAATTTGACAGCCTGCCTTTTCTAAAGCCACTGCCTCAGTTATATTCCCCTCGACATCGGCAGAAGGTTTACTCAACATCGACTGTATTGTAATAGGCGCACCGCCACCAATAGTGACCGTACCCACTTTAACGCTTTTCTTGCTCCCCATTTTGCACTCTCACTTTCTAATACCTTTAACCCTCAAACAACCTCATAACATCATTACAGCTCACAAACACCATCAGCCCAAGCAATAACACCAAAGTCCCGACAGTTATCGCCTCCAGAACTTTCTGGTTTATCCTCCGCTTTGTTAATTTTTCAAGCGTCACTATCAGAATCTTACCACCGTCCAGCGCAGGTAACGGAAGCAGGTTGAATATGCCCACGTTTATCGCTATTATCGCCACCATTAGCAGTAGGTCGTCTATACCATTCTGTGAAGCTGTGGAAATCGCTGACGTAACCCCTATAGGCCCTGTCAGTTGATTTACCGAGTACCGACCGCTAAGCAGGTCAATAAGCGAAAACCATACCTGCTTTGAGATGGAGTAACCCCAGTTAAATGGGTAGGTTATATAGTCGGTAAAGGTGGCATCCTTGCCGTAAACTCTAAAGTCCATCTCGATAAGGCTTACACCTTCCGCCGCTTCATACATTTCAAACTGTATGGGCGGTATCACAACCTCTCCTCCGTCACGCAGTACCACAAAGTCGATTAGCCCATCGGTATCACGCATAAACTCGTAGGTGACATCGTTTGAAGTGGCAACTTTGTTACCGTTAACTTCGATGATCTCGTCCTCAAGTTGTAGATACTCCGAGCTTGTAGCGCCGTCTAAAAAGCGTGAAACTATCGTAGTACCCACATAGCCGTTTATCCCCACAAGTATCATCAAAATCACATAACCCATCAAAAGGTTAGCAACAGACCCTGCTATAAACACCATAACCTGTGCAGCCCATGACTTATTAGTGATAGCGTCAGGGTGTGGGGTTTGCTCGTCCTCTCCCTCCATCGCCACGTAACCGCCGATAGGTAGCCAGCGCAGACTGTAAAGAGTACCACCGTACTCCTTCTTCACAATTGCAGGCCCCATACCAACGGAAAACTCGTGTATCTTCACTTTAGCAAGTTTTGCTGTTAAAAAGTGCGCGAGTTCATGAAAAAATATAATCGCACCGAAAACCAAAACCGCTATAAAAATTGACCATATACTGTCCAGCACAAAAATCACAACCTTTTATGTTAATATTTTATTATTGTCAAATTATAAAGAACTCAAACTTTCAACTATTCTTAAAACGTAATCCCTAGCCGCCTTATCCGACAATATAACGTCTTCTAAGCTACTCGGGAAGGAGTTTTCAACATTTTCAACAGCGTTTTCAACAAGTACACAAATGTCACTAAAAGTGATTTTCCCCTCTAAAAACAACGAAACAGCAACCTCGTTAGCGCCATTCAGTACTGCTTCTCTCCCTAAAGCTATTGCACGTCGTGCAAGTTCTGTCGCAGGGAAAGCTTCTGTATCAGGTTTTAAAAATGAAAGTGTCCCAAGCTCGGTCAGAGAAAGCGACTTCGCAGGGGACGGATACCTCTCAGGGTAGGTGAACGCATACTGTATCGGCACCGCCATATCCGGTGTCCCCAGTTGCGCTATCACTGAATTGTCGGCGTATTCAACCGCCGAATGTACAATACTCTGTGGATGCACCACCACTTCAATATCATCGGCGGACATAGAAAACAGCTTAGCCGCCTCAATAAGCTCAAGCGCCTTATTCATCATAGTCGCAGAGTCAATAGTTATCTTCCTGCCCATGCTCCAGTTAGGATGCTTCAGCGCTTGCTCTACCGTCACCCTTTCAAGCGCCACTTTATCAAACCCCAAAAACGGCCCTCCCGAAGCTGTGAGTATCAGCTTTTTAACGTCAGCTCGCCTACTTCCCTGTAAGCATTGGAATATAGCGCTGTGTTCACTGTCCACAGGGACTATTGCCACGCCGTTTTCAGCGGATTTCCTCATAACGATGTCCCCTGCCGCCACCAATGTTTCCTTATTAGCAAGGGCAATATTCTTGCAGTTTTTCGCATCTATTGCAGTAACTGTAGGTGCTAGACCTGCTATGCCCACCACAGCGTTTAAAAGGGTATCACAGGGGTGTGCGGCAGCTTCAAGTAGTCCGCCGTCGCCTACAAGCAGTCTTGCGCCACTACCTGCAAGCCCTTCTTTAACAGCGCTATACTGCGATTTGTCAGCAATAACGCATAGTTCAGGCTTAAACTTGTGCGCCGCCTTTAAAAGCGCTTCACCATTTCGTCCTGCAGTGATTACAGCTACCCTCAAATCATGCATCTCGGCAACTGTCAACGCACTACCGCCCACCGAACCGGTTGCTCCAAGTATACTTACCGTCTTTTTCATGTCGCTTCTCCCAACAAAATGTAGTTGCCTTCACTCTACAACACTATCACAGGGCTGAAATGTTTAAACAGAAGATACACGCATGGTGCAATCATCAATATGCTGTCAAACCTGTCCAAAATTCCACCGTGACCGGGCAACACACTACCAAAGTCTTTGACATCATAACGCCGCTTTATCACCGACGCAGAAAGGTCACCAAGCACGCCGACAATAGTCAAAAGCGGAGAAACAGCCGCTAAAAACATGTAGTCTACTTCAATAACCCACATATCAAACATTATTCCGATTTGGCTAAATATATAACCACTTAAAAGCAGTACTAAAAACGCCGACACAAGTCCGCCCCAAAAACCTTCCCACGTTTTCTTAGGGCTGACATGCTGGAAAAAAGGTGTCTTACCAAACATAACACCAACAAAGTACGCCCCGGTGTCAGATATAAATGCCGCTACAAACACAACAGTAGTGGCGAACATTCCGATAACCACGCCGAACTCGTCACGCATAAGCACAAAGCAGGTCATTGCAAGTGAAACACATCCCGATACAA
>CAYJIK010000016.1:32148-35150 GCA_964370205.1 uncultured Oscillospiraceae bacterium | reverse complement strand
CAGTTGGCTTGACAAGTCTGCTAAGCTTCCCCATCAGGTACTGTGTTTCCTCTATGTAGTGGGGGGTTCGCTTTAGGGTAAGACTTTTAATGTGGCCACCTTTACCGAGAAGAGCGTCTGCTACTGTTATAATACTGCGATTGTTCATAAACCATGTGTTGATGTGCATATTGCGCACCGATATACGTATATCTTGAGTGGAGAGGCTGTAGACAGCCGCAATCGGCGCAGGGTTAACGGTTAACGGTATATACCTATGCCGCCCAAGCGACATTTCATACCGCCTAAGCACCGCAAGTTCAAAGTCCGACTCAAAATTTCGGTGGAGGACATCGTCACCGCCACTCACCTGCTGAATATACGGATGGCACTCTCTGTCCAAGACATAGTGGCAATAACAGCCCAACAGATACACAAGCGCCCTCTTACTTTTCCGTATTTCCTTTTTTTCCACCATACGAAAAAAGTGTGCTCCACTCAACGTGTGCAGATTTTCACCAAACTTCACCACATCGCTCTTCCTGTAGACATTGTGATAAAAAAGCAGGTCAGCACCTTGCAGTCCAATGTCAAACAAAGCTCGCTCGCTATTTATCATCTCAGAAAGTTTACTACCAAGCTGTAGAAGCACTAAATCCCCAAACTTGTAATGCGCCGCAATCGCAGGCATATTCTCCCCTCCCTCAAAGTTAACTACCGGAGCATAAATATAACATAATTCTAATATACAGTTGCAAAATCCTCATACAGACAGTGTAAAAGGCAAGTAAAACACTTACCTATACCTATCCACTATTTCCAGCATCTGCTCCCACTTCCGCTCCATATCCAAAACAAGTGCAAGTTGTGTGCGACACCTATCAAGGTTGTGTCCTTCTCGGCTCACCTTAAAGTACACATCGCCATTTAAGTGGTCAATCAAAAACCGCATACCACACTCAAGCGTCATCAGTTTAGCGCCCATCACAAGCATATCCACTTCAGTTCTCGTTAAGCTATCTCCGCACCCCTCTAAAAAGCCCCTCGTAAACGCTTCAAACAGCGCCAAATCAAGGCTTACCTTTGAAAGGTCCCGCTCATCCTCTACAGCGGTGTTTGCACCGAACCGAATAGCGTCGCCATAATCAAACACCGAAACGCCCGGCATCACCGTATCCAAATCTATAACGCAGATCCCACGACCACTTTCGCCGTCCATCAAGATGTTATTAAGCTTCGTGTCGTTATGGGTGACACGAAGCGGTATCTCCCCACCGCTTAGCAGGTTTGTGACAGCGCTCATATCGTCCACCCTCGCACCGATAAAGTCCAGTTCCGGCTTTACCGCTTCAAGTAGGCGCTTTTCGGCGTTTTCTATAGCGGTTTGCAACTGGCAATACCGCTGTGGTGTATTGTGGAAATTCGGTATTGTTTCATGCAGTGTTTTCGCAGGGTAGTCGGCTAGCAAGTTCTGAAACTGCCCAAACGCAAGACCGTTTAGATAGAAGTCGTGTGGTGTCGACACCTTGTCGTTGCTGTATGACCCCTCTATAAACAGATACAGACGCCAATAACAACCGATGGCGTCACGGTAGTAGGGCACACCGTCTTTTGTGTTCACCACCGTCAGGCACTCACGTAGAGGGTCGCCGCCTTTCGCTATGACCTTTTCACGTAGAAAGCCCGTTACAGAGCAGATATTTTCCATCAACTTTTCGGGTTCTAAAAAGACCGTGTGGTTAATCCTCTGAAGAATGTAACGTTTTTCGGTGGTGGTCAGTAAAAAAGTGTCGTTAATATGTCCGTGACCGTATCGCTCGCAGGTGAGCACCTCACCTTCAATTAAGAAGTTGTTCACTGCCGCGTCTCGTTTCGAGACCGCTTGTTCTCTCGTCATAAACTTCACCTTTCAACGTCATTCTAAAACCTGAATATTATCCACTAAAGTTTTCATTTGCCCACAACTTCCTTGGGTATTTCCCGTCTGACTTCATCTGTTCGACAGCTCGCTCAACATTCGGCTTATCCGCCTTAAACGTAACGCCAAACCACTTTTCATCACAGGTCAACACTGTAACCGAAGCTTTTGACTCTTTCACAAGGCTATCCACGGCAAACGGTAGGTAGAACTCAGCTTTAAGTGGATTCTTCGGTAAGTCATGCTCTAAAAACTCGATAAATCCTTGTTCAAGGCTGTCAAAGAAGTCGGCACTAAACCCCCAGAAGTTCATGGACACAACACTATCAAGGTCGAGTGGCACTTCCCTACCCTCGCTGTCCGCATACATCGCACAGTCGCCTTCCCTGCGTATACCTGTACACTCTACCACCTGCGATAAGTTACCGTTCTCGTCCACTGCACATACCCCTCGGGACACCGTACCATGGTCAGTAAGGGTATTACCCAACCTGTACCCTACCATAGCGTACCGGGGTATTGGATCTGTACCAACAGTGGTCAAAAATTTAAACAGCTTTGAAAACCCACCTCTGCCGTAGTAGTCGTCGGCGTTTATGACGACAAATGGGGTCTTGACAATATCCTTAGCCGCAAGTACAGCATGACCTGTCCCCCACGGTTTCTCACGCCCCTCGGGGACAGTGTAACCACTTGGTAAGAGGTCAAGCGACTGGTGGCAGTACTCAACTTCTATAAAGGGTGCTATTTTATCGCCTATTATCCGCCGTACATCAGCCTCTATAGCCTTAGTCACTATAAAAACCACCTTGCCAAGCCCCGCACGTATCGCATCGTACACCGAGAAATCTATTATCAAATGCCCGTCATTATCTATTGCGTCTATCTGCTTGTTACCGCCGTATCTGCTCCCCATCCCTGCAGCAAGTATCAGTAATGTTGGCTTTTCCATAGTAATCCACCTTTCGGTAAATGTTATATATTTTACATTATAGCAAACTTTTGTGATGAATTACATAGTTTTTGTAATTTTCTTGATGAAAGTATGTTTTCTACATATGGAGCACCGTCAAGGAAAGTTTTTTGCCTCAAAAAAATAGAGGTT
>CAYJIK010000016.1:0-32138 GCA_964370205.1 uncultured Oscillospiraceae bacterium | reverse complement strand
TTGATGCTCACATCACCCGAACGCGGCTTCACTCCACAGGTTCGGACTGTTGTGGGCATCAGCCCCTACATTTTTCTCATTTTAACAAAATCCTATTTAATGTAATGGTCTTTTTTGCACCCTAAAGCATGTAATTTTATCCCGGGAGTGTTACTTTACTCTCTGAAAGGCATGTTTTCTACGCTGTCTCTTTACAACGATACAAAAAATGCCTTATTGTGCTTAACCATAGCCGTTAAGCACTCGGTGACACGTTTGATGTCCTCGTCACTGTTGTGAAAACCGAAAGAAAAGCGCATAGACCCGCCACGCATGGTTATGTATACATGATGAGACAGTAGCATGTCGGTTATCTCGCTCTCAAACTCGACGTTGTACGGTACCGATATTATTCCCGAGTATCTGTCGGCGCTTTCAAAGTCTACAGCCGCTATGCCCAGCGACTTCAGCAGTGTTCTAAACTCCAGTTCCAATTTAAGAATATGCGCCTCAATATTCCCCACGCCCATTTCAAGTAACCACTCTATTCCACTTGACAGTGAGCAAAGCCCTGTGAAGTTCATGGTGCTGGTTTCAAACTTTCTTGCACCTTTCATGCGGATAAGCTGTGGTCTGTCCCCTACTTTTTCGGCGAATTTAACGCCTGCTACGCCACGCACAGCGTTGTAGGACGGAGTAACCTTGTCAACAATCCCCTCAGAACAGTAAATAAACCCTGCACCTGCAATACCTAGCAGTCCCTTATGGGAGCCGCAGGTTAGAAAGTCGATATTCATGCGCTCCGGCTCTATGACAAGTCGTCCGCACGCCTGTATAGCGTCCACTATAAACAGTATACCTCTACGTTTACACTCCTCACCTAACGCTAAAATGTCAGCGTAATAACCGGTGGTGAACTGTACCGCTGAAATTGCAAGCGCTGCGGTGTTTTCGTCCATGAGAGCTAGGATGTTTTCGGTGGTTAGTGCTTGCTTTTGGCAGTCCAGTATCTTAAGCTCTACACCTTTTTCCTCCGCCAACTGAACCCATGGGTATATACAAGCGATATGCTCCATGTCCGCTACCACAATATTCTGCCCTGCCTTAAAAGGATATCCCTGTGCTATTATGGACATACCCTCAGCAGTATTCTTGACTGCGGCGATGTTGTTCACATCGGTTTTAAGAAGTTTAGCAAACATTTCCTTTGCTTTTATTATGGAGTTGTTGCTCCGCTCGGTTTTGTCATGCGCCATCATCTCTATGAAACCACGCATATAACCGTCCATTGCGTCCTGCGTGCGCTTTGGAGGTAGCGAAGTTGCGGCTATATTCAGGTAGCTTTTGCCCTCGAAAAAGTGAAATTCTCTGCGTATTTCTTCTCTGTTAAGCATGGCGGTACTCCCTTTCTTCAGTGCGATTTATTTAGAGGTCATTGTATGCTCTAAAGGCAGTCAAAACATCATCTTCACTGCATCATAGTAAAATTATATAACTCTCTACATAACATGTCAAGACATTCGGTCTTTGAGTGGTGTACAATATCAGTAGTTGCCCGTTTGCAAGCAGGTGTCCTTTTAGGTTTTTATGCCGTACCTAATGTCACGATGTTCGACTTATGGGTGGTGGACAAAATCAACGATTTACTGATTGTCAGGTAGTGCCCTTGGAATTTTTACGGTTTACCCCTAACGGACGGTAGCGTAAATAAGAACGTCGGGCAGAGGCCATGTCGGCTTGCGAGCCGACTAAGCAACGAAGGTCAGCCTCCTTGGCTGACCTTCGTTGCTTTCTGCCCCTTGGGCAGATGGCCTCTGCCCGACGTTCTTATTTACGCTACCTCCAAACCCGAGCACCAACCTTCTTCTAAGCTAAATCACTGCAAACCAACTATTATGCCACCATCATTGAAATTACTCCGTACTAGTGTTATAATCATGACATATTCAAAACCGGAGGGAATAGTTTGAAAACATCATTTTCGAACTCTCAGTTTTGTGCTCTTCGGCATAGCCTCAGTTTTTGTGACATACAAACGATATGCAACCAAAAGCGCACAAAACCGCGGTTGCAACTTGCAGAAAGGAATGGTCATTCTAATGAGAAAAGATGAACGAGATATACTCTTCGCCAGAGCTACCTACAAAAAAGGTAGTCCCGAGCATAAGGAATACTACCAAAGGCACCCCGAAAAGCTTGAATACGATGAAAAAATGCGAGAAAAATCTGTCATGGGGGACAGTTCTTCGGTCTTTTATCAGCCGCTGATTTCAAACATCCCTTTTGCCTGTTTTGATTTTCTGGGCGATATTAAGCACCTTTCCGAAGGGTCGGTTTCAGCTGTGACTGTAGAAGCCAGCCCTGAACAGTTTACAAAAACCCTGCTGGGGCTTGCTAAACTCTATGGGGCAGAGCAAGCATCGGTGGTGGTTTTAAAAGACGAGCACTACTACTCTCACAAAGGGCGACCGCATACAGAGTACGGTAACCCTATAGCTACCGATTATAAATACGGTATCGCCTTTTTCGTTCCAATGGAAAAACAGCTTATTGATACCGCACCTCACGTGATACAGTCTGTCGCAGTCACAAAAGGGTACATCGACACCGCCATAATCGGGATGGTACTCTCCTACTACATCAGAAGTCTCGGTTATGAAGCACGCAATAACATGGACGGTAACTATCTGTTCCCTCTCCCAAAAGTTGCGGAGGACGCAGGGCTCGGAGAAATCGGCATGAATGGTATGCTTATCACAAAATCACACGGCCCAAGGGTCCGCCTCGGTTTGGTGTCCACAAATATACCGCTTATCGAAACAGTAGAAAAGAAGCAATACATCCGTGAGTTCTGTAGCGAGTGTAAGATATGTCAAAGCAGATGTCCGTCAAAGGCGATTAAAGACAGTTTAGATGACTTCGGAGACGAAGCTTGCCTTTCAATGTGGCAGCATCTCGGCTCTGACTGCGGCGTATGTCTCGCCTCCTGCCCGTTTTCTTCTGAGCTTCCAAGGGAGTTGACCGATGACCTGTCCACAGTGGAAAGTCGCAAAAAGCTCTTGCAATACTGTACAGAGAAACTACCACGGTGGTCAAGCAGTAAAAACCATCCCGATTGGCTGCAACGACCATAAATAAACATCATCACACACAACTCACGAGTTTCACACATCTCAGGTTGATTTGAACAGTCTTTTCCACGGGACAGGAACAATTTGATTTAACATGAAAGAAGGCTAACGCTAACATGAAAAAGTTAATACTAACCGCACTACTAATAATAACAATGATGACGCTTTTCGGGTGCGCAGGCGACACGGCAAGTTCAGACGCTCAATCATCAAGCACTGCTCTGCAGATTGGAAACCCCTTCACCGACTACAACACACTCGAAGAAGCAATAAGCAGTGTCGGTTTTGACATGACTTTACCTACCCTCCCCGTCGGCTACGAAGTCGCCACTTACAGAGGAATTACAGGTGACCCTAAAATGATCGAGGTAATTGCACAAGGAGGCGAAACCGACCTCACCATACGCAAAGGCGTTTCCGAGGGAGTCAGCGGTATATACACCGACTTCGCTGAAACAAACACAGTCGAATCGGACGGAAGAACAGTGACACTAAAAGGAGAAAACGACAAGGTCTACCTCGCCGAATGGAGCGACGGTGACTACTATTTCAGCATTGACGCTATCAGTTTTGGCTCCGACGGCACTGCTTCAGGTGGATTGCTCGAGGAAGAAATGCTGGAGCTTGTAAAAGGCACAACTTAAAATGGGTTTACCGAAATGTCTGCATTGTTAAAGATGGTTTACGCGCCTTTTCCGAATGCGTGTAGACTGTTTCATACCTTATCAATAGATACACGGCATTTTTTTGTGCTAATTGACTGCTAACCATTGACAGTTAATGTTATATCGATATAATTGAATGTAAGATTACAGACGTATAGAGTTTTTCTAGAAAGGGCATAAAATGATAACAGTTTCAAATTTATCACTGGGTTTTAGCGGACAAAGCTTGTTTAAAGAGGTGGACTTGATTTTCAATTCCGCTAACTGCTACGGAGTTATAGGAGCAAACGGTGCAGGTAAGTCAACATTTCTGCGCCTGCTTTCAGGTGAACTTGAGCCTTCGGGTGGAACAATTTCCATCCCCGAGAAAACAAGAATGTCGGTGCTAAAGCAGGACCACTACGGTTACGAGGACTTAACGGTTTTCGAAACCATACTACAAGGCAACGAGCGCCTATATGAAGTTTTAAAGGAAAAGGACGCACTTTACGCAAAGGAAGATTTTAGCGAGGAAGACGGTAATGTCGCCGCCGACCTTGAAGCTGAGTTTTCCGAACTCGGCGGATGGGACGCCGAAACAGATGCAGGAAAGATTATCTCAGGTCTTGGCCTTGAGAGCAACCTTATACTTTACACGCTGATGGCGGAAATCTCCGAGAAGGACAAGGTCAAGGTTCTACTCGCCAGAGCGCTGTTCGGCAACCCTGACATTATCTTGCTTGACGAGCCGACAAACGGACTTGATATCAAATCCATCGCTTGGCTTGAAGAGTTTTTGATGAACTATCAAGGCACAGTTATCGTCGTTTCGCATGACAGACACTTTTTGAACAATGTCTGCACTCATATTGTTGATGTAGACTTTGGACGTATAAAAATGTACGTCGGCAACTACGACTTCTGGTATGAATCCAGCCAGCTGATGCAACGACTGATGAACGACCAGAAGAAGAAAGCAGAAGACAAAATCAAAGAGCTGCAAAACTTTATTGCACGATTTTCCGCTAACAAATCAAAGTCAAAACAGGCGACAAGCAGGCGAAAACTAATTGACAAGCTAACAGTAGAAGAAATGCCGGCTTCAAAGCGAAAGTACCCTTACATCGGCTTTATCCCGGAGCGAGAGTTGGGCAAGGAAATACTCGCTATTGAAGGTCTCACTAAAGAGGTGGCCGGGGTTAAACTACTTGACAACTTCAATCTTCGCTTGTCTAGGGAAGACAAAGTTGCGGTCATCTGCGAAAACGACCTTGTGAGCAACACCCTCTTCAAGATACTCTCCGAAGAATTACAACCTGACAGCGGCACTTTCAAGTGGGGAGTGTCCACCTCCACCTCATACTTCCCGGCTGACTACACCGAGTTTTTTGATGGTGTAGACCTTTCAGTTATCAAGTGGTTGGAACAGTACTCAAGCGACACCCATGAAAGTTACCTGAGAGGTTTCCTTGGGAAAATGCTCTTTTCCGGTGACGATGTCTACAAAGATGTGAAAGTGCTTTCAGGCGGTGAAAAGATGCGTTGTATGTACTCACGCATGATGATGTTTACATCAAATGTCTTAATGCTTGATCAGCCTACAAACCACCTTGACCTAGAGTCCATTACCGCCGTAAACAACGGACTTGCTGACTTTAAAGGTGTCGTTATATTCAGCTCCCATGACCATCAGCTTATCTCAACCGTAGCCAATAGAATTCTACACTTCAAAGGCGATGGCACAGTGGTTGACTTCGCCGGGAACTACGATGACTACCTCGAAAGAGAACTGCTTAACGGTTAGAACAAAACACTCACGAAGCTATGTGGGCATTTCCACTAGGATATTACCTCAAAATTGCTTTTATATTTTAGTAGCTGTTTAAACCATAATTTTAGGGCTGTAGCATTGGTTAAATGCTACAGCCCCATTTTTTTGAAAAAAAGATCCCTCCGACAATAAGCTTACCTTTTCAACTTTAGTCGTTTTGATGAGAGGGTGATTAGCTTAAGTCTGGGGTGTTTACGGCTAGATTTTGTTGATTTTTATAACGCACTCCACATGCCCCGCCTTCGGGAACATGTTGACCACCTCCGCTTTCTCTGCCTCGTACCCAAGTGGCAGAAGTACGGCAATGTCTCGGGCGGCGGTGGAGGGGTTGCAGCTGACGTAAATGAGGGTTTTCGGAGACAGCAGCGCTATTGTTTCGGCGAAGCTGGAGGGACAACCTTTACGGGGAGGGTCGACTATTACAATGTTAGGTTGCTCGCCTTTTTCCGCTAATACTCGTGCAGTTTCTACAGCATCATCGCAGATAAACGTCGTGTTGGTGATTCCGTTTAGAGTGGCGTTTTTTTGTGCGTCGCTTATGGCGTCCGGCACTATGTCGACTCCGACAATTTTCTTCGCATGTTTTGCAATAGTAAGGCCAATAATTCCTGTACCGCAGTAGAGGTCGAAAACTGTTTTGTTTGAAAGGTCTCCACAGTATTCGGCAACAATACTGTACAGTTTTTCAGCACCTTTGTGATTCACCTGGTGAAAGGATAACGGCGACACCACAACGCTCACCCCGAGTATTTCGTCAGTGATAGTGCCACTACCATGCAACGTTACACACCTCTCCCCCATCAAGACATTCGTGTCCCTCGTGTTGACATTGAGAAAAACGGTAGTTATCTCGCTAAACTTGCCTGTTATATAGTCAGCGAACCGTTTTCCCCACTCTGATGCCTCTTCGTTTACTATAAGCCCCACCATCAACTGCCCTGTACCTTCGGCTGAGCGGATGAATATGTGACGTGCTACACCGCTGTGGGAGCTTTCGTCGTAGACTGTTATGTTTTCCGCTGTTAGAAAGTCGGTGATCGCCTCGGTTATGCCCTCGAATATTTCGGGGTGCAGTATACAATTGCTGTGAGGGACTACACGGTGACTGCGCTTGGCGTAAAACCCGGCGGTCACTTTGCCGTCAACGCCCAAATGTAGAGGTATGACCGCTTTGTTGCGGTAACGCCATTCGTCTGCTGAATATGTAGGAGCAATAGGCATGTCTATTTTGCCCAAGCGCTGAAAGCTGTCTCGCACCCACTTTTCCTTGAGGAGAAGTTCCTCGGCATAGGCGACATGCTGTAAATCACAACCACCACATTTACCGAATATGGGACATGGCGGTGCTACCCTTGTAGGAGACGATACTGTAAGCTCGGTGCAAATACCGTAGCAGTAACTCTTTTGCACCTTCACTATCTTGACCTGAGCGACATCGCCCACTGCGGTAAACGGTACAAACACGACAATATTCTCATACCGCCCCACCCCCAGACACTCGTTTGTAATATCCTGTATCGTAAGTTCTATAACATCATTCTTCTTTAACATGTCCCACCGTCCTTAGCTGTGAATAATACTTTATTTGTTATACTACAATATATCTTATCACATAAATAAACATACATCAAACACTTTTCAAACACATAATTCTATGGTAGTATGTATTTAAGTGTACCACTTTCAAAGTTAAGGGTTTTTTCTTGATTTTGGGTGATTTACTGTGAGCTTGTTGACGTGTATATCGTTATTCACGTCTCCAATGGCAGAAAGGTTTTATTATGATTGTTACATTTACCGATGTTCTCAGGACATACGGTTCTGAAAAAATATTTGAAAAGCTCTCCCTTGTGATAAATAAAGGGGACAAAATTGCGCTGATAGGCCCAAACGGGTCAGGGAAAACTACACTGCTCAACATGATTGCAGGGGAACTTTCCTGCGATAGCGGCAGGATTTGGCGGCATAACAAGCTGACTATCGGCTATCTCAAGCAGGACAGTTCCCTTAAAAAAGGCAGTACTATAAAACTCGAGATGGAGGACGCACTCTCCCATATCTATGACATTCAAGCAAAGCTTGCCGAACTTTCCGAACAGATAAGCACCGTTTCCGACTATGAAAGTGACGAATACAAAACCCTTATGGCAGAATACCAAATTTATGACGAACGCTGGATAGCGGCTGACGGCTACAACGCTAAAACTCGGATAGACACCGTGCTTAACGTCATGGGGTTCGGTAGTTTTGACAGCGACACTAATGTGGACACCCTGAGCGGTGGAGAGCGGACACGTCTCTCGCTTTGTAAGTTGCTTGTGGAAAGTCCCGACCTTTTGATACTGGACGAAGCAACAAACCATCTTGACTTTAGAATGCTTATGTGGCTTGAAGAGTTTCTGAATGGCTACAAAGGGACGGTAGTGATGGTCAGCCATGACCGCTACTTCCTTGATAAAGTCGCAAATAAGACAATGGAGATAGAGCTATTAGCAATCGTCACCTACGCACACGGCTACAGTAAGTACCTCGTGATGAAGGAAGAACGCCGCTTGCTTATGCAGAAGAACTACGAAGAGCGTGAAGCGAAAGTAGCGAAATATAAAGAATATCACGACAAAAACATCGTCCGTGCTTCCACTGCGGCAAGCGCACGCTCACGACTTCGCATGATAGAGCATCTAGACGACGCACCACCCCCCGTCCCACCACCAAAACCGCCCCACTTTAGGTTTACAACCAAGATAAAACCTGCACTTGAGCTGTTAAAGGTGGAGAATATCACGCTAAGCGTCGGCGAGGGGGACAGCGAAAAACAACTACTCTCAAAGTTTAACCTCGAAGTGAGACGTGGCGAGAAGGTTGCTATCATCGGTGAAAATGGCGTGGGTAAAACCTCACTGCTGTCTGCACTTGTGGGTGACCTGAAGATTAGAGCAGGAAGGGTAACTTGGGGTAAAAATGCAAAACACTCCTTTTTCCGCCAGACAGATGAAGGCCTAAACCGCCGTAAGACAGCACTCGACGAGTTGTGGGACAGATATCCTAAGCGTTATGAGCTTGAAATACGCACAACACTCGGGAATGTCGGGCTTACAGCGGAGGAAGTCTACAAGTATGTCGGCGTGCTGTCGGGCGGAGAACGTGCTAGGGTCAAACTTGCAATCCTGATGTATGAGCAAGCAAACGTACTAATACTTGACGAACCGACCAACCACCTTGATATAGAGTCAAAAGAAGCTCTGGACAAAGCACTTTTAGAGTTTGACGGCACTATAATACTGGTGTCGCACGACCGCTACCTGCTCTCTAAACTACCCACACGAATTGTAGAGCTGACAAAGCACGGTGTCATCAACTTTAAAGGCGGCTTTGACGAGTATGTAAACTCAGAACAGTTTAAAGCAGAGCCTGCTGTAGACAATACACCGCAGGATGCAGAGAAAAAAAGCGGTAAACAAAAACAGTCCGCAAAGAAACGGGCTTCAAAGCGGAATGTTACTACTGTAGAAGAAGAAATACACAACAACGACGTAATGATATCCTACTACCAAAAAATGTTGACCTCCCCTGACTACTCAAGCGACTACGAAAAGCTTTCCGAGTTTACGACAGAACTTGAGACGTTACAGAACAAACAAACAGAGCTTTGGAGCGAGTGGGAAGAATTACAAGAAGATGAGGTGAGTGATGTTTAAGCCTGACTGGAACAAGCGATATACCACCATAGCTATTTATGCCTTTTTGGTAGTGTCGGCAGTGATAATATTGTACTCAACGCTTAACAACCTGAATGTGGTGAAGGACGGGCTGGCGTTTTGGATAGTTCCTCTCCGCCCGATTTTCTACGGTATAGGCATAGCGTACATCCTAAACCCAATGATGAACTTCTTTGAAAAAAGAGTAATTCTAAGCATGGATAAGGAGCGAAAGATATCATTTAAACGGCGAAGAACATACAGCCTTTTGCTTACCTACATGTTTTCCGCTATATGTATAGGCACATTTCTTACCATTATTGCTCCTCAAGTAGGGCTTAGTGTCTACGGTATAGCGTCTGAATTTACGCAGTATGTAGCGGCAGCGGAAACGCTGGTAAATAACATACTGGAGGCAATACCGGCGGACTTGATACCTGACGAGTTTACAACACAGCTTATCGACTATGTCGGTAGCGCTGTCGGGGAGCTACTGTCAGGGTTGACCGCTTATATCCCCACTGTGTTTAACCTGACCATAGAGCTTACATCGGGGGTAATTCAGTGGTTTATGGCGGTTATGGTGTCGATTTACATCTTGGCGTCAAAGGAGAAATTTGGAGCCCAAATTAAAAAAGTCATGCACGCATTTTGGCAGGAGAAGACAGTGAACTACGTACTGTACGTCTCGAAGAATGCACACAGCATGTTTGGTGGTTTTATTACAGGTAAAATCATTGACTCCATCATAATAGGTGTGCTCTGCTTTGTATCGCTGACAATAATGAATATGCCAAACACACTGCTCGTCAGCTGTATAGTGGGGATAACAAACGTCATACCTTACTTTGGTCCGTTCATTGGAGCTATCCCCTCTTTCTTTATAATCTTCATCGAGTCCCCCACCTACGCATACCTGTTCTTAGTGTTCATACTCATACTTCAGCAGATTGACGGAAACATAATAGGCCCCCTTATCCTTGGAGATACTACAGGTCTTTCACCGTTCTGGGTCATCTTCGCCATCACGCTCTTCGGTGGTGTATTCGGCGTTATGGGCTGGTTTATAGGGGTGCCGACCTTCGCTGTCATCTACTGGCTGATAAAGGAGTTCATTACCCTAAAACTAAATAACAAAGGACTCTCCCCTAACACCGAGGACTATATGCAAAAGCTTGAGTAACACTCAATGTTTTAACCCGATAATCTATATACCGCGTTTGGAAAGGGGTTACATTATGACTGATAAAAAGACAATTGCCATACTTACAAGCGGCGGAGACGCCCCCGGTATGAACTGTGCTATACGTGCTGTGGTGCGTAACAGCATTAAGCACGGCTACAGAGTGATAGGCTTCTATCGAGGTTACCACGGCTTACTGTACAACAACTACACCGAGATGGGACTACGTACCGTGAGCGATATACTCCACAGGGGCGGCACTATACTCTATTCATCACGTTGTCCCGAATTCGCCCTTCCTGAAAATCTTGACAAAGCAGTGCAAAACTGCCGTGACTTAGGGGTGGACGCTCTTGTAGCAATAGGCGGTGACGGCACATTTAAGGGCGCACTTGAACTGTCTCGCAGGGGTGTTCCCTGTATCGGTATACCTGCGACTATAGATAACGACATCTCGGTGTCCGACTACACCATCGGGTTTGATACAGCGCTTAACACTGTTGTGCAGATGGTGGACAGAATTCGTGACACTTCGCAGTCGCATGACCGCTGTACTGTTGTTGAGGTGATGGGGCGGAATTCAGGTCACATTGCTCTGCATTCTGGGCTTGTGTGCGGTGCGCTTGCTATACTTGTCCCTGAGATACAGTACGACCTTGAAAGTGAAGTTATCGGCAAGATGAAAGAAACGCTTGCGGCAGGCAAGAAACACTTTATCGTCATGGTTGCAGAGGGCGCAGGGTCTGCTGAGCATATCTCCGCTTTTATTGAGGAGCGGACAGGTATTGAAGCGAGAGCCATCGTCCTCGGGCATGTACAACGTGGAGGCTCTCCTACCTATAAAGAACGTATCGTGGCAAGCTGTATGGGTCACAATGCGGTAGAGATTATCATGCAGGGGAAATCCGCCCGTGTTATTGCGTACAAGGGCGAAGGTATAGCCGACTTTGATATAGAAGAAGCACTCGCCATGCATAAGAGTATAGACATGGAGCTGTACAGGGTAGCGCTGGATATTAATATCTAGTGCATACTTTTCGGAACCACTTCCATCGTTTGAGTAGTGATATTCTTGCAAACTTAATATTTTATAGCGTAGATAACCGGCTTCCAATCAACTACATTAAAGAAAGGTTTCTCACTATGATTTTTAATAAAGTTCTCGAGGTTATAAGTGGGCGTATTTTCACTATAGCTCTTGCTATCGGGACACAGATAATACTTATTACAGCCATCATGGTATTCCTCACCTCACAAGCGGCGTTAGTGCTGGTTGCTATGCAGCTTGTCAATTTGGGAGTTGTACTATATATTCTCTCCAGTTCAGACAACCCCTCCTTTAAGATTTCATGGATTGTTTTTGTATTGATGGTGACAGTCGGCGGAGTTGTTTACTTGCTCTGGGCAAAGCAAAGTATCCCCAGAAAGGTGAAGCTCCGTTATGAAAAGCACACCTTCAAAGAATATAGCAACATTTACGGAGAAAAAAGCGCCATCGCTGATTTGGAAACCAGCGACCCAAACCTCCATACACAAGCACGGTATATCGAGAAAATGTCCGCCTATCCCGTATACACAGGCACAGCGTGTGACTTTTTCCCACTCGGCGAAGACATGTTTGCCGCCATGCTTGACGAAATATCAAAGGCAAAGCGCTTTATTTTAATGGAGTACTTTATACTACAGCCGGGTGTGATGCTTGACGGTATAGTCGACGCACTCAAAGAACGTATAGCAAATGGCGTTGACGTGTATTTGATGTATGACGACGTCGGATGTCTGCAAACACTGCCTAAAAAGTATGATGAATATCTCCGTTCGTTAGGCATTAAGGTCACCGAGTTTAATCCGTTTACACCACGGCTAAATGCCTCTGTTAACTACCGTGACCATAGAAAGATCTGTGTTATTGACGGCAATGTCGGCTTTTGTGGCGGTGCTAACCTAGCCGATGAGTATATTAACCACTATGATAAGCACGGTCACTGGAAAGACACCGCCGTTTTACTGCGAGGTGATGCAGTCTGGAGCCTTACCTCAATGTTTGTGACACTCTGGAACATATCAAACGAAGGGAAAGAGCTCGACTACGCCACATTTGTGCCTACACAGTCGCAACCCTCTGACGGCTATATTCAACCGTATAGCGACTCCCCTATCGACGATATCAACATAGCCCGTGACCTCTATCTGCAAATGATAAACCGAGCCAACAACTACTTCTACGCCACCACCCCCTACCTAATCATTGACAACGAGATGATAACGTCCCTTTGTCTCGCCGCCAGAAGTGGTGTTGACGTGCGCATAATCACCCCCTACCAAGGGGACAAAGGCTTTGTTCACCTCACCACACGTGGCTTTTATCCCACACTGGTTAAGTCAGGGGTTAAAATCTACGAGTACCGACCGGGTTTTATTCACGCAAAACAGGTGGTGTCCGACGACAACATAGCAATCGTAGGCACAACAAACTTTGACTTCCGAAGCTTCTACCACCATTTTGAATGTGGTGTGGTGTTCTACAATTCGTCTATGGTTGATAGCGTAAAGAGTGATATTGTTGACACGCTAAGTAAGTGTGTTCAAATCACTCATGAAGACATTGAAAAGCGCTCAGGTTGGACTAAGTTCTTGATAGCAGTTTCAAAACTCTTCTCCCCCCTTATGTAACTATCCCACACCCACGAAGCGGCAAAGCTCGATGCGAAAACAATCATCAAAGTTGATTCTTTTTGGACTTTCTCGCTCGCTAAATGTAAAACGATTATAGAACTTCATTGCTGCCTCCTGTAATTTTGGTTTGTATCAATTCCATTTTACACGATGCCGCTTTGAAGTTCTACTTTTTGTTTCACTTCATGTTATTGACAACCGGGTTTACCCCCCATTTCCTCCGAAACCGCAAAAAGGTTTCTTCTTTTTTAAGCACTTATATTAGGTGCGCAAAGTGGCGGCTACCATGTTAGGTAGCCGCCACTTTGTGTTGCCTGATTATGTCGTTTTCGTGAAGGTCATGCCGTGCGTAAGACCTTCACGCTAATGAAATTGCCTTTGGGGAGAGGTTCTGAGCTGTGTTGTGGAGTGACTTAAAAGCGTCAGAAGTCCTTTACAGTACACTACCTGTGCCGGGGTTAAACTTGTCAGCGGTACCTACCATAAATGCTGAAATATATGCCGTGGTAAAGGTTACCTCTCTTGTTACTGCGTTGTAGCTTGTGGGTTTTAAGGTCATCTTACCGTTTGCATCTATTTGGTATACCGCCACTTCTTCCGCTTTTTCACCACTTGCAAGGGTGTACGGTACTGTCACTGTTGTGATACCACCGTTAAAGGAGGTGATGACACTATTTCCGACTTCTATCAGCATTTCAAAGGCAGGTCTGCTACCGATTGCAGATTTTTGCAGCTCGGTTAAACCTTCTGCTTCCCTGATGACTATTGTGACATCTCTGCCGCTAGCCTGTGCTAACATGCTTGATAGAGAATCGCTGTTAAAGGTAGCGGTACCAACGTCGGATTTAATCTCAAACACCGCATTATTGTTGGCGGCTAAATCTTTAAGTGCGGAGCTGTCAAACTTTACCTCCACGCTGTCTGCGCTTCTTGGTGTGTCAATCACAAGGGTGACCTTTGGAGCGTTGTCTGTGCCTTTTGCTTCGTTCAGCGCATCCTTTACAGCGTCTTCCACAATGCTGTCTGGGATATCCGCCTTGGAGTTTCCGCCTGTTGTATTGGGCTTGGTTTCGATATTAACATTTGCTTCTCCGCCGCTTGTGACAGGTCTTTGTACCTCTGACCCGTCGCTGTCGCTGTCGTCGTAGCTACCACCGCCGGAGGAACCGCCTATGTAGCTCCATGTCGCTGTCACAGTCACAGCGTTAGGTGGCATTATAAAGGTTGTCGTTTTGCTGTTTGCGTTTGAAAGGATTACGTCACCACTTGTGACTGTCCAACCGCTAAAGCTGTAGTTACTGCGGCTTCCCGCATTGATGGTTACGGTAGCACCCTTGATATATTCTGCGCCACCGCTCGCACCTGTTCCGCCGTCTTTTATCATAACGGCGTAGGTTTGTTCTTTTACGGACAGTGTACCGCTCACATAGCTGACATTGTAGCTGTCTGCATTTGTAAGTGTACCGCCGCTGACAGTGATTGTGTAATCACGGGGAATGTCCTTGTTGGCGTTAGGTGAGGAGACTGTTGGGTCAACCGTGAAGACGTCGCTACCTACTAAGCCGTCCGAGCTAAAGGTGAGCAGCGGTAAATCTTCGCCTTCCACAATCGTTTTGTCGTGAGCAGTTACCGTCAATGTCTTTTTCGACACGGTAAATATAATTTGGTCTACTGCATTATTGTAATCATCGTCCTCGTCTTTGGTTACTACTATTTGTGCAACACCTGCCTTATGGATTGTTGCGGTTGTTCCATTTATGCTTAT
The DNA here is from genome assembly GCA_964370205.1 of uncultured Oscillospiraceae bacterium. GTDB lineage: Bacteria > Bacillota > Clostridia > Oscillospirales > Ruminococcaceae > DAMCAP01. The sequence continues at coordinate 17,231 of CAYJIK010000016.1, read as the reverse complement.
AACATTGGGGTATAAGCTTTCAAATGTAACCTCACCTGTACCGCTACCACCTGAATAAGATAGCTCAAAAGTGTCGTCGCCGTAGGTTTTGTGTCCTATCGGTGATAGGGTAAAGCCTGTTTGGCTTTGCTTTGCCGTGTTAAACTTCTGTTCACTTAGAGCTATAGCTGAGTAGTCATCGCTACCGTTATAGGTGGTGGTGATCACATAAGCACCATCGGTAAGACCTGTCCATTCGTAAACTGCCGTGCCGTCCGCTTCGAGAGCTTTTGTTGCAAGGACAACTACGCCACTTGCGCCATTGGGATTGGTAAATGTCACCGTACCTGTGGGGATTGCTCCCTCACCTACCTTGCTTACAGTGGCGGTCAGCGTTGCCGTTCTGTTACCGCTCTCACCTGATATATCCACTCTCACCCTTACAGTCGGTACCGCTATTTCAACTGTGAGTGGGATAGCTATAGTAGTCTGTTGTACACTTTCGTAGTTGTCGTTTGTTTGGGTAAATATAATCTCCTGCGGAGCGTCACCGCTTTCGGGGATAATGCTGCCGTCCTTCCATGCGTATGTTCCGTACTCGTCATTTGTCTTGGACAAGATACTGTCAGACAGCTTTTGCCCATAGATGATGTCACTTGCTGTCGGCAATACTAGGATCGGTGCATCGCCTTTAGTTATGGTGATGTCTGTAGCGGCGGTGGTGGCATTGTAGTTGTCGTCGCCTGCCTTTGTTGCCTTCACCGTAACCGTACCCACGCCTGTGATAGTCGCCGTGTTGTCTATTACAGCGAGTACGCCTCCGATTGCAACCTCATAGCTGACAGCACCTGTGCCGTTACCGCCTGTGGTCACGAGGTCAAATGGGCTGTCACCGTACTTTTTGCTTGTTACCTCTGTTATCGCAAAGTTTTCTTGGTCGGCTTTTTTGATGACGTAGGTAGGGGTCTGCGCCACTGTGCCGCTGTAGTTGCCGTCAGCTTTGGCTGTTACCGTTACGGTGATTGTGCCTGCGTTTGTTGTGTTGCCCTCGCCACCATTTGTGTTGGAGTAGCTTATATCGTACTCACTAGCGTCAACTACTGAGCCGTTCAGTGTTACTGACACAGTCGGAGTTTGACCGGTGGTGTCATAGGTAAACTCGTTTTCGTCCAGTGTTACTACAGCGCTTTCAATATCTACCTTTGCGATATCGACAGTGTTTTCTGTGATATCAACAGGCACATCCACATACTTGGCATTGTTGCTGTTAAACAGCACTTTGAAAGTTTGCACGCCTGAATTCGGAACGCTGTCCTTATCCGCCACCGAGAATTTACCGGGTATATTTACCCCCAGCAAAATTGCCTCACCGCCTGTCAGGGTGATGATATCGCCCCATGTGTCGCCGTAGATTGGGTTCGCTTTTTTGTCTACTGTGGGGGCGGTGATTTCGATGTCTTTGATGGTGATGGTGACTTTTGCGTTCACAGAGCCGCTTGTCGCTGTCAGCGTGTACGAGTTGTTCACCGCTGTGATATAAGTTACGCTGACAGTGCCGTCTGTTTGGCTTACACTAGATTCTGGTTCCACCAAGTCCCACGTCACACTCGGTGCTGTCGCCATCTCCGCACCGAACTGGTCATAGCCCTTGACAGTGTAAGTTTTGGTTGCGTTGCCGACAGTAGCTGACGCAGGTTTTACGATGATGTCAATATATCTGCCTTCGTTGTCTTTACCCACTTCATTGTTATCGACAAAGAGCTCCATCAAAGCGAGGGTTGCGGCGGCTTTGGTGATTTCAAAAGTTTTCGTACCTGTGACATTGCCGTTGACAGTTGCGGTGACAGTGACACTCGCCACAGCCGCCGCGTCTTTTGTTACGCTGACAACGCCTGTGCTTTCATTGATGTTCACACCGTTGGTTGTAGTCATGGACCATGTTACCGTTTGACCGTCCATAGTATCGTCGTACTGGTCTGATACTGTAGCGGCGAAGGCAGTGCCGTCAATCGTACCGCCATCCGCTACAGTCGGCACGGCGATGCTGTCAAAGCCTTCACCGACGGTGACCTTCGCCACCACCGAATCCTCACGGTCGATGGTAAAGCTTGCCGACTTGGTGCTTTCACCTGTGTGGAATTCATCAGCACCGCCGACTGCTACCATATAATAGGTGTCGTCCTTAGCTTTATTGCCGATGCTGATGACATTATTGTTAAGCGCAAGACCTGCCGCTAGGAGTTCCGCTTGGTTCATCGCTTCGCCGTCTTGGGTTTTGGACAGATGCCATGTCACATTTTCTGTGACGTCGTTGATAGCATTACCCACAGCGGTGGCGGTGATGTTATCCACCATTCCGTTACCTGTAACAATCACTTGGTTGTTACTTAGCATAACACCTGGCTCGGAGATGATAATAGTCACAATATCCGTTGTGGTCTGAGCGGTTTGGTCAAATAGGGCATCGCTAATAGTGCTTTTTACGACACAGTAATAGTAGGTCACGCCCGTAGTATCTGTGGATGGTGTGTAGGTCGCAGCTGTTTCGCCCTGAATTAGCACTGCATCCGCTGAACTGTTTTTTGTATTGCTGTACCATTGGTAGCTGAGCGTTCCGCCGTCGGTAGGGGCTTGTACTGCAACGCTAAGTTCGTCAGCTTTCATTTTGGGCGGATAAACCGCATCTTCGGGTTGCACCGTGATGACAGGGTCGGAGGGTCTTATCGCTTTATCGCTGTGTGCAGGGTAGTCAGCGCCTGTCACATCCCAACCCTTGGCTAGAACGTCGGGGGTTGTATCATTGTTGTTGTACAACCACGCACTGTGGTTAAGGGCATTTTTGAGGGTGTTGTCTGCATAGAAACCTGAAATGATGATCATGTTCGTATCAAACCTGCTGTTGTTATCATGATTAGCATTACCACTATTTTGACTTATGAGGCTTTCTGCTCCACTATCTTCGAGGGAGTAGCAGTACCGGACATTACCCGAAGATTCAACTGTTGAACTGTTAACTCCCACCAAACCACCGGCTAGGTTTGGGGCATTGATAGCGCTTGCGCTGTAACTGTTTCTCACATCGCCATAGTTTTCGCCTACGATGCCACCGACTATGTCAACGCCGGTGACACTGCCCTTGCTATAGCTGTTCATAACAGTGCTGGTGCTTCCGCCGTCGGCGTCAGATTTTCCGGCCAAACCGCCGACTCTTGCCTCGCCCTCGACAGAGCCGTTAAAGTAGCAGTTTACAAGATCGGTGCTATAGAGATCTCCAACCACACCACCGACATAATCCTTGCCGATTACTGTACCGGAAACACCGAGATTTTTCACTACTGCACTGCCAACGACACCAAACAGTCCAACTTTGTCAGTTTCAGGCATATTGACGTTCAGCCCTGTGATTTCATATCCGTCACCGTCAAATGTTCCTCCGAAATAATTATCTCTCGAGTTGATCGGATTAACACCTATACCGATCGGCATCCACTCGTGGGCGGAGATATCTATGGTGTCACCGAGGGTGATCGTTTTGTTATTAAAATTATTGCCGCTGTTGACCAAACTTGCAAAATAGGCAAGCTCGGCGGCGGTGTCGATGGTGATTTCAGTTTCTGTCCAATCAAGACCGCCATCATCGGCAAATATGCCCCAATGCACACTGCCCAGCACAGGGTAACCACTGTTGGTGGGGGTTGTGGCATTGTCCGAAAGCCATTCAGAGGCGTAGTTTTCCGTGACAGTGCCATTATAAGTCCTATTCCCTGCGTTTAGGGCGGTGATAAGGTCAGAGTAGTTGGTGCTACCGTCGTGGGTATCGGTATCCCAAGTAATCGCCGAGTTTGCATCGCTAAACGAGCCGACGTTGGTGATGGTGAGAGTGCCTTCAATATCTTTTGTGCTGCCTACGCCACTCATAATCACATCGTTTTGGGCTAAGTAGTAGCTATTCTGAATGAGAAGATTTCTATCGTCATCCACAGTGTTATGCCCCACCACGCCGCCGACACTGTTGCCCGAGGCGCTAACCGTGCCGATATTGTAGCTGTTTATAACCGAGAGGTAGTTATGCCCCACCACGCCGCCGACCCACCCATCTGCGGCGGCGGTAATCAAGCCTGCATTGTAACAATTTATGATTGTAGTTGAACTATGCCCGACAACACCACCGATACTGCTGTCGCCTGTAATATTGCCAAGGTTATAGCTGTTTATGATCATGCCGCTGCTGCTACTCCCGGCAACACCGCCACCGTTATTCTGAACTCCGGTTATTGTGCCGTCATAATAGCAACGATTAATTAATCCATTGTTTTCCCCTACCACGCCACCGAAATCGATGCCGTTATTGGAGGTGATATCGACAGTGCTGTAGCAATCTGTAATAACACTCTCATTATTAGCAAATCCCACTACGCCGCCTACCTTGTGATATGCGGTAATCGAACCGCTCACGCCGACATTTTTAATCGTGGATTCAAATGTATAGCCGAACAGACCGACATTTTCGGCATCGGGCGTATTGATATACAAGCCTGTGATCTCATTGTTTCCGCCGTCAAAGGTGCCACTGAAGGCACTGGCATCAAACCCCTTCCCCGGAATGTTTCTACTCCAACCAATAGGCACCCATTCATGTGCCGAGAGGTCTATCGTATTTGCTAGTTTGATGGTTTTGCCTTTGAAATTAGTGATATTGGTTTTGTTGCCATCGTTCACATACTTCGCCACCCACGCAAGCTGTTCGGGGGTGGTGATGGTGTAAACACCGTCCACTTCGGCGACCGGTTCGGTATGGTCTGCCCAAGAGGTGGTTATCTCACGCACCTTGACATAGCGCTCCATATCGGAGTTGCTTACATCGTCGCCGCTTGAGTAGCTTGCATCATCAGCAATCACGTCTGTCGAAGTCGCATATTGTACACCGACTGCAAAGGTGATGGTATCAGCGGAAATGCCTTTGCCACCCTCGCCACCGCTTGCACTTACAACGCCGTTGTTTATAGTGAGCTTGCCGGCACGTATTCCGTTTACACTGCCGGTTGCACTAACTATACCACCGTTGATGGTTACACTTCCTCCATAGATACCGTTGGTGCTTGCATCTGTGGCGGTGGCGGTTAGGCTACCGGTGCCATTTTCCTGCCCGTAGATGGTCAGGCTGTCACTATCATTCTTACACTCGATACTGTGAGGCGTTGACGCAATGTTTAAACTGCCGCCATCCGCTAAAATCAAATGCACATCGCCTGTAAAAGTGAGCTCTGAGGTGAGCGTAACTGCACTGTTCACTATATACCAACCTGCGCTTAGCTCGGTGGTGTAGCTGTCGATTTGGGTTACGTTGTCACTTGTCTTTTCTATGCCGTTTTCGTCACGATAAGTCACATCGTTAAGTTTAGGGAGCGATATCTTGAAGTTTTTGGTGATGACAAACGGCTTGTCGCCTGTTAGCGTTACCGTGAGGGTGTGAATGCCTGCATCTGTCGCTGTGTTGTTTGAAAGGTTGAAGCCGTTACTGTCGATAGTTTCAGCGGTACCGATAACCACACTGTCCACAGTTTGGGTTAGTTCTGAACCTGTATGCTCTAAGGCTGAACCGAGTTTTACGGTGACAGGTAGTGCACCCGCAACATCGTTCCACCCTGTGGCATCGCCGTTGTAGCCGACTGTGGCGGCTTCAGGGATTGTATTTATGCCGTCATCGGTTGTCGGGTAGTCGCCGTCGAAGTATATACTCGTTAAGTCGGAATAACCAAACGCATTTATGCCAACTTCTGTAACGCTCTTAGGCACAGAAATCGAGGTCACTCCCGAATCATAAAACGCAAATTCCTCAACCGTGGTCACGCCATCGGGTATAGCGTATGTGCCTGTCCTGCCCTCGAGGAATTTAATCAGCGTGGTTAGGTCTGCGTTGTATAGAACTCCGCTGCCGTCGCTTGCATAAGCTGTGTTATCCTCATCTACATTTAACGTTGTCAAGCCCGAGCAACTGAAAAACGCATTATCGCCGATTGAGGTTACGCTTTTAGGGATAGTGATGCTTGTCAAGCCTGAGCTATTGTAGAACGCATTATGGTCGATTGAGGTCACGCTGTCCGGGACAGTATATGTGCCTTCCTTGCCCTCGGGGTGGCGAATCAGCTTGGTTTTGTCAGCGTTGAATAAAACTCCGTCTGTGCTTGAATAATTTGCGTTATTTTCCTCTACGTTTATCGCTGTCAACTCCAAACAGTCGAAGAACGCAAAAGTGCCGATTGAGGTTACGCTGTCGGGGATAGTCACGCTCACCAAGTCCAAGCAACCCTGGAACGCAGAATCGCCGATTGAGGTTACGCTGTCAGGGATAGTCACGCTCGTCAAGTCCAAGCAATTGCGGAACGCATTTTTGCCGATTGAGGTTACGTTATAAACACTATTGTTGGGAAATGTAATGGAGTTAGGAATTTGGATGTTGCCTGATGTAGCTGTGTCAATCGCCGCATTAGTGCCGTCACCGACTTGGAGAGTGTTCCCCCCATCCATTATCGTAAACGTAACATTTACGCCATCGCCTATATGATACTGAAAAGATTCCGCTACAGTCGGGACAGGAAGTTTTTCGATTTTTACGTATTGTTGGTATTGCTGTACAGCACCGTAATATTCAGCAGCTCCGCTTTCCGACAAGCCTGTCGTTATTTTTAGATAGTAATTGTCGGCATAAATTGGGTCCTCAGAGAGGGCGTAGGCGGCATTACCTCCAACTGTTCCACCCGTTGCGGTGAGAGTTCCGCCGTCCATGTGGATATCTCCGCTAGTGCCTACTCTAATTCCGTGAGCAGTGGAAGAAGCAACCCCACCGGATGCCACCACCTGCGCTGAATTCTGTATGAAAAAGCCAGTGGCTGCGTAAATCCCGTCAGAATTGGTCGCATTATCGTCAGCAACTGCGTTAGCGGTCGCTGTAACTTTTGCAGTGTCGATTATTTCAATTAATTTGCTGGAATAAAGTCCGTATTCAGTGCCCGACGAAGAAACTTCTGCCGAATTTCTTATATCCAGCGTGCTTTTCGTGTAAATACCAGACTCACCACCGGTTGCATTTACAGTTCCCCAACTTATACTTAGCCCTCCAGTAGAGTAAATACCACTCTTACCACCGATTACAGTTACAGTACCGCCGCCGCTTATGTTGACGTCTCCGAAGGAATTGAGTGTATAAATCCCATTAGCAGAAGCGCCGGAAGTGGTTACAGTGACATCCGCAGTGTCCCTTATGTTTATGTCACCGTCTACTTCAGCGTCATAAATTCCGTGGGCATTCGCACCGGAAGTGGTTACGGTGACATTCGCATCACCGCTTATGTTGATATCGCTATCATTGCCACCGGAGGTAGCATGAGCCACGATTCCGTAAGCGTTATCGCCGGTGGTAGTAACCTCTACAGTACCGCCGGATATGTTGATATCAATGTTGCTGTTTTCACTGTTAAATGTCACGGCTTGGATTCCGGGCGCACCCTGGGTGTTCACATTTACAGCACCGCCGGTAATGTTAATGGAAGCGTTATTTCCATCTGCAAAGAAACCACTCCCGTCACTGCTTGAGCCGGTTGTAGCGTTTACAGTGCCGCCGTTTATGGTGATGGAGTGAGATTCGCCATAAACGGCAAAAGCATAGTGGTTGTTAGTGCCTGTTGACGTAGTTGTGGAACTGACTACACCGCCATTTACGATTAAGTTTCCTTTTACAAAAATCCCTCTACTATCAGCAGAAGTAACGGAAACTCTGCCACCGTTTATAGTTAAATTGCCGCCAGCATATGAAGCGAGGATATCTTTACCGCCAACGGCATCAATACCAATGCCTTCGGTCGCATTAACATTGAGCGCACCCATATTATCGCCTGTCGACTGCGCATAAACAGTAAGGCTACCGCCATCGCTCACCACGATATTATTAAAGCCGAGGGTAAAGCTATCGCCGAGGATTAAATGTACATCGCCATCTATGGTTAGAGTTCCGGTAAAAGTAATAACGCCTGAACCGTCTGTAGGTTTTACCTGATACCAACCGGCACTCATACCTACATTTGTTCCGCCGTCGACTACAGAAGTCACCAGTTCACTGCCGGTGTTCATAAGTTGTCCGCTTGCATCTATATAATCTACTCCACCCGACCTGTTCTGTGATAAATTCACCACCGGCGCAGGGGAAAGCGTTGGGGTGTCAATGGGAGCAGGAGTGGTCGTGATTGTCGGTGTGGGTGCGGTTGCAGGGTCAACCACAGGCGTAACCACCGTCACGCTGTACTGCGGCAGTGTCACGTCTTCTGCTAAAGTTATGTCCGCATAGTCGCCTGTCACGCTTGCAGTGAATATGTAGTCGCCCTCACTGTCGGTGGAGAAGGTCACGTCATCGGATAAACTCCACGCCAAATCAAGGTTGACATCCTCCGTCACAGTCACAGACTGCCACGTGGTCTGTGTGCCATCAGGCTCGGTGGAGCTTTCGCCCTCTGTCGGCTCGGTTTCGGCTTCCACCCACGATGTGGTGGTAAGTGTCGCCGAGAGGGTTTGCGGCAAGGTAGGCTTGTCGGAGCTACCCACAGTCAGCTCCTGTGAGGTACTATCCAAATCAGCTACCGCAGTTACTGTCTGCGTGTCTGCAAACGGTGCGCCTTGCTCTGCGAATGCGGCGGTAGGCATCATGCCCACCACCATGAAGATCGCAAGAAGCGCCGATAAAATCCTATGTTCTGCTTTGATAAAGGTTTTCATAAAGTCCTCCAAAAAGTTATTGTGACACTGCCGAATTAACGTAATGATCGCTCGAAATTCCTTAACAATAAAGCTGCATTCTTTTTTCTTTTTCCTCCCTACCGAAAATGGGAGGAAAAAGGACTAAAGATTATTATTATGTAAGTCAACATAGCAGCCATGCCGTATATCAAGACAGTTTTGCGAACATCACTGTCTAACAAAGGTAGAAAACGCAAAAAGGCAATCGCCACCTAAAACAAGACAGTCGACACCTTTCACCGTGGTAATATTTTCCATAAAATGCACAATCCAAACAAAAACAGGCTTGCGTGACTTTTGAGCTGTTTGCATAACAAAAATCAACCACCCGCTACGCAACTATCAGCGACAATATGTGCATCTTTACACTGCTGATTATACCATCACCATCTGCTAAAAGTCAATTAAAAACCTCACTTTTTACAGGGGTGAAAACCACAAACGTTTTGGACACTGTAGCAAAGTTTTTGCTTCTTGGGCGGTAATCCCTCTTCTCGCACGCCGAAGTAGATATTTTCCTCGAAGTTTGAATACTTTAAAAGCTGTCATCCATGTCTTTGTAGATGCATATAACAAGTTTGGTATCACCAAATCAAACTATAGAAAAAAACGAAATTGTCGTGATTTGCCTTTCTACGTGCTTGACTTTTTGTAAATCAATTGGTTTAGGCATTTCCGTTGATTTTACTGTCTTGACAAAAGCAAGGTGTTTTGTTATAATCAGTTGCAGTGAAATCATTTGCGAGTGTGCTGGAATCGGCAGACAGGCACGTTTGAGGGGCGTGTGTCTTATGGCGTACGAGTTCAAGTCTCGTCACTCGCACCAAAAAAGCTGAACCCAACCTATTGGGTTCAGCTTTTTTCATCTCACTTTTCAATTGTTAAAGGTAAACCTTAAAAGCCACAAACCAAAACCTAACATTTCCCACGTCGGAAAATGTTAGGTTTTTTCTAGCTATTCTTTAGATTGCATTACCAAAACGCCTGCATGTATACGAATCGCTTAACATCCACTTTTAATACAGTGTTATGCTTAAAATGTACACCGTACACGCTACAAACTTCGATAAAGCAAACTATGCATTAGGAGACTTGCTTTGACTACCTACGACCGGATGGCAATCTACCTCCGCCCATACTGGTCTGCTCAACAGGGTTACCGTTTCCGTCAACTATAGTGCCACCTGATATGATGTACGCACCGCTTACATCAATTTCGCCGTCGCCACCCGAGTAGACAGCGTCAACATCAACTACTATATCTCCGCCCTCAATTATTAAATCGCCGTTAGAGTCAATGCCGTCCCCTTGACACTTCAGATGAATTGTACCGCCTGTTATTTTAATGAATCCGCTATCACTGTTTGCGTTAATTGCATCGTCGAGGACAGTCACATTTATATCTCCGCCGTTAATGGTAACTGTTTCGCCTTCAATTCCCTCGTAGCCGTTTTGCACTAGGATTTCAGCGTCGTTGATAATCAAATCGGTATCAGCGTGTAATGCGTCATCACCGGACAGGATATCAAACTCTCCACCATTTACAGTTAAAACACCGTTAGCGTGTATTGTATCTTCGTAAGAGCTGAGCACAAACTCGCCACCATTTATCGTTATATTCGTACCCTTTAACGAGCGCATACTGTCCTCAAGCAGGTCGGTTGCGGAAACGGTATTCCCGGAGCCCTCTCCCCTTGTGATTATGTTTAAAACTTTCACAAAGCCACCACCGGAGGAGATATCAAAACTACCGCCGTCAATCTGCAACAGCTGTTCAGCGGATATACCGTCATTCTGGGCGTCTATAGTGAACACACCGCCGGTTATGATTAGGTTCCCCTTATCTACCTCCTCATCGTTTGACGCTTTAAGGCCATCTTTACCTGATACAACTGTTATCGTTGCTTCGCTTATAGCAAGTAAGTCTTTGCCGAGTATTCCGTCTTCTACAGCGGTCACAGTGATAGTCCCACTGTCGATTATTAGGTCATCACGGCTGTTTATGCCGTCTCTGTACTGTGTATTTACAGTCAAACTTCCATCGCCTGTGATAACGGTGTCCGCTTTCGAGTGAATAGCACCTGCGGGAAACTCGGTGTCTGTTGTTATGATTGCCCCTTGATTTACTGTATTTTCACCTTCAAGCACAATGACAACATCTTTAGCTTCGAGAATACTTATCGGTGTTGCTGTTTCGCTTGAGATGCTTACATTATCCAGCACAAGGTAAACAGTCCCCTCATCAATATCCTTATTCACATTGACTGTAATAGTGCTTTGCGTATAGTCACCTGTAAATGTGTAAGTCCCACTTTTGGTGATTAGTATTTCATCGCCATCATCAAATCCCACGCCGTCATCAGTATCAACATCACTTGTGTAATCACCGCTCGGGAAGGTGACATTCTCAATCGTCGGGGTGCTACTTGCAGACAATTCTTCATGACTAGTGCTTGACTCAGGACTTGACGGGACTATGACAGCACTTGATGAGGTAGTCGGTCCACCTGTAGTCTGACAACCCGCTAAAAGCAGCATAGAAACCGCCATTACAAATGATATATACTTTTTCATTACTAACCTAACCTTTCTTGTATTACACCGCAAACTTATTCTCAGCGGTAGTAATTTTGGCTCTCTACAACCCGTTTATAAATAGTTCCTGTTTTCCTATTACTATTTCAAGATTACCGTTACGGCATCTAAGTTCATCAATAAACTGCTTTTCATTATTTGTATCTTTGAGCTCAATTTCGTAACTCAATTTGAACAAACTCCCCATGTTGGTAGTTTTAGCGGATATCAACTTCACTTCCTTTGTGTAGATCTTAAAGATATCATCAAAAACATCGGTGTAGTTTAGGTTTTCGGGGATTGTTATTTGTAGCGTGCGACTTGTATTGTCCTTCTCTTCTCCAAAGTTTGTAATGTTCAGGAAGAGTGCAAACAGACAAGCAATTATCGAAAACAACACCGCAAAACCAATATACCCCATACCAACGGTGAGACCTGTACACATAGCAGTAAATATTGCTACTATCTCCTTAGCAGTACCCGGCACAGAGCGAAACCTTACAAGGCTAAACGCGCCTGCCACCGCAACACCTGCTCCTATGTTACCGTTTACCATTATAATTACCATCGTCACCGCCAAAGGCAGAAGTGCAAGAGTCACAACAAAGCTGTTAGTGCTTTTGGTTTTCAGTGAGTACATCTTCGCCATAAACACACCCAGTAGAATCGCCGCCACCATGCACATTAAAAAATCGATGATATCTAAATTTATAGCACCTGTCGTATCAAAAACACTACTGAAAATTTCATTTATCATTTTACCCAATTTTCCTTTCTATAGCCTTTGTTTTTAAAAACGAAAGCCTTTTCTCAAAAACGCTTTCACACTAAATTTGCCAAGCCATCTACAAATCCCGGCAAATAATATGTAGCGTATGCAGTTCCGTACTTAGAAAACGACGTCTTGTATATGCGGTTTTCACTTAGAAACTCTAAAAACCAACTAGGCAGTCCCAAAACTGTCTTCACTTCGAGAAGTACGTAGTCGCTGGATAGGACTTCCATATCCTTTTCACTGCTGTACAGTGATACGTCGTCATTTCTGGTCGCTATGTTGAAGTCAAAGGTAAGCCTGAAGTTTTCGTCCAATGTCGAGTAGAACGCTTCTCGCTCATATGATAAATACACCTTTGGCTTTAAGTCTCCGTAACAACTTTTAAAGTAGTCAATCTCACTTAGGATCTGTGACTGCTCCAGTGAATCCTCCTCATCGCAAAGATAGGCAAACACCTTCCCTTGCTCAGAAAAGACCCTCCGCTTATAGACTACACCCTGGAACTTCTTCTTAAGTTCAATAAAGGCGGTCACGTCTTCACTCGGTTCCCCATAACAGCGAACCCTAAGTTTTTCCTTATACTTTGGCTTTTCTAACGAATGTCTAATCACCCTGTAATCATCGGTGTCAAAGTAAACGTTTGAGATTTTATGCCGCCCGTAGATATCAAGCTTGATATCTGACGGCAACTGACTCAGTAGAGTTTTGTACTGCTCCACCGTTAAAATATATTTAAGTTCGTACCTTTTAAAGTTTGTTTGTGCCACCGCTCTCTCCCCTTTCACTTTACTAACGTAAATATCTGAACACTCTCTAAACTACCCCATAAGCTCTAATGGGCTTCAAAGTTGTCTATAACTTCTTTCAAGGTTTGCATACATACATCAGCTGACGCCATTTCGTCCGCCAGACGCTTAAGTTCGCCTTTAATCATCGACCCGTTTGACACTTCTTTTTTATACTTCATCTTATGTTCCAAACTTGCCCACGAGTCCTGTGATATCGTCCGCAACTGCACCTCAATGGGGAAACAAACCTCATTAGTCGCTATCTGAAAAATGATGTGATAGCTTCGATAGCCGTTTTCTTTTGGGTTCTTTATGTAGTCCTTGCTCACTATATGCCGAAACTCCGCATGACGTTCAATAGCAGCCGCTACAGCGTAGACATCTGTCAAAAACCTACATACTATCCTAAGTCCCACAATATCAGTCAGGTGAAAAAGCGCTTCCTCCATCGAGGGTTTGGCCCCTAGTTTCTTAAGCTTCGCCTTCACGCTCTCTTCCGACTTTATTCGGATTTTTACATGCTCAATGTTTTCTGCACACTCTGTTGTAATCAAGTCATGAGCTTTCTCTGCTGCAAATGAAAACATATCGTAATATTCTTTGTAAAACTCTGTACCACTCGTATTTGTTTTTATACTCAAAAAATCACCTCACACTACATTGTAAAGAGATTTTACAATACGAACTTTAATCTTACTTTAAAATATAACTGTTATTATAATTTCTTTTCCTGTTTTACTCTCCGCTGAAATTTTCGCTCCGTGCAAATCGCAGATTGTCTTAGCAATGGATAAACCGATTCCATACCCCTTTGTGCTGCTGTTGCGTGATTGATCCCCGCGGTGAAAGCGCAAAAACCAGTCGTTGTGCTTCCCAACCCCTACATCATCACAGGCATTCTCTATAGTGAGCACATTTCTGCTTCCTGACGCTTTCAAAGTAACACTCAACACCGTCTGCGATGGCGAGTACTTTACAGCGTTTTCCGTCAATGTGGATATCAATTTTCTTATATGCTGTTCATCTCCGTTGTAAGAAAGGTTTTTTGCAATGTCCAATGTCAAGCTAAGGTCAGCACTTTTTATGCTTGAAGTAAACTCGCCGACTGTATCGTTAACCGCATCGGAGAGGGAGAAGTTTGTTTTGATGAGATGTTGTTTTTCCTCTAGCTTTGTAAGCGATATCAAACTCTCCACGAGGTTGTCTAACCTTAAAATCTGGGTTTTGATGCTATCTGTCCACTCGCCCTCGCCGTTGTCAATTTCGATTACGTCACAGTCAGCTTTGATAATTGCCAGTGGCGTTTTGAACTCATGGCTGACATTTGTAATAAAGCTTTTTTGGCGCTCATAGCTGTAGGCAATAGGCGCGACCGCTTTTTTGGATAGCAGTACAGAAAGGAAAAAAATTGACAACCCCGCCACAAAAACAACTACCGCCGAAGAAATCATATTGTTTTCAAAACCTATCAGTTCTTGCTGTATGTCCAAAAAGAAATACTCCACCCCTGTATCGGTTTCCGAAATAGCAAACCTGAAGTTATCTGCCATGCCGGTTTTTCCACCGTTTTCCATCAGCATGTTCGCATACCTTTTAGCGTCTTCTGACGTTACGTAGCTTATATGTCTGGTGTCTATCTTCTCGATGATATCGTTATCATCTGAGCTTACCACAAAAAACCTTGTGGTAAAAGGTAGCTCGTTTGGGAATTTTCCGTGGTTTGCAAATGGCTGCCCCATTTTAAGGTCACCTGCCACCAACAACTTCAATATCTCATCCGAAGCATTCATTACAGAGACATAGTTTGCGACATTTATGGCAACAGCTATAAGTAGCAACACCACCACACTTATTGATGTTGTGAGGAAAACAAACTTTCTTTGTAACTTTTTAAGCACGTTACACCTCCAACGAATAGCCTGTGTTTCTGGTAGCTTTAATCTTGACTGTGCTTTCAAGCAGTGTCAACTTTTTCCGCAGATAGGAGATATACACCCACACCACGTTAATCTCCGTGTCCGAATCATACCCCCACACCTTCTCCATAAAGCGCTCGGTAGGGATCACATGACCTTTGTTTATCATCAGCATTTCCATCATCTGAAACTCTTTGCTCGCCAGTTTAAATGAGTTTTTTGCGGTGTAAAGCTCGAAGGTCTTGCGGTTGAGGTTGACATCGCCCACCGTTAGTATTGATGAACTGCTGTCGCTTGCTGTCCTTGTCATGGCTCGAAGTCGTGCAAGCAGTTCCTTTGTTTCAAACGGCTTTGCAAGGTAGTCATTTGCGCCCAGGTCAAGACCTGTCACCTTATCGTCCACCTGAGACTTTGCTGTAAGCATGATAATCGGGATAAGATTGCCTTTTTCACGCACCCTTTTGAGCACAGTAAGCCCGTCCACCTTTGGCATCATGATGTCCAGAATTACGGCGTCATAGTTTTCCGCATCTAAAAACGCAAGCGCCTCTTCCCCGTCAAAAACCGCATCCACAGAGTACCTATAGTGCCCTAGTATCTTCACAAGAGCGCTTGAAAGCTCCCTTTCATCTTCGCATAGTAAAATTCGCATATCTAAACCATACCTTTCCGGCTGTTTCTTCTTTTTATCTTAAACACAAGAGCAAAAGCTCAAGGTTTGATAACTCGCTCAAACTTCCCTCTTACGATACATTATACCACAAACCTTAAGCTTACTTTAAAAGATTTTCACAAAAGTATGAAACCGAAAAAAGCGGCCGCCCGAGGGCGACCGCTTTTGCTTTGGTGTGCTCTGCTATTTCCCGAAATTTTTGCTGTTTCTCGCTATTGCAAGGTCTGCGAAGTTTACTTTGCCGTCGCCGTTTAGGTCGGCTTTGGGGTCAACGCCGGAGTCGGTGGTGGCTTTGTTGTAGTTGGTGGGTTTGGTGATTTCTATTAGGTCGTCGATATCGACCACATTGTCGCCGTCCACGTCGCCGGGGAGGGTGTAGTCTTCATAGACGGCTTTGACCGTGCCGTTACCCTCAATTACCACCTTAGCTACCGAGGAGTTTTTCGAGCTGGAAAAGTTAACCGCTCCGCCTATGACTTCCCAATGGCTGAACTTTTCGCCCGGGGAAGGGTCATCGGCAACAATGGTCATTTCTGTACCGCTTCCGATGCGAAGTGAGGTGCCGGCTTCGGGGGCTTTCGTGCCCTCGAAAGTGATGTCATAATGCGGCGTGGTACTGTAGACATGAATATTATTAATCACTATCGGATCAACCACCCCTGTTTTATGGGTGACTGTGATTTGAATAGAGCTTGCTGTTTCGTTGTTTGCAACGGTTAAAGTTTGGTGCGCCGTGCTGTCTATGTCGTCTGCATGAAGTCTGGTATCTTGCGACTGTGCGCCTTGCGATATACTCCACTCAAAATCATTGCTTTGACTGATATCCTCACCGTTTATGATAACATAAAACCCCACTTCTTCACCCGGTGCGGTTTCTACGTAGCTTGGGGAGATGACAATATCATCAATCGGCGGGCCGTAAATGGCGCGTAGCTCCATATTCCGCTCCATCATTAAAAACTGCACCGTGCGCGAATAGATGCTGTTGCCCTGCGCGATGGGAACGCCCTCAAGCCCCGCCCACTCTTTGAACACCAGGCCGCCCGGCGCCGTCTCCGCGGCGGTCCGCTTCACAAGGGTGCCCGGCGTGAGGTACTCCGTGCTGCCGGTGCTGTCGGCACTGGCGAAGGTAGTCAGCGCATATTTCGGCGGATCCTCCGTCAGATTGAAGATGACCCGGGCTTGGGCCACCGCACGGTCGGCGTTCACCACCACATCGGTGAAATGGTTGTTGCCGCCCGGCTCGTCCCGAATGGTCAGCCCCGGTTTGGGCCGCACGGTGAAGGTGGTCGAGTGTCCGGCGGGCAGGTTGGTTCTGATTTCACTCAAGCTAAGGACAAAACTGTCGGCATCATAGTCGCTCAGCACAATCGAAAAGTCATTTAGTGTCGCCGTGCCGGTGTTGGTGACGGTGAAGGTGTGCGCCGGAGGCCGCTCCGTGTACCCCACCTGCCGCTTGGGGAAGGTGTAGCTACTCGGTGAGATGCTGAGCGAATAGCGTGGGATTGCGCCCGAAAAGTTCGCCTCCACCTTCACATAACGCTCGTAATGATAGCTACTGCTCTCCTCCACAGGCACGGCGCTTGCCGCGTCCTGCCCCGCTTTGATGGTGTAGCTGGCCCCATCGGTAAACAAAAGCTTGTGGCTCAGTGCGGGGGCGCTGGTGTTTGCGGAGGTCCAAGCTGTCAGGCTGCCTTTGGTCATCAAATACCGCTCCACATACACGGGGCCGTGGCTAT
>CAYJIK010000015.1:0-36179 GCA_964370205.1 uncultured Oscillospiraceae bacterium | reverse complement strand
TTTAAGCGATGCGATAAAGGCGAAAGAAATCGAAAATACTATGGAAAAAGCGCTTTTAGATGGTGAGTTTAAGATGGTTTTGCAACCTGAATTAGGGTTGAAAACAGGCGAAATGATCGCAGCCGAGGCGCTGGTAAGGTGGATAAGCCCTACGGCGGGGATAAGAGCTCCAAATGAGTTTATACCACTCTTTGAAAAGAATGGCTTTATATTAAAACTTGATATGTACATGTTTGAAAAAGCTTGTAATTTTTTGAGCATGTGGGAAAAAGAGGGAAGAGAGCCTTTCCCCATCTCGGTTAACTTTTCAAGGAAAAACTTATACTCTGCTGATTTTGTTTCAAATCTAACGGCTATATGCAAGAAATATGCTGTTAATCCCAAATACTTAGGAGTAGAAATAACGGAAACAAGTATGCTGAGTACCGACTGTGACTTGAACTCCTTTATAAATGATCTGCATAAAGAAGGTTTTAAGGTCTTTATGGATGATTTCGGTACCGGATTTAGCTCGCTGGGGCTGTTGAAAAACACACCGGTTGATGTTTTGAAGTTGGATAGGAGCTTTTTTGTTGCGTCACAAACTCGTGAACGCGGTATAGCTGTTGTAGCAAGCGTAATAAGATTATCGAAAGACTTGAACATAAAAACCGTTGCAGAAGGCATTGAAACTTTAGAGGATGTAATTATGCTGAAGGAAATAGATTGCGACATCGTACAGGGTTACTATTATGCAAAGCCAATGTTTGAAGATGATTTTAGAGAGTTTTGCGATAGTGAGAAAAGCAGAATAAAGTTGTAGTGTAATTCGGTTCATCGGAAGTGACCTAACACAGATTACACAGCTATGTTGGTAAGGAACACATAATAATCGGCTGATTAGATGCACATCGGAATTTTTCGGTGTGCATCTGTTTTTTTGCGTTTTTTGGTTGTAACGCAAGTGGGGGAGCAAGGTTTACGTTTTTAAAGTGCTTTGAAATATGTAAAGAGTGAAATATTCTTTAATTATTCATTTTTTGCCTTCTTAATAGTACACTTGCCGGCGTTTATTGTTGAAATTCGGGGTATTTTGTGCTACACTTAGAGCTGTAAAGCGATAGTGATTTTTTTTGTAAATTTAACCTTAAATTTGTATATTATTAAACTGCATATAACATTTTATTAAACTAATTATTCATCTTTTTTGCTTTGAAAGTATGTTTTTAAGGAGTAGATTCATAAAAGTTATTTTTTAGATGATGGATAATTGGTTTTCAAAGTTGCGCCTTTTTTAAACTCTTAAGAGTTTAATTCTTCAAAAGCGTATGAGTGAAAATCAATGCCCAAACTAAAGTTTTTCTTAATCACTATTTACAGAGTGCCTAATTTGGCAAGTTTTCTACATTATAAAAAAGGATGGTCAAATCAATGTCGGGAAAAAAATTCACCGGAACACCGTATACCTTCAAGGGTAAAATTCCACTGAGTCAAGCAATTCCACTTGGACTTCAGCATGTTTTAGCGATGTTTGTAGGCAACTTAACCCCTATATTAATTATCACAAGTGCATGTGCTGTAGGTGGCGGAGCAGAGCAGTTTGCCGCTATCCAAGTAACCTTGCTTCAAAACGCCATGATAATTGCTGGCGTTATAACTTTGCTTCAGCTATTCTCTATCGGCCCGGTAGGTGGACAGGTTCCCATCATCATGGGAACAAGCTCAGGCTTTATAGGCGTGTTTAACAGTGTTACCGCTGTTATGGGTGGCGGTATAGTCGCTTATGGCGCGATTATGGGTGCTTCTATTATAGGTGGTATATTCGAGACTGTTTTGGGTGCGTTTTTAAAACCGCTTCGCAGGTTTTTCCCCTCAATAGTAACCGGTACTGTTGTTATGGCGATCGGCCTTTCTTTAATAGGCGTGGGGGTAGGTTCTTTTGGTGGTGGCTCATCTTCAAAGGATTATGGCTCTATTGAAAACCTGTTAATCGGGCTTTCGGTAATGATTGTTATCTTACTGTTTAAGCATAAGTCAAAAGGGATAAAGAGCTACTCATGTATCTTAATCGGTATTATTTTCGGATACATTGTCTGCGCTGTTTTACCACTGTTTTTTGACACCATGGCTGTAAATGCCGAAGGGTTGGAGTACACAAAATCTTGGGTGTTAAACTGGAGCAAAGTTAGCGAGGCCGCTTGGTTTGCTGTGCCTTCTTTCTTACCTGTAACCCCTGTTTTTGATATGCGTGCTATAGTTCCTATTTTAATAATGTTCGTTGTTACCGCTGTTGAGACGCTGGGCGACGTTTCCGGCGTTGTTGAGGGCGGTATGGGGCGTGAGGCTACTGATAAAGAGCTTGCCGGTAGTGTTATGTGTGACGGCATCGGTTCTTCTGTGGCTGCATTGTTTGGTGTTTTGCCGAACACATCGTTTAGCCAAAACGTCGGCCTTGTAACGCTTACAAAGGTTGTAAACCGTTATGCTTTGGCGTGCGGCGCTGTCTTCTTAATTCTATGTGGACTGGTACCAAAGCTGTCTGCGATTTTATCTATCATGCCACAAAGCGTTTTAGGGGGAGCGGCAATTATAATGTTCTCCTCAATCGTGATGAGCGGTATTCAGTTAATTACAAAAGAACCACTAACATCCAGAAACATAACAATAGTTTCTGTGTCTTTGGGTCTGGGATACGGCTTAGGCGTTAACAGCACAATCTTAAACAACCTACCGGATTTGTTAAAGTTAGTATTCGGCGGCGGCGGAATTGTACCTGCTGCATTTGTTGCTGTTATTTTTAATTTAGTGCTTCCTAAAGATGAAGCAGATAAAAAAGAAGACGTTAAAGTAGAAGTAACTGAATCTTAAAAACGGAGGCGACCAAGTGTTAAATATCACTAATTACCATAGGGCGCAAAGTATTAAAGAGGCATATGAGCTCAACCTTAAAAAAAGCAATGTTGTTTTAGGTGGTATGCTTTGGCTTAAAATGCAACGAAAAAGCGTTAACACAGCTATTGACCTTTGCGACTTAAACATGGATAAAATCGAAGAAACAGAAAGTGAATATCACATAGGCTCGATGACATCTCTCAGAGCCATCGAGATTGACGCTGCTTTAAACGCCATGACAAACGGCGCATTTAACGAGTGCTTAAAGCAGCTTGTAGGTGTGCAGTTTAGAAATTTAGCAACTGTCGGAGGTAGCGTTTTTTCAAAGTTCGGTTTTTCGGACATTACAACGCTCTTACTTTCAATGGGCGCTAAATTAGAGTTTTACAAAAGAGGCGTAACAACCCTTGAGGACTTTTTGAAAAGCGACTATGAGCGTGATATTTTGATAAAAATCATTATAGATAAAAAGCAGTATAACACTGTGTTTATCTCGCAAAAGAACTCTAAAACAGACTTTGCGGTGCTCAACTGTGCTGTAACCGAGCATGAAAACTCGTACAGCATCGCAGTAGGCGCAAGACCTCATAGGGCGGAGCTAATTCATATGAGCAAGCAAGAGAACATAGAGGTGTTAGCGGAGAAAGTAAGCAAGCAGTTTGTTTTTGGTAGCAACACACTCGCAAGTAGAGGCTACCGAGAGCACATTTGCAAAGTTCTTATAACCAGAGCTGTAAAAAAGCTCAAGGAGAGGAAGTAGACTGTGGAAATTAGGTTAACTTTAAACAACAAAAAAATAGTAGATAATATCGAAGCAGATTTGCTTTTGATCGACTTTTTAAGAAAACACCAATGTTTCAGCGTTAAAAGGGGTTGCGACACCTCAAATTGTGGACTGTGTACAGTACTTATGGATGATAAACCTGTTCTTTCGTGCAGTGTTTTAGCGGCTAGGGCGATGGGGAGATCTATTTTCACGCTGGAGGGTTTACAAGAGGAGGCGTCCGAGTTTGCTGGCTTTATTGCAGACCAAGGTGCAGAGCAGTGCGGTTTTTGCAACCCGGGCTTTATTGTAAACACAGTTGCACTCTTAAAAGAGAACAAAGACCCCACCGACGAAGAGATTATCTCTTTTTTAGCAGGAAACCTATGCAGGTGCTCAGGCTACGATGGTCAGCTTAGAGGTATACGCAACTTTTTAGAGTTTAAGAAAAGAGGTGCATAAAGTGTCCTATTCTTATGTTGGTAAAGCTGTCAGGAAAAAAGATGCTATGCAGCTTTTACTTGGAAAACCTGTGTATGTAAACGACGTAACACCCGGCGACGCCTTAGTTGTTAAGGTGTTGCGCTCGCCTTATGCGAATGCGGTTATCAAAAGCATTGACACAAAAACAGCAAAGCTTGTCCCGGGTATTGAGTGTGTTTTCACCTACGAAGACGTAAACGACGAGCGCTTTACAATGGCAGGTCAAACCTACCCCGAGCCCTCACCCTATGACAGGCTACTGCTTGATTCACATTTAAGGTTTGTGGGCGACGCAGTTGCAATTGTTGCCGGTAGCTCTGAAAAAGCTTGTATCAAAGCTATGAAGCTTATTAAAGTAGAGTATGAAGTTTTAAAGCCTGTGCTTGATATGGACAGTGCTAAAGATAACAAAACTCTTGTTCACCCCGAAGAAAACTGGAAAGCCTTGTGCCCTGTGGGTGCGGACAATAAAAGAAACCTTTGCGCAAGCGGAGGCAGTAGTGACGGCGACGTTGACGAAGTTTTCAAAGAGTGCGACATTGTTTTCGAGCGAGAATTCCACACCCGGGCTTGTAATCAGGCGATGATGGAGCCTTTTATTGCGTACTCAGAGATTGACACGTACGGAAGGCTTCATGTAACCGCCTCTACTCAAATTGTTTTTCACGCCAGAAGAATACTCTCAAACGCCTTGGGCATTCCTAAAAGCAAAATCCGTGTTACAAAACCCAGAATTGGTGGTGGTTTTGGAGCGAAGCAAACAGTTGTCGCAGAGGTTTACCCGGCATTTGTAACGCTTAAAACAGGCAAGAGAGCCAAAATGATTTACACAAGAGAAGAGGCGCTTATAGCCTCATCCCCAAGGCACGAGATGAAAGTTAAGGTTAAACTCGGAGGCATGAAAGATGGAAGCATTCACGCCTTAGAGGTTTACACTCTATCTAACACAGGTGCTTACGGAGAGCATGGCCCTACCACTGTTGGGCTTTCAGGTAGCAAATCTATACCTATGTACAGTGGTGGCTTAAAGGCTTACCGTTTTTCTTACGACGTTGTGTATACAAATATCCAGTCCTCCGGTGCTTACCGTGGCTACGGTGCCACTCAAGGCATTTTTGCGGTTGAGAGCATGGTTAACGAGTTCGCAAGCATGATAAACATGGACGCTATCCAGGTAAGAGAGAAGAACATAGTTAAAGAGGGGGACGTAATGCCCGCTTACTATCATGAAACAGTGGAGGCGTCCAGTCTTGATAGATGTATTATCAAAGCAAAAGAGATGTTTAACTGGGAAGAGAAGTCGAAAGTGCGAGATATGGGTGACGGCAAAGTTAGAAGCGCAGGTGTTGCGCTTGCAATGCAAGGCTCGGGAATATCAGGCGTAGATGTCGGATCGGCTACAATCAAACTTAGCGAAGACGGTGGCTTTGAGCTTTTGATAGGAGCGGCTGACATGGGCACGGGCTGTGATACAATTCTGGCGCAAATGGCTGCTGAGTGTCTTGAATGTGATATAGATAAAATCACCGTATACGGAGCGGACTCTGATATATCCCCTTACGATTCAGGCTCTTACGCTTCTTCTACTACTTATATAACAGGGAAAGCTGTTGAGAAGGCTTGTGAGAAAATGCGTAAAAACCTGTGCAAAATAGCCTCCGAAATATTAAACTGCGGTGAAGATGAGCTAGAGTATCTAGGCGATAGTATAGCTAAAAAAGACAACAGCGCACATGTTAGCCTTACAGAAATCTCTGTTAAGTCTATGAGCGGAAATGACGTACCCACTCAAATAACAGAGTCTCACACATCGCCTGTATCCCCTCCACCTTTTATGGTTGGTATGGTGGAAATAGAGCTGGACAAACTGACAGGCTCGGTGGAAATTCTCGACTATGTTGCAGTTGTAGACTGTGGTACGCCAATCAACCCGAACTTAGCAAAAGTACAGACAGAGGGCGGCCTTGTGCAAGGTATAGGGATGGCGCTAAGCGAGAGCATAAGCTACTCTGAAGAAGGCAGTTTAGTACAGAAGAGCTTTATGACCTACAAGTTACCCACCCGTTTAGACATAAGCAGGCTTCGTGTAGCTTTTGAGCAGAGCTACGCTAAGTCCGGCCCATTCGGCGCAAAATCTATAGGCGAGATAGTTATAAACACCCCCTCACCGGCTCTTGCACATGCAGTCTTTAACGCAACAGGTGCATGGCAACGTGAATTACCCATGACACCTGAGAGAATTTGGTCTAAGATAAAATAGCAAGAAAAAAGCAAAGGGAAAGCTATGGTTTATTTTATTTATCTGGCGTCGGGCAATTCTTCTCGGTTTGGTAGCGAAAATAAGTTACTCCAAAACTTTAATGGTAAAGAAATGTTTAAACACGGTATGGACACCCTCCATGCCGTTAGTTTAAACAGTGAGAACGCAGAGGTTATTACCGTTACAAAATACCGAGAGGTTAAGGACTACTCAGAGAAGCTGGGATTTAAGACAGTGTTTGAGAAGGTCATGCCAAACGAGATATCTTATACAATAAAACAGGGGATAAAAGCTATTAAAGACCTACAAAAAGAGGATTTTTTAGTTTTTTTAGTTTCTGACCAACCGCTGATTTCTAAAGCTACTTTAGAGGATTTTATTAAACAAAGTGAAAATGAAATTCTTACCGCTGTTTCGTACTATAATGAGAAAAAAGGAAACCCCGTAATGTTCTCGGCAAAGCTTGTAAACGAGCTTCTGGCGCTGGAGGGCGATGTTGGCGGCAAGGTTCTTTTAAATAAGTACCCACCTGTTAAAATTTTAGTCAGTAACGAAAACGAGCTTAGGGATGTGGACAACGCAGAGTGCTTAAAAGAATTACAAACATACTATTAACAGGCAAAAAGAAGTGTGGAAAAACTACACTTCTAAAAAGCATATTATCTGAGCTTAACGAAGACTACGAGGGATTTTACACAAGCGTTAAAGACGAGTACGAATTAGGTAATACCTACAACATTATAGACTTCAAAAGCGGCGAGCGGATGCCCATATCCCGCTTTGACGGCAGTGGTTTTATGCCTGTGCAGTCTACATTTGATAGCTTTGGAAGAGACATTGTAAAAACCGCAGTTAACTCAGAATGTAAATTATTGGTTTTTGATGAAATAGGCAGGTTTGAGAGGAACAGCACAGCTTTTTTAAACGAGCTAACAAAGGCTCTTAACTGCGAAAAAACAGTAATTGCAGTGCTTAAAAAAGAAGATTTAGCGCATATAAACGAGTACAAAAAGAGGGAAGACAGTTTTGTTTTTGATATAGAAGAGTGCGAGTGCACCGAAAAACTAAAAGAAAAAATAATTGGTATAATTGAAAACAATGTTAAAAAGGAGAAGGATTTTGGAGATACTTAAAGAACGAATTAGGAAAGACGGCGTTGTAAAACACGGCAATATCTTAAAGGTAGACTCTTTTTTGAATCATCAAATGGATATTAAGCTTTTTAACGAGATTGGCAAAGAGTTTAAAGAGCGGCTTAAAGACATCAAGGTAGACAAAATTTTGACAATAGAGGCTTCAGGTATAGGGCTTGCTGTGATAGCGGCTCAGTATTTTGACGTGCCTGTTGTGTTTGCGAAAAAATCGCAGTCCATCAACTTAGACGGCACAGTGCTTTGCGCAAATGTTGAGAGCTTTACCCACAAAAGAATGCACAGTGTCATTGTCGCAAGCAGGTTTATTTCTCCGGGCGAGAATATTTTTATAATAGACGACTTTTTAGCAAACGGCTGTGCGGCCCTGGGTCTATGTCAAATAGTAGAGTCGGCACATGCTAATATTGCGGCTATTGGTATTATTATAGAAAAAGGCCACCAACAAGGTGGGAAAATGCTTAGAGAAAAAGGGTATCGCGTTGAGTCTTTAGCTATCACCGACGAAATGAACGCAGAAGACGGAACCATTACATTCAAATAAAAGTTACATACACATAGAAAGGCATACCACAAATGAAAAAAATCATATCCATATTAATGGCGGTTGCGCTTATATTATCGCTATGTGCATGTAGCACGAATAGCAACCCTGCCGAGGGAGTGTCCTCAATGACAACCTCGGAGGGTAGCGGGACAAGCTCAGACCGGAGCAATGATAGCGAAAACAAAGACGAGTCAGTAGGGCAAATAAAGCTTACCGACCAAGCGAATAGAGAGGTGGTTTTAGATAAACCGGCGGAGACCATTGTCAGCGCATATTATATAACCACCTACACATCAGTCGCTTTAGGACTTACCGACAAGCTTATCGGCATAGAGAAAAAGGCAGAAACAAGGCCAATTTACTCTTTAGCGGCAAGTGAGCTTTTAGAGGTTACACAAGTGGGCTCTTTAAAAGAGTTTAATATAGAGGCAGTGGCAGAGCTTAGCCCTGAGCTTGTTTTAGTGCCAATATCTCTTTTGGAGCAAGCAAATATTTTAGAAGATTTAGGGTTAACGGTTTTAGTGGTAAACCCCGAAACTCGAGAAGGCTTAAGCGAGATGATTGTTAATATAGGGAAGCTGACAGGTAGTGAGGATAGAGCGCAGGCACTAATAGAGGCACAAGACGAGATTTACGCCACCATAGAAACACTGGTGAAAGATAAAGAAGCGCCAAAAGTCTATATGGGGAGCAACTCCGCTTATTTAGAGACAGCCACGTCGCTGATGTATCAAGACTTTTTAATTACCCATGCAGGCGGTCAAAATGCTTTCTCACATTTGGAAGATAACTACTGGAGCGCTGTATCTTACGAAGCGATTTCACAGCAAAACCCCGATTATTTTATCATTCCCTCGGCCGCCTCGTACACTGTACGGGACGTGCTGGGCGACACAGCTCTAAGTGACTTAAACGCCGTTAAAAATCAAAAGGTGTTTAAGATGCCCGAGGGATTTGAAGAGATTGACTCCCCTGTGCCATCAGGTGTTTTAGGTGTTTACTGGCTTGCCGTTACTCTGCATGGCAACGAGCAAGACGTAAGCGATTACGAAAATACTTTTAGCGAGTTTTACAAAGAATTTTACGGCTTTGACGTAGCGTAAAAACACTGCCCAAAGTAGTTGAAAACCAAGAGAAAGGTAAGGCCTAGTTATTATGAAAAACAAAACACTATTGATTTTTCTAACCACCGCTTTACTGCTACTTTCCCTTGTTTTTTTATCTATTACAATGGGCAGTTTTTCTTTAAGCTTAAACGAGATTATAGCCATTTTAAAAGGCGACATGTACGACACAATAGAGTACAGAGTTTTTTATACATTAAGGCTCCCACGCACTTTTATGGCACTGATTACAGGCATGGCACTTGGCATTTCAGGCGGAGTTTACCAAACCATTTTCAGAAATCCGCTTGCCTCGCCCGATATTACAGGTGTTGCCTCCGCTGCCTCTTTAGGCGCTGCTGCCGCGATTGTGTCGCAGGTGTCTTCTCCCGTTTTCGTGATTTTATTTTCGTTTATGGGTGGAATGTTCTCCATTGTTGCTTTGGTTTTTTTAACATATTTAACAGGGGTAAAAAAGCTCAGCAATTTTTTATTTGCAGGCATTGTTATTAAATGCTTAGCCGATGCAGGGCTTATGATACTTAAAACGCTTGCCGACCCACAGAGCCAGCTCGCCTCCATAGAGTTTTGGATTATGGGGACACTTGCGAATGTCACAGATGAAAAACTGATGCTACCGCTTTTGGGTATATTGATGTCATCGGTGGTATTGCTACTTTCTCACACGCAGGTAACTATGCTCAATCTGGGCGATGAAAATGCTAAGGCGACCGGTCTAAACCCAACCTTTTGGCGGTTTTTCCTTTTAACAGTAACTACGTTTATGGTGTCTTGCGCTGTTTCTGTAGTTGGCACAGTTGCCTTTGTTGGGCTGATTGCTCCTCATATTGCGCTTTTGATTACTAAAAACAGAGGATTTATGTTTTTGTTTATGAGTATGTCTGTAGGCGCTATTATTACAATTTTCGCCGATGTTATCGCAAGGTCTGTGTCAGCAGGTGCAGAGCTTCCGCTAAGTATTCCTATCGTTATAATCTCTGCGCCAATACTGATGTTTTTGGTGTTTAAAGCAAGGAGGGATTTTTAGTGGAGAGTGTTCTCAGTGTTAAGAATCTATCTGTGGGTTATAAAAACGAGGTAATAAAAAACATTAGCTTTGATGTTAACAAGTGCGAGATTGTAGGTGTTATCGGGCTTAATGGCTCGGGTAAATCTACACTTTTGGGCGGTCTCTGCGGTATTAACAAGCTTTTTGGTGGCGATATTTTTGTAGGCGGTGTGAAAATAAACTCACTCTCCAGCAAAAAAAGGGCAAGATATATAAGCTACTACACTCAAAGAACCCCTAACGTATCGGGACTTTTAGTAAAACAGATAATTCAAATGGGTAGTTACTCAAAAGACTATTTCGGCTTTTCTTTGCCTAACTTAGAGGGGAAAAACAACACTGTAAACACACTCGCCAAGCTCTTTAAAATAGAACATCTACTTGATACCGATGTTTCAAAGCTTAGCGAAGGTCAACGTTCTCTGGCCTTTTTAGCAAAAATCTTTGCGCAAGATACGCCTATAGTACTACTCGATGAGCCTGATAACAACCTAGATTACTTAAACACTCACAACCTGTTTAAAGTATTCAAAGCACAAATAGAAGAAAAAAACAAAAGCGCTCTGGTCGTTCTCCATAACCCCACACTTGCGCTCAACTATTGTAGTAGGTTAATTATAATTAAGAGTGGCGTAATTGTCGATGAGGTGTCTACTGCGAAATGTAGCATAAGCGCCATTCAAAACGCTTTAAGAAAGATATACCCTGATATCATTATCAATAAAGACACAGCAACAGATGCTTTTTACACAGTATTTAACGCTAAAAAAGCTTAGAGTCGACATTGATGCTTAGTCTTGCTGTTTTACTTTGGCTTTGTCAATCGTTAACGGTGCACCCATGGGTACTGCTCTGATACTCTGTAACTAAAATGAATTTTCTCAAAGCCATTGACAAATACATCTTTATTGATTACACTTTAAAAGTGCGAACATGATATCGAGTTAAACGCTTACGGTGGTTTTGCAAACAAATTTGTGTTAGTTTGTTTCTTTTTATAGCCCGAAATCTAACAAATACACGTCTGCGCACAACCTGAATCATTAAAGTACTGTATGGATATCTACTGTATAAAACTTAATTATGTATTCGTATAACCCTGTTAATATGGTACAGGGGTCTCTACAGGTAACCTTAATTCCTGCCTACGAAGATAAGCATAAATGCTTTCTTTGGAGGTAGGATTTTTTATGTTCTAATAACAATTGAAACGATGAAATGATAAACAACTTGGGTATCTCATTTGGCTTAAATCAATTGCACTGTGATTTGTCAGATCACCGAAATTGACAATATAACAGGAGCGAGAGAGGTACTATAGTTATGCCGATACTCACAGGGCTATTCGTCAAGATATTAATAATCTACAAAACAAGTAAAAGGGGAAGCTTAAAATGAAGTGGGCGATTAAAGGGAATATAGTTTACACAAAAAGCAGAAGTGAACTTACAATTATAAAAGACGGCTATATTGTATGTGAAAAAAGCAAGGTTTTGGGGACTTTTGGCTTGTTACCTCGGGAGTATAGAGATGTTTCTGTAACCGACTATGGTGATAAAATTATTATCCCCGGGCTTACTGATTTGCACGTTCATGCACCGCAGTACGCCTTTAAGGGGACAGGTATGGACCTAGAGCTTTTAGACTGGCTTGCCACCTTTACTTTTGCCGAAGAGGCTAAGTTTAGCGATTTAGAATATGCTAAAAGCGTTTACTCTAAGTTTTCACAAGACTTAAAAAACGGTGCAACAACTCGCGCGTCGGTTTTTGCAACAGTTCATGTGGACGCTACCTTAGAGCTAATGAAGCTTTTGGATGAAAGCGGCCTTATAACATATGTAGGTAAAGTGAACATGAACAGAAACTGCCCTGACACACTGTCAGAAGGTGACGCTAAAACGTCAAACGACGAAACAGTAAGATGGCTTAAGCTTATCGGCGGAAAGTTTAACAACACACGCCCAATTATAACACCAAGGTTTATTCCGAGTTGTGATGATGAGTTGCTTGACTGTTTAGGTAGTATTTCAAAAGAACGAAGCCTGCCAAACCAGTCACATTTATCTGAAAGCTTAGACGAAATTGCTTGGGTGAAAGAGTTGAAGCCGGAAGCCGGATCTTATGGTGACGCTTACCACATGCACGGCTTATTTGGTGGTGAAAACAAAACAATAATGGCGCACTGTGTTCATTGCTCTGAAGATGAAATGGAGCTTATGAAAAAACAAGGTGTGTATATAGCGCACTGCCCTACGTCGAATGTAAATCTTTCGTCAGGGATTGCCCCGGCTAAAAAATATCTGGAGCAAAACATGAATATAGGGCTTGGCAGTGATGTAGCGGCAGGGCATAGTTTGTCTATGTTTAAAGCTATAGCTGATGCGATAGCGGTATCAAAATTGAGGTGGAGGTTACAAGATGCAACGTTTAAGCCGCTTAAGGTAAGCGAGGCTTTATACATGGCTACAAAAGGTGGTGGATCTTTCTTTGGGAAGGTAGGCAGTTTTGAAGAAGGTTATGAAATGGATGCCATTGTTATTGATGATTCGGAACTGAATTATTTTAAGGTGGAAGATATTGCTATTAGGCTTGAGAGTGTAATTTATCAGGATTATGCCGCAAAGATTGTGGCGAAATATGTGAATGGAAATAAAATATTCTAAAGCATGAAAGAAGACTGCTAGTACAAGGTTAGATGTAAATGTATTCACTATCCGGTGTTTCTTTTGGACATTTGAAGCTACAGGTGCTACATTTTCGGGAAGGTTTATTCGCCTGTTCCGTGTGAACACCACATTCACCAACGAAGAAACAAAAATCAGAGCTGAAGGTTCGGAGAAAATTCCTACCTTCAGCTCTTTTTTAACCTTACAAAGCGGACGACATGGTCTGAACCCGAAAACCTGTCATCTTGAATGTGCTATGAATTGAAATGTTGCTGACATCTATACCGTAGCTTTAAAACAAAATGTGTGTAAAGAGGGCTGCTATCGGTAGTGCTATAATGGTTCTTTCTATAAAGCAAATGATGATTTCATGGAACTTGATAGGTAGCTTTGTAGCAAGCATAACTGTAGCGGTTTCGGAGAAGAATATAATTTGAACCATGGAAACAACGCAAACAAAGAATCTCGCCGCTTCGGAGATAACGCCAATGTCGTTTTGAATTAGCAAGACAGGTAAGAACATTTCTGCAATACCTACAGGGATAGATGGAGCAATAGCGGCGGCGTCGGGGATTTGCAGAACTTGTAGCAACGGCTCAAATACAGAACCGAGTATCGCAAAGAACGGTGTGTACTCGGCGAGAATCAGAGCGGATACACCGATAGCGGAAAGCATGCTCAAAACCTGCGGCATTATCCTAAAACCATCTACTAAGCTGTTCTTAATCTCGGCAAAAATGTTATTTGCAGTGTAAGCTCTTTTGACAGCTCTTGTATACGCTCTACCAAAGATTTTAGAATCAAACTTAGAGTCTCCCGAAAGTTCTTCCGCAGTTTGCTCTTTGCCGTTATAGTAAAGGTTGCTTTTCTTGCTTATCGGTGGAATTCTGACCACTATAGCAGATATAACAAATGCTGATAAAAAGCTGATAGCGTAGATAGGTGTAAAAAAGTGGCTCATTCCCGCTGTGTCAATAACAAGGTAAGCAAAACCGATACTTACAGCGCTAAAACATGTGGCAACAGAAACCGCTTCTCGCTCAGTGTAGACATTTCCCTTGTAAAGTCTGCTGGTAATGATAACAGCCAACGAAGAGGAACTTACAAAAGAAGCTGTTGCGTCCAGTGCCGCTTTACCGGGGACTCTGAACAGGGGGCGCATAAGTGGTTCTAATAGTGCGCCGATCATTTCTATAGCACCGTAGTTAAGCAAAAACGGCATGAAAAACGCACCTACAAATATAATGAAGACAACTCCTAAAACGATAGGAGGCACCACAGACCCACCGGTGGATGCACCTACAATGATTTCAGGCATAGCAGCCGCCGCACCGAATGTCTCGTGGAGCGCATAACATACAACATATATGGTGCCGAGAGCGTAGAGGAAGGTGTGGATGATATTGTCCTCTGCGTAGTACTTAGCAAGCTTGGGATGCTTTTTGCCTTTGTCTATATACTTAGAAAATACATGAAGGATTAAATTCCCACCAATAACAACGACTAATAGCCAAAAACCTGCAACACCTAATATATCAATAAAGAAATTATATATCCATCCAAAGACAACTTGACTTTCATCGCCAATAGTTAAGTTGGTGAAAAACACTACATAGGCGATAGCCGTGCCGAGAATGAACTTTAAAAGCCCGATTGTCTTTTCTTTGCCGGAAAGTGATATTTTGTCCAGTTCCTGTGACGACATGTCAGATCTATACTTTGAGGTTGACATTGGTTGGGTAGTAGAATTATTATTCATCTATTCTGCCTCTTTTCCCATTTTCTATTTTACTTTTATATGCGTAAAAATTTGAAAAAACCGTGGTATGAGCCTTTGTGATATAATGCTTCCCAAAATTCTAAAACAGCTATCCGTTGAAGGACATTGCATCACAAAAGGCTCAAATACACCTTGAATATAACTTTTGCAAATTTAGCTAGGGGGCGGATGAGTGCTGAGTGTTCATATGTACAGTTAGAAGGACATTACTTTTGGTTCTTTTTCTTAACCGCAAGTATAGACAAGTATTCAAACACGATATTCGCCGCCATATAAGAAGTAACCTCTCCCGAGTCGAAAGCAGGGAGCACCTCCACCACGTCAAAGCCGATAAAGTTTAGGTCTTTGATGTTTCTGAGGATTTTGAGCGTTTCGTTAGAGGTGAAACCGCCCACTTCAGGGGTTCCTGTACCGGGGGCGTATGCAGGGTCGACAAAGTCTATGTCAAAGGTCAGGAAGCAGGGTTTGTCGCCAACTCTTTCCATTATCATCTCGATAATCTTGTCCATACCCATGTCGTGCACCTTATGAGCAGGTATCAACAGCATACCGAGGTCTGCCGCCATCTGGTGCTCGTTAGGGTCATACAGTGAACCTCTCATACCCACCTGAATGGAGTGGGAGGGGTCAATGAGACCTTCCTCGATTGCACGCCTGAACGGTGTGCCGTGGTTATACTTCTCGCCGAACACTTCATCACAAAGGTCAGAGTGGGAATCGAAGTGGACAAGCGCCACAGGCCCGTGTACCTTAGCGACAGAGCGAAGCTCCGCAAGCGTGATAGAGTGGTCACCACCGAGAACGATGGGTATAGCACCCTTGGAAACGATAGCGTCCATACCCTCTTCGATGTACTTGTAGGACGGGTGGATATATCCGGGGACGACATTAAAATCGCCGATATCGCCGCCTTTGAGCGACTCCATGATGTTAACCTGCTGGATAACATTGTTTGGCTTCATCATAACAGAAATGTTTCGGATAGCGTTCGGGCCAAATCTTGCGCCGGTTCTAAATGAACTTGCTGTATCGAAAGGCGCACCTGCGATAACAAAGTCGAGACCCTCTGCAGATTCCACCTTTGCCATCCTCATAAATGTGCCCATGTTGCAAAATCTTGGGGACGACAGTGCGCTGGTTGGTTGATTACTCATTACTACCTCCAAAAATTTAAATCATGTGCTGATTATAGCACTCTGCAATCAGATTTTGTTATACAAGGTAAAGGTGAGCTATATAAAAAAACATATAACTTTATTGCCAAAACCTTAACAAGTGATTAAAATGCTCCAAAACAGCACTTTTATTGTATGTTTTAGCTATGAAAAGGTTAAATATTTTGTCTGAACAGCTAAAAACATCAAGGTATATTTTAACTCTTTGTTTTATTATATAAAATATTGTATAATACTTTCAGAAGGGTGGATGTAGTAATGCAGATAAAATTTCTTGAGTATATAATTGAGATATATAATTGCCGTTCCATCAATAAAGCGGCAAGCAACTTGTTTTTATCGCAACCAAACCTCAGCAGTATAGTAAAGAAAGTCGAAGCGGAGCTTGGCTATAATATCTTTACTCGGAGTGGCAGAGGAGTTAAGCTTACCGATGAAGGTGAGCTGTTTATTAAGTATGCTAAAAATATTGTAAGCGAGATGGACAATATAAAGAAAATTTCCATGTCATTTAGCGGCGATAAGCAAATATCCGTTTCCTGCACATACTCCTCAACCTTTATGGAGAGCTTTATGGAGTTTAAGCGCACCTCTCCTAGTATTGAGATGGAGGATGTTTTTAAAGAGACAGGGCTGATACAAACTATAGAGGACGTAATAACAAAAAGGTATCGGCTTTCATTGTTCTACTGCTTTAACAGCCGGTTTAGGCATCATCTGTCAACTGCTGACAAGTACAATCTTGACTTCCTTGTTCTGGAAACCAACATAAGACCCATGGCGCTTGTTTCTTCGGGTGGGGCATATGCCAAACGTAAGGAGATTACATATGCCGAACTGACACGAGCAAAGTTTGTAACATATGAAAACTTCAATTACGAAGACTGGTTGGCGGTATTGGGGAGAACCCCTTCGCAGCAGACCTTTTATGTCTTTGACAGAGGGGGACTAGTAGACAGCGTTGTGAAAGGGGATTACATAGCGGTAGTTATGGGTGGGATCTCCAAAGAACAGGAAAAACTCGGCTGTAAAGCGCTCGAAATTCCCGATTTTCCCGAAAACCTTTCAGTCGTGCTCGCCATGCAAAAGTTTTATCATTTGTCCCCAAGAGAACGGGAGTTTATTGCGATTTTAAGAAAGAAGCTAAAAGAAATATAGCGAGGCCGCAACTGTCAAAAAACCCGAACAGTTACCCCATTATAAAGAGAAATATCCAGCACATAATTTAAGGCTGTTTCTTCTTTGTTTAAGATTGCTTGCACTATGGTTTCTTCCGAAATGACACTCATTTGTTCACCCCCTCTGTATTTGCTGTCATAATGTATTTCGCAATAAAAATCTGATTTCTATCAATTTTTCAAAAAAATTTTCGGTAAATTCTCTTGCTTGGGATAGGTTATAATTTCAAGCTAATTAGTAATATACATATACAATGTACGCAATATATGCTATACTAAAATATAGGAAAAAATAGAAAAAGAGGGTTCATTGTGAAGAAAAACAAAAAAACACTTATGTGGAAGACAGAAACTGGGCCGCGAAAGACATTCCCGAAAGCATTAAGGGTGTAATGACAGAATTACAAGTGTTACATGATGAAGTTGAAAAGACCAAGCATAGGTTTTGGGAAAAGTTAATCCCCATGCATCTTTTTACTAATCAGGATAAGGATGAAGCGTTTAATGCCAGGTTTAAAAGCGAAGTCCTTTCTGTTTTACCGGAACAGCAATTTGAAGATGTTCACTACTACGCAGACAAAACTGTCGACATAGAAAACGCAAATGTTGTTTCGAAGTATTATAGGGTCACAGGTAGTATCGATAACCCTGATTTAATTACCGGATTTAAAAATGGTGTGCCATTTACCGCCGGACAACTTAAAATAAGCACTTCCGGTGTTGAAAACTCTCAAACAGGCTCATCAAGTAGTGAATTGTCATTTTCAGGTATAGTAATATTGCTTCAAAATAAGTTTTCTGTAGAAAAACCCGTGACCTTTGAACCAAAGGCGGAGAAGGCCGGCTTACTTAAAGGTGCGATGCAAAAGCTAAAAGAAAGCTATACAGGCGGTACCGAATTAGAAAATGAGTTTGATAAAAAGTTTAAGGTTATAACCAAGAATTCAGACATGAGTTTTTTAACGCCTGAATTGATGGCGAAACCGGTGGATATTCGAGAGAAATTCAACTATGGTTATACTATATTTTTGGAAGACGATAAACTATTTGTAACAAAAAACACACCCGGTTACGACAAATTTGGGGTTACATTTTACTGGGCTGAAACGCTGGAAAATAAATTTAACTATATAAAAGCAACTGTCGATATTATGGGTGAAATGGTTGAATGGGCTTCGGAATTAATTAAATAATGATGTAGATGGACACAAGTTGTGTGAAGATTAACTGCCCTGTTGCCGTAGTGGTTGCAGGGCGGTTTTGTTTTTGTTTGTGACAGTTTGTGCTTTGGGCGGTGGAGGGTGAGCAAGCTTTGTTGTATAGGTGCCATCGGGGAAACTTATGTGCATCCGGCTTTGAGGTTTGGAGAAAACCTCCGACCTTTGGCTTTTATGTTTCCAATAGCGAGAAGCTTCTCTTTTCTGCTAATAAAGCTGTGGGGAGTGGACGTTTTGCATTGATTAAGCAGGAACCGGACGTTGGATGCTCGGGTCTGGAGGTAGCGTAAACAGGAAGGTTGGGGGAATGGCCGTCTGCACAAGGTGCAGAAAAGAAGAACGGACAGCCCCCAAAGGGCTGTCCGTTCTTCTTTAGTCGGTGCTCGGCACCGCCACGGCCATTCCCCCAACCTTCCTGTTTCCGCTACCGTCCGGCGAGCGATACAACATAAAAATTCAACCCCCCTGTATCACTTTAAACCGCCGCATTTAGGCACTCCCAAGCTGTGATTTGACTTTTTACGATAGATGTATTAGAATAACATGAGTTAGCTTTTGCTAACTTTTGATTCGGATATAAATATGTAAAGTGAGTTTTGGTATGATAAATAAAAGGTTGGTTAAAGCTATCCCCGATGCGTCTTCGCATATAGCGAAAAATGTTGTTTTGCAGATAGTGGGGCTGATTTCTAACATAACTTTAATGTTAACGATAAGCTTTTTTATAAGTGGATTGGTGGAGAGGAAAATTGCATTGTCTGACTTTTTGGGCTATGCGGTTGTAGCGGTGATTTGCATTGGGGTAAAAGTTGGTGCAATTTATCTGGCGAGTATACAGAGCTATCTTGCGTCAAAATCCGTCAAGAACATACTACGTGGGCAGATTTATGACAAGGTTGTGAAACTCGGCAGTAGGTACACCAAAAAGCTCTCCTCTGCTGAACTGCTTCAGATGTCGGTTGAGGGCGTGGATCAGCTTGAAACCTACTTCGGTAACTTCTTGCCGCAGTTTTTCTATTCGATGATTTCGCCGCTCATTTTGTTTTCTGTGGTATCGTTTATCAGTTTAAAAGTTGCGGTTATACTATTCATCTGTGTGCCGATAATCCCGATTTCTATTGTACTTGTCCAGCGGTTTGCCAAAAGACTGCTCTCGAAGTATTGGGGTGAGTATCTGGGACTTGGCGACAGTTTTCTCGAAAACCTACAGGGGCTTAACACGCTCAAAATCTACAGCTCCGATGAATACAAGCACAAACAGATGAACAAACAGGCGGAGCGCTTTAGGGTAGTTACCATGAAGGTGCTGTCCATGCAGCTCAACTCCATAATTATCATGGACATAGTGGCATACGGCGGCGCGGCACTGGGGATAATTTTCGCCTTGTATGAGTTTAACGCAGGTAGTATACCGCTTTTCGGTATGTTTTCCATAATGCTGCTCTCAGCGGACTTTTTCCTACCGCTCAGAATACTGGGGAGTTTCTTCCACATCGCAATGAACGGTATTGCGGCAAGCAAGAAGATATTTACCTTGCTTGACATCGAAGAACCCCCCGCTAAAACCGCAAAAACAGACGAATTTGATATTAAGATAAGCGACTTGAATTTTTCGTACGATGACAAGCGGATTTTGCATAATGTGAGCATAGATATACCGAAAAACAGCTTTGTTTCAATAGTTGGGAAGAGCGGCTGCGGAAAGTCTACCGTTGCCGGGATTTTGACGCAGGGCAATGAAAACTATAGTGGTAGCGTCACTGTCGGTGGAGTGGAGCTCTCGGAGGTTTCACGAGATAGCCTGTCGGAAAAAGTTACTTTGGTGTCAGCTAACTCATATGTCTTTAAAGGTACTGTGCGTGAGAATTTGCTTATGGCGAAGAAAAATGCTACCGACAATGAAATGTGGGCAACGCTTGACAAGGTTAATTTAGCGGACTTTTTACAGAGCGAGAGTGGGCTTGACACCGCTTTGCTTGAAAGAGGCAGTAACTTCTCGGGCGGTCAATGCCAAAGGCTTGCGCTTGCAAGGGCGCTTTTGCATGACAGCGAGGTGTATATATTCGACGAAGCGACAAGCAACATCGACGCCGACAGCGAAAACGAAATAATGAATGTCATAAAAGAGCTGACAAGGTTAAAAACCGTTATCCTCATCTCACATAGGCTTTTGAATGTGGTGGACGCTGATAAGATTTACCTGCTAAGAGACGGTTTTGTAGCGGAGAGTGGCACGCATGAGCAGTTGCTGTCAAACGAAAGCTACTACAGCGAGCTTTGGGAAACTCAACAAAACCTTGAAAAGATGGAGGTGCGTGGCTGATGAAAAAGCGCTCATCGTTTAATGTTATGGCAAGACTTATTGGGCTTGTGAAGCCGCTTGCACCTGTTATGATTATTGCGGTTGTTATGGGGTGTCTGGGGTACTTCTGCGCCGGTTTTATAACTGTCTTAGGTGGATATGCAGTGGTGGATATCGTTGAAAACGGCGGTGGCGGTCTAACTTTGTTTGCCACTGTAATCGCTGTCATTGCTGTTTCTCGTGGAGTTTTGCACTACATAGAGCAGTACTGCAACCACTTTATAGCGTTTAAACTGCTGGCACTTATAAGGGACAAAGTTTTCACCGCACTAAGAAAACTTGCCCCTGCAAAGCTTGACGGCAAGGACAAGGGCAACCTTGTTTCAATAATCACCTCGGATATAGAGCTTTTAGAAGTGTTTTACGCACACACGGTGTCCCCCATCTGCATAGCGATTATAACATCGGCGGTTGTGATATTCTTTATCGGTAGTTTTAACGTCCTGTTCGGGGTCATTGCTTTACTGGCTCACTTGACGGTTGGGGTGCTTATCCCTGTTGTGGTATCCCGAAAAAGCAAGCAGAGCGGTGAGAGCCACCGAGAGAAGGTCGGGGGGCTTAACACTTACTTCCTTGACAGTTTGCGTGGGTTGAAAGAAATTCTGCAGTATGGTTACACACATGAGCGCAAAGCGAAGGTCGGCGAAGTGTCTGACGAGATTGAAAACTCCAACAGAGAGTTAAAGAAATACATCGGCAAAACATATTCGCTCACCGCTTTTGTGATACTCACATTTTCTGTACTTATGTTGTTTGCATCGGCATATTTATATATGCAAGACATCATCGAGCTAACCTCGGTCATAATGCCAACGCTTATGCTGTTCTCCTCGTTTGGGGCAGTTACGTCCGTTGCAAATCTGGGAGCGGGACTTAGCCGGACAATAGCAAGCGGCAACAGAGTGCTTGATATTTTAGACGATACCCCCATAGTGGAAGAAGTTACAAACGGTAAAGATATTGTTTTTGAGAACGCCGAACTAAACCATGTAAACTTCGCCTACGACGGTGAGAATATACTGAGGGATTTCTCTCTGAATATAGAGAAAAACAAAATCCTAGCTTTAACCGGAAAAAGCGGTTCAGGAAAATCCACCGTACTGAAACTTTTGATGAGGTTTTACGATGTGCAAAACGGGAAGGTGTTAATTTCGGGGGAGGGTGTTAAGAGTATCAACACAAAGTCGCTTAGGGACAACGAGAGCTTTGTGACACAGGAAACGCATATATTCCACGACACAATCGAAAATAATATTAAGATAGCCAAGATAGACGCAAGC
Organism: uncultured Oscillospiraceae bacterium; assembly: GCA_964370205.1. Lineage (GTDB taxonomy): Bacteria > Bacillota > Clostridia > Oscillospirales > Ruminococcaceae > DAMCAP01. The sequence continues at coordinate 14,274 of CAYJIK010000015.1, read as the reverse complement.
CGTGAAGAGGTAATAAAAGCGTCAAAAAGCGCATCGCTTCACGAATTTATCGAGAGCCTACCAAATGGATATGACACCGAGGTAGGGGAACTCGGAGACACAATATCCGGTGGAGAAAAACAGCGTATAGGCATAGCGAGAGCGTTTTTGCATAACGCAAACTTGATTTTACTTGACGAGCCGACAAGCAATCTCGATAGCTTAAATGAGGCTGTTATATTGAAGGCGCTAAGAGAATGTGAAGAAAAGACGATTGTTTTGGTTTCGCACAGAAAGTCCACCGTGAAGATAGCTGACGCTGTTTTGAATTTAGAAACACAGAGGAAAAGCTGATGGACAGACTTCAAAAGGAAAAGCGGATTGTCAAACTGATGATAGAGATTTATTGTAAGAAGGCGCACAAAGGAAAAAAGCTCTGTAGACATTGCGCCGAACTGTTACAATATGCAAATGAGCGCGTGGACAATTGCCCTTTTAAGGAGAGTAAAACATTTTGATCCAACTGCAAAGTCCACTGCTACAAAACGGACAGGAGAGAACAAATCCGAACTGTTATGCGGTTTTCAGGGCCTCGCATGATGTTCTATCACCCGATAATAGCGGTTAAACATTTAGCTTCTACAAGGAAAGAGAGGGAAAAAAAGTGAGTGTCAAAAAAATAATCTATCTTAGTATAGGTTTTGTCGGTCTCGGCTTAGGTGCGGTAGGTGCGGTAGTGCCACTCTTGCCCTCCTTCCCTTTCCTACTACTTGCCGCTTTTGGGTTTGGGAAGAGCAGTGAAAAGCTTGATAGCTGGTTTAAGGGTACAAAGCTTTACAAGAACAATTTAGAGAGCTATGTCAAAGGGCGGGGCATGACCGTTAAAACCAAGGTGAAGGTTATGGCGACCGTTACTTTGTTGATGGCGATAGGCTTTGTAATGATGAACGCAGTACCTGTCGGACAGTTTGTTCTGTTCTTCGTCTGGGTGTTCCATTTGGCTTATTTTTTATTTGTAGTGAAGACAATAAAAGCTTAACAGGACAATTTGTCCTTCCGTGGGCCAAACCTTCCCCAAAAAACACAAAAATAAAGCCAAAGGCGGAGCGATTTCCGACCTTTGGCTTTTTTCTTTACCCTGCTCAATCGCAAAACAGGCTGAATTGCAACGCTCATTACAGTATCATTTGGGTTTTGTGTTAACATGTGTAAAATGCTATATTGTGATATGGCGGTCGCTGTTTTGTCCTATATAGCGAATAGCTTCGGACATGGGGGTGGGTTTTGAGAAAAAATAACCTTGGATGTAATCGCATCCACAAGAAACACACAGCTCTTTTTGCTCTAACTCCTCTATACCTTCGACGATGATTTTCTTGTTGGTGGACTTAATACCCAAAACAAGGTATTCAAAGAACTTCCTGTTTTCTTCCGACTTAGAAGCAGACAGCAAAAGACTTCTGTCAATTTTGATTATATCGAGTGGTAGGTCTAAAAACACGCTCATATTTGAGTACTCGATACCAAAATCATCAAGCTCAAAGATAAAGCCTTTCTCCTGCATTTCTTTCATGACGGTTTTCATGTTAAAAGCGTCTGAAATAAGCACTCTTTCGGTGATCTCGATCTTAATCATATAGGGCGGTATGTTGTACTTTGATAGGATCTCGGTAACGTCTTTTACCATATCGGGTAGGGCGAATTGATAGTAGGGGAAGTTTATCGAAACCGACTCAAACTGTGCCCCTAACTGATTGGTATCAAGGAGTTCTCGCAGGTCTCTACAGACAATCTCCAAAACCTTATAGGTGATTTTGGTGATAAGTCCGGTTTTCTCCGCAAGCTCTATAAAGCTGTTCGGGTACAAAAGTTTGCCGTCATCAAACATCCTCACCAGCGCCTCGGCATTAGTGAATGCGTTTTGCTCTACTGAGAAAATGGGCTGGTAGTGGACTACAAAATTATCGTTACTGAGAGCGTCTTTGATTTTTTGTGTCATCAAGTTTTTCTCGGACATATTTTGCATAATGGAAACGTCATAAAGGTATCTCACATCGTCCGCTTTCTCTTTCAGAGTACGCACCGAATAGTCTGCGGCTGATATAAGGTCTTTTAGGTTTTTTGAAAATGCGGGGAAGTCAACCCTTACAAAAATCAAATCCAAAATCACATCTAAACCTTCAATGGAAATAGGTTGATTGAGCTCGTCAATGGTAGCGTCCACTGACATGAAAAAGTGCTCGCTCAAATCCCCTGAGAGGATAGCAAACTCATCGCCACTATACCTGTAAACTCTCTTTATGGTGAACTTCTTAGACAGCTTTTCCGAAACTAACCTCAGAAGTTTATCCCCGGTTTCCAGTCCGTATCGCTCGTTTACGCTTTTGAAGTTTCGCAAACTTATTATGTACAATGAGAAATGCTCGCTACTTTTAATTTTCTCGTTTATTCTGTGAGTTAAAGCAATTCTGTTATTTACACCGGTCAAGTGGTCCGCTGATTTTCTCACGTTTTGTATATACAGGTGGACAATCAGAATGCCCATAGTGTAACTTGTGCCGGTGAGGATGACGTCGTCCATGAAAAACTGGAGTAAAATCAAACTTAAAGATAGCAGAAAGGTAAAACTGAGCACTTGCATTACTTCTCTATACACAGTTTTCATGTTTTTAATCGCAAGGTACAAAAGCATAAGCACATAAAAACCGTTAACAAAATAAGGCGCTTGGTACCAATCACCTCTGACATAATAATTGTTCGTGTCGATGGTAAATATCTTTTCGGTAACCACGTTAAGGAGGATGACTATTATGTAGATTAAATAGGGTAGGCAATAAGGTGCCAGCTTTTTATGGTGGTCTTTTACATTTGAACTCATGTCGGTGAGAGTGACCGAGTAGAGTATAAACATCACAGGTAGACAGGGGAGAAACACAAAGTATAAGAGTATTAAGGTATAAGACGTGAAGTAGTTTGAATAGTCGGCGAGGGTGGTGGTGCTGATTACGGATGAGATGGTGAAGACAACACTAATAAAGGCTGAGTAGTACATAGCCTTTAAAAAACGAAACCTCATATTTCTCGCCTCATAATCTCGCCTAAAGCTGATTATAATGGCTGTCAAAATAAACAGTGAAGTACATTCGGACAATAAATTATATTCTAGCATAACTTTCTGTACTGCTTGGCTAATGAAACCTTAATTAGCTTATCACTTCACCGAAACAACCTTTCTATGTTTGTTGTTGCTTCTCTTTAGCTGATACATACGGGCGTCCGCTATACCTATCAGTTCAGAAGCTGTGATAACTTCGTTTGCGTGCTTAAACGCAACACCGTAGCTTATTGAAGTCTTATATTTCTTGTGGTAAAGCTTCGGGATGTTGATAACCGCTTTGTAGCTTTGGATTAGCCGTTTTGTCACCTCTTCTTCGGTGCCGAACTTTCCTATTACCACTATTTCATCGCCGCCATAGCGACATGTTACGTCGTTCTTGAAGTAGTCTTGAAGAGTTTCGGCGACGGTTTTAATGTAAAAGTCCCCCTCGTCATGGCCGTGGGTGTCATTGACTGTTTTTAGGCCGTCGAGGTCTACAAAAGCGACGAAGAACATTACTTTTTCGTCAATCATCTTTTTGACAAGCTCGTCTGCATATTCTCTGGTGTATAGATGTGTCAGGGTATCCTTTATCGCAACCTGTTCTAGGTCCTTTAGTTTTTCGAGGTCTTCGGTGTTTTTTAAGGTAAGCCTTTTATATGTTTCGGTTTGTATTCTAAGCTCTGCTAAGCTGTATGCAAAAACGATAAACACAGCAAATGCGCTTATAACGATAACCCCTAAAACAACATAGTGGAACAGCAACCTTGTACCGATGTCCGTTCCTATTGTTAGGAAAAAGGAGAACAGTGTGCCGAAAAGGATTGAGAAGGCGGTGGTTAAAAAGGCGAGGTTCTTATTGTCGGACAAAATCGTATCGAGTGAGTTTCTCGGTATGCTCTTTCTAGCAAGGCTGATAGTGGAAATAGAACTGGTGAAACACAACATTGCAACAATGGCGGCAAGTTGGGTGTCGTGTAAAACATAGGCAGCGGTGCTACCGGTCAGCATCGCCATCAAGGCTATGATCGCTAAGCGCTTTGCGAATAGGTTTATTGTAAAGGTCACCGAGATAAACAGCATTTGAACCAGTCGCACTTTAAATATTATTCTGGTTTCGATAATCAAGAGAAGTGCATAGGCTAATATAGATACAGCCTCATAGTTTGAGGAAAAGTAGAAAACATATATCAGCCAGTAGGAAGCGTTGACCACTCCGCTTATAATACCTGCCATGCGAGGGTACTTATTGACGTTGAAAATGTATGCGCAGTATGAGAAAAATGTAAAGTGATAGCCTGCAAAGGTTATGATGAGGAGTATAGCTAAGATAATCATACAGTACCACCTTTCCTTTTCTCGTAAAACAGCGCTTTGTTCTTCCTCATGTTTTCGTCGGCGACCGATAAAATATGGCTGACCCCCAGTTTTTTCACTTCGTCGTCCACATATATGGAGCCGATACTTGCGGAAATCAAAATCTCGTCATCTTCATTTTGCCGCTCTATACACTGCATTATACGCTCAATTACTATCCGACAGTCTTCACTCTGCACATTAGGCATTACAACTAAAATTTCATCTCCGCCAATTCGGGCAACCATGTCATGCTCACGTACAGTGGTTAAAATGGCGTGTGTTACTTTGATTATCAGCCTGTCTCCTGCGTTGTGACCGTAGGTGTCGTTTGTGTATTTTAGGGCGTTTATATCAATAAACAGAACATAGAACGAGCCGTGATCTTCACTGCACATCCGCTCAAGCTCCGCCATTATATATCTGCGGTTAAATACACCTGTCAGGTCATCTCTTTCAATCTTGGATATCAGCGTTTCTTTCTGCTTTGAGATTGTCTGCTGCTCGCCTATGACCTGGTCTGAATATCTCTTGTAGCGACTTGCGTCAATCAAGTTAATAGCGTATAAGAAAAACAGGTAGAATATAAGCAGCGAGGTAAAAGAAATTGCGAGGGACAGTATTATCTGTTCCGAGTAAAAAACATCGGTCATCATTGTCACGGCATGGTCAATCTGCAACAGAACAATCAAAACAATTGAGCCGAGAAGTATGATGGAGTGGGTGCTCTTGACGGTCACCCTTTGGATAGAGGTGTTGTCGATGTACTTCTTGACAAGCTCATGCGCAAGGGTCAGACCAATACAGATGATAATAACGGCGATATGGTCGTAATATGTGTCCTTTATAAGCTGTGCAGGGGGTATGTCAACTAAGCCGCTAATAATGATTATCAAGGGCGTTATAAAAGCGGATATGTGCAAAACGAATATGGCCGCACCGCAGAAGACCTGAACAAAGTCGGTTTTGGATATGAGCTTAAACTCTATCGTCAGCACAACCATAAAGGTGATAATTATTAAGTAGAGGTCTAACTGTATATATTGGACAAGCGCAAATGCCAGAGTGTTAAAAAGCGCAAGCCCCGCATACACCAAGTTGTTTTCCGTACCACCTACCAGCAACTTTGTTGAATAGGAAAAAGTTGAAAACTGGTAGATAAACATGGTGACCAAAGAAACCAAAAACAAAGTACTGTTTAAATCCATATTCATCTATATTTAAACCTCCTGAAGTCTTAAAATTGAAATGACTGATGATGAATAAATTTTTAGTTATACAACGGGTAGCCTCGGAGTTTGTGTATAACCGAAGCTGTTTGTGTCAAAGTTCCTGAAATAGCTGCTAGATGTAAAGCCTGTATTCGCACTTAAGTAGAGTGTTTTCTTAGTTTAAAGATATCTCACATCTTTTAGGTGTGATTTTTTTATTATTATATCACACGGTTGCATAAAAAGTCCATTGAAGAATTGTTGTAATTTCTCCTAATTCTACAATGCATTTTGCGTAATACACTGTGTTTTTTTGCTAATGTAGCTATATCTCTGTTTTGTAGGTAGTGTTTTCGGTCACCCTAGAGTGACCTATATTATCTGTCCGTACTCCAAAACTCTTTGACGCAGCAGGGGGCTGAATTTCGCTTTGCAAAACCGGTTCACAAACACGTTTGGATAATATCGGTCACCCTATGTTAAAAGAGATAAAAACAAAACTCAAAATAACTTTAAGAGGGTCTGTGCGAAATAGAATTAATTTCATGAATTTGACGAAACCTTGTAGGGGCGGTCCTATGTGTTCGCCCCTACGAGTTTTGTGCATTATTACAATTTCATCACAGCTCCTTCCTCCGCTTATCAAAAGAGGTTAAGGAGGATGCTATATTTAGGAAATGTTTAATTTTGGATATTTAGCAAATAATAAAAGAAAACCACCGAAAGGATTGATTAAAAATGAAGTAAATGTTTTGTTTTCAATGTCAGCAGACAGCCCACAACAAAGCTTGCGAGGGTAAGTCAGGCGTGTGCGGTAAGAAGTTTGACAACGCCAACCTGCAAGATGAGCTGACAGGCGCAATGATTGAGCTTGGACGCTCTGTAGAGGCCGGCGCAACCTGGCAAGAACACAGCCGAAAAGGTCAGACATACGTTTGTATGCCCGACCTTTTGGGTTTTCTACAGATATTTACCTGTGACGCTGTTTTTACTAAGCGAAAGTTCAAAAGGTGTGCCTTTAGCTATAACCTCGCCCCCTCGATCACCGCCAAACGGCCCGAGCTCTATGATATAATCGCTTTTAGCTAAAATGTCTGTGTTATGCTCTATTACAAACACCGAGTTGCTCTGTCTCACCAGTTTCTGGAGCAGTGCTAAAAGCTTCTCGCTGTCCGATGGGTGCAGTCCTGTGGTTGGCTCGTCTAAAAGATAAAGTGTGTGACCACTATTACCTTTTGCAAGTTCCTTTGACAGTTTAAGCCTTTGACATTCGCCGCCTGAGAGGGTGGTGGTGGACTGTCCGAGCTTTAGATATGCAAGCCCCACTTCATTTATCACGTTGAGCTTTTTGTGGATTTCCTTGTTACTCTCGAAAAATTCTAAGTTCTCAAGAACAGTCATGTTCAAAATATCAGAAATGCTCTTGCCTTTGTATGTGACCGACAGTACTTTCTTCTTAAACCTATGCCCCTTACAAACAGGGCATATAACCTCCACATCATCCAGAAACTGCATATCAAGCGAGATAACCCCGAGTCCCTCGCACTTCTCACACCTACCACCGTTAACGTTGAAAGAAAAGTCCGACGGCTTGAGTTTTAGCTTTTTCGCCTCTGCTTGAGAGGAAAACAGCTCTCTTATAAGCGTAAAAACGTCGGTGTATGTCGCGATGTTGCTTCGGCTCTGCCTACCGATAGGGCTTTGGTCGATTTTTATTACTTCCGTTACATGCTCAAAACCGCCTATGGTGTCTGCGTTTGTTCGCTGCTCGATGACATCAAAAACAAGGCTGCTTTTACCACTCCCCGAAACTCCTGCAAAGGATACAAGCTGACCGAGTGGTATGTCCACCGAGACGTTCTTGAGATTATGCGCAGCCGCATTTTCAACTTTGATAAATCTGTTGGTATCTATCTTTTTATCGTTAGGCTTAGACTGTCCCTCACGTAGGTATACCGCAGTCTTGGAAAGCTCACTTTGCGAAACTTCCGAAACTGTGCCACTTGCCACAATTTCACCACCGAGAGAACCTGCGCCTATACCAAAGTCAATGACATGGTCGCACTGCTTTACAAAGTCCATATCATGCTCAATAACGATAACTGTGTTGCCGAGGTCACGCAGTTTTTTTATTGCTTTGAGAAGTAGCGAGGTGTCCCGTGCATGAAGTCCTGTGGTTGGCTCGTCTAAGATGTATAACACCCCTGTAAGACCACTCTCTAAAATGCTTGCAAGGCGGATGCGTTGACTTTCGCCACCCGAAAGAGTGCTGACTGGTCTGTCGATTGAGAGGTATTCCAACCCGATTTTCACAATGCCGTTTGCACGTCTTAGGATATCCCCTATCACAACAGTAGCGATTTCTTTAGCCGATGGAGATAAGCTGTTCTGTGAATCTACCAAAAATTCTACCAGTGCCGACATTGTAAAAGTACTGACCTCCACAATAGTTTTACCACAAAGTTTCGCAGTCCTACCATCAAACCCAAGCCTTGTTCCACCACATTCATCACAAGGAGTGCTTCCAATCGCACCTGCAATCACAGGGTTAGCCACCTTTTTTGTAGCTGATTCCACCACCTTTTTGTTTACAAAAGTGCGAAGCCCCTCGACATAACCGTCCATAACTCGCTTTGGCTTTTTGATATTTGGAAACTGCTTTTTAAACTCCTCACAGTCAACACCGTCAAGAAGCACCAACATTTCAAGTTCGTTATAGTCTTTAACAGGCTTTGAAACGTCAAACGTAAAGCCGTAGTGTCTGCCACAAGCCTCAAAAGTATTTGAATAATGCTCCCAAAAAGTTTCATTCCCCCAAATTTTGATAGCACCCTCTCTTATGGTCAGGTTTGGGTCGATTAGCTTTGTTAAGTCTATGTCTTTAACCACGCCGATACCGCCGCATTTCAAGCAAGCACCTTCCGCTTTGTTAAAGGAAAAGCTCGCCATACTGAGGTGAGGAAGCTTTGTTTTGCAATGCGGACAGGCAGTGTCGGTATAGTCGATTTCTTCGTCTTCGTCAAAGTTTGGGGCGATTTCTCCTGTACAGTGTGGGCAAACACGTGTTGCAAGTTTGGCGAAGAGTATGCGCAGATAGGTCAGTATCTCGGTGTATGTCCCGACTGTTGAGCGTGGGTTTTTGGAGAGTGTCCTTTGACCGACTGAAATAGACGGTGAAAGCCCGACAATGCTGTCAACCTGCGGCTTGTTGAGGCCATCAGTTACCATCCCCATCGACTCAAGATACTGACGCTGGCATTCTTTTTGCAGTATATCCATAGCAAAGCTACTCTTTCCACTGCCGGACACCCCTGTCAGAGCAACAAGTTTGTATTTTGGGATGTTTACCGAAACATTTTTAAGGTTGTTTTCCCTTGCACCTGTGATTCTTATGAATTCGTTTCTCATTATAAATTAGTGTCCTCCAACAAGTAATCTGCCATAAAGTTTAGTATTTCCGTAAACGCCGCCTTTTTATCCTCAGAAAATTCTTCATCAACTGCGTCCATAAGCGAAGCTGACTTTGTATCGTTACTGCTTTGAATTAAACTCTCCGCAAGTGACAGGAATGTCACCCGCTTATCTTCAGTTGACTGCGTTTTTATAACTAAACCTTTGTTAGCAAGCTCATTTACCTTTTGGGTGGTAGCAGGGCGAGAAAGGTTGAGCTTGTCGGCAAGTTCGCTTACTGTCATGTTTTGCTTGTGGTTTATGATAAACAGCTGTAGCACATCGGAATATGTCAGGGTGCTACCGATTTCGCTCTCTCGAATGCTCTTATAGCAGTCAATGTCCACTGCGCTCATAAATTTAAAATACGCTTTCCTCATACAACACCTCACTTGAATAATTTCAATATTGAAATTATATCATTAATAGTGCAAATGTCAATATGGTTTCAAATTTGGAATTAAATCTAAATGCTGTTAAAAGCGGTCAATGGAAGGAGGGGCGGTGTGACGGAAGCGTTTGAAGTGTTCGGCGGTTTTTGTCACACGCTTTGTATAGGAATTTAAAGACGTAAAAAGAGCACTTATGACAGAAGTCAATAAGTGCTCTATGTTTTGGCTTTGTTTATGTTATAGGGTGGCTAAGTGGTGCTTCAACTTGAAATGCCTGCACCAAAAGCCTCCTCATCACTTTTTCAAGTGCCCGCTTGATGTCCCGCCTATTTTACTGTTTATGACAGGCGATTAACATTTTTTGTAGATGTCTACCTTCATGTCAGCGGAGAACATTGCAGCAAACAGCGGTGTGGTTGAATTGAAATGCTCGCTCTTATTATGCGCTTCAAGTGTCGCCATGTCCTTCCATTCGTCTATAAAGCTGTAGACGTTTGGCTCAAACATGCCTTCGTACAGTTCAGTGGAAATACATCCCTCTTCTTCTCTGGTCTTTTTAAGAAAATCTTGACATAGAGCCTTAAATTCCTCCACACATTCGGGTTTAACTGTAACCTTAACAACAACTTTAATCATAACATATTTCTCCTATTCTTTTAGTGTTTTATTTAGATTAGCATAATATAAAAACAGTGTCAAGAATCAAGATAGTGGATGCACAAAGGCTTGGCGTTGACATACAAATAGACTTGGGTGTATCCTTAAAGAATGCTCCACGAGGTGTGGGCACCGACTCAATCGGTGTCAGGGAGTTGGGGGTTAATTCACCGATTTCCCGAAAGCGGCTTCACCAAACATGCAACTCGCAAGTTTGCTATTGCAATTATTTTCATTAAATGCTATAATATATGCAGATAAATTGCATACACAATTTTAAAGTGAATGAGTAATGTGCTTTTAGAAGCTTGTCGTTATGTTGTTACATCGGCAAGCTGAGGTTTTGTGTCTTTAGACAGGGAGAAAGGAGGGGGATACCATGAACACCGAGCAAAAGCTGTCTATATTGGCGGACGCCGCAAAGTTTGATGTCGCCTGCACGTCGAGCGGTAGCGAACGAGGGGGCAAGCAGGGGAGTATGGGTAATGCCGTGTCAGGTGGAATTTGCCACAGCTTTTCGTCTGATGGACGGTGCATATCCCTCTTGAAAGTGCTGATGAGTAACGCATGTGCGTTTGATTGCGAGTACTGCGTAAATCGTAGGTCTAACGAGACAGAGCGTGCTACCTTTGAGCCGAGGGAACTTGCCGACCTCACCATGACCTTCTACCGCCGCAACTACATTGAGGGGTTGTTTTTGAGCTCGGGGATTGTCGGCACGCCCGACCTCACCTGTGAGCTGATGATAAAGACACTGCGCATACTGCGTGAGGAATACCGCTTTAGAGGATATATCCACGCCAAAGCCATCCCCGGCGCTGACCCACGGCTGATAGAGCAGATAGGCCTTTTAGTGGACAGGGTGAGCGTCAACATAGAGCTACCGTCCGAGCAGAGTTTGAAACTGCTTGCACCTGACAAGAGTAAAACGTCCATACTAAAGCCGATGGGGCATATAGCGGACAGGGTGCGTGAGAACAAGAACGAGCTTATAAAGTACCGCCACGCCCCGATATTCGCCCCGGCAGGTCAGAGCACGCAGATGATTGTCGGCGCAACACCTGACAGCGATTTCAAGATAATAACGCTAAGCGAGGCGCTGTATAAAAAGTACAGGCTGAAACGTGTGTTTTACTCCGCCTATTTACCGATGATGGAGGGCAAAAACCTCCCTGCAAGGGATATCAAACCGCCGCTTCTCCGTGAACATAGGTTGTATCAGGCGGATTGGCTACTGCGGTTTTACGGCTTTACGTCGTCGGAGCTGTTAAGCGAGGAACGGGACAGCTTTAACCCACTGCTTGACCCTAAGAGTAACTGGGCGGTGAACAATCTCCACACGTTTCCCATAGACGTAAACACTGCGCCGTACGAGATGTTACTGCGTGTGCCGGGGATAGGTGTCACAAGCGCAAAGCGGATTATCACTGTCAGACGGCACAGTAAACTGTCACTAACCGACCTGAAAAAGCTGGGCGTTGTGGTCAAACGAGCACGCTACTTTATCACAGCGGTGGATACAAAGGCGTTTATCCCCAAGGACGAGTGGAGCCTTGTTGGAGAACTCACCTCCAAACGGATAGCGGACATGGTTTGGACGCAGAACAACAGCCAGACAAGCTTGTTCGATGATGCGTTACCGACAGGGGAGGATGTGATGAAATGTCTGACAGGGCAGATGTGATATACCTGTATGACGGCAGTTTTGACGGGCTTATGTGCTGTATATTTAGGAGCTATGAGCAGAAGGTGATACCGATAAACATACTGCCGTACAGCCGGGAAGAGCCTTCGCTGTATGAACAGGTGGACGTAGCGACCGACGAAGCTGTCGCAAGACGTGTGTTTGACGGGTTTAGGAAAGCGGTGTCGGCGGAGGGGGTGGAGATGCTCACACTTGGGTATCTCAGTGACCTTGTGAATATGGAGATAAAACTGCTTTACTTTGTCCGTTTTTGCATGAAGAATGGTGCGAAAAGTGCCACAATGCTCACCCATCCCCATGTAGAGCCGATTTATAAGGCGGTGAATTTCTTGGAAAAAGAGGCGCACAAGCTACTGGGGTTTATCCGCTTTAAGGAGTACGGCGACGTGCTTATAGCGGAGATCTCCCCAAAGGCACGCGTACTGTCACGCATTGCACCACACTTTACCGATCGCTACCCCGATGAGCACTTTATGATAGTGGACAGGACACACAGCGAAGCTCTTGTCTACTCGGGCGGTAAAAGTGAGATATTCCCCTTTGACAACCTCGAGCTACCGCAAGAAAACGAGGGCGAAGCGGACATAATCTCGGCATGGAAGACGTTCCACCGTACTATCGCCATCAAAAGTCGTGAAAATAAGCACTTACAGCGAAACCTCATGCCACTGCGTTACCGTAAGCACATAGTGGAAACAGACGAGTACGAAGGCGGAGAGCGTGAGCGTGGTACTAAGAGGTTGCCGTTTGAGGGAGTGTAGGTGGGGTTATCGAATAATTTGTTGCCGAACTGTATGACAGTTTTGGTATTCAGATTTTTGCAGGTTTTCTTGGGTGGGGTTTGTACGTTGTATCTTCGCCGGCCGGTAGCGCAAATAAGAACGTCCGTGCAGTGGCCATGTCGGTGCTTGCACCGACTAAGAAACCGCAGTTTACCCCATTGGGGTAAACTGCGGTTTCTTTCCGCCCCCCGGCGGATGGCCACTGCACGAACGTTCTTATTTGCACTACCTACAAGCTTGGGCGTTCACCTTCAGTGCAATCAGATTGGTTGTCGCTACATACCTGTAGGGACATGGCTTGATGTTCGATCTGAGGTGTTACAGCCGAGGCGTGTAACACCTCGGCTATGTGTCATACGTGATGGTTTTATGACTAAACTATAAAATATTGTAAACTATGTTATTTTGTATTCCATTCGACAATTCTATATGATATAATGCTTTTCAGATGTTAACAGGCTATCTATAAGGTAAGAAACAGCTTACCGCATTAACAAAACAACTTTTCAAGCGGACGAAAGGAAGACAAAGAAAATGAAGACAAACACTGTAAAAACCCCGATACTGACCATAGTTCTCTACGTTTTAGCGTTTTTGCTGATGGCGTTCACCATGTGGGTGGCAGGCACCTCGACAGGCTATGTCATGGAACTTATAAGCGCAGGGCAGATAGTGCCGGCAACGGACATGTATGATATCTTAGGTTTCTACGCACAGACATGTCTCCCCACCTTCACACCTGCTGTGCTGTTCTTTGTGCTTGGTCTTATGTACCACCGCCAGATGATAACACTTGCGGCTGTTAAAGCAATTGCGACACCTGTACACGAGCAGATCGCAACCTCCGATGTCGCTCCATACTCCTACTATGACCCAAACGAGGGCAATGAGGACGACATGGTGACCGATGCGTTTGATGACCTAAATGACAGCGATACCGACGTGGATAGCGATACAGACGTCGATACAGACGATTAACGTCAATGGCGATAGTCACCGCAGACAAATAAGGTGGCGATGATTGTAAATGTTAAAGGACGATGAGTTTTCTCATCGTCCTTTTTTATGTTGTTTGTGTGGGTTTGACTATAATCGAGATTGTGGCATGATGTGGTGTGTGGGGCGGTCTTGACCGTTCCGCCTTTAGCCACGCCGATAACCCGAACTATACACATGCAACAGCCCCGACCTCACAATTAGCCACCCCACATCAATTCAAATCCCGTTCCCCTTAATCGCAAAATAAAAAAAGCACTCCGAAATATACGAAGTGCTTCTGGAGGCGCCAATCAGATGTTGCCCATCAGTTCAAATCCCGTTCCCCTTAATCGCAAAATAAAAAAAGCACTCCGAAATATACGAAGTGCTTCTGGAGGCGCCAATCAGATGTTGCCCATCAGTTCAAATCCCGTTCCCCTTAGCGGTAAAACAAAAAAGCACCTCTAACTATAGAAGTGCTTCTGGAGGCGCCAATCAGATTTGAACTGACGAATAAAGGTTTTGCAGACCTCTGCCTTACCACTTGGCTATGGCGCCGTTTTTAACTTTTAAAAAAGTAGTGCAACCTAAAAAGTCAGGATGTAGTAGGAGTTGGAGCGGGTTACGAGGCTCGAACTCGCTACCTCCACCTTGGCAAGGTGGCGCT
>CAYJIK010000014.1:0-37347 GCA_964370205.1 uncultured Oscillospiraceae bacterium | reverse complement strand
AAACCCTTCAGGTTGCATGATTATATTTTTGTCTAACTTTTTGGGGCTAGTTCAATCGCTTTGGGGAGGTTTTACTATTATGTTTGTGATGTGGGGGTTTCTTTGAACACAGTTTCTATAACCCTCTGTGACTGTGGAGGCGAGTATCTCCACCGCTCGATAACCCCCTCTGTGATGCGGTAGTTCGGGGACGGAGCAGGATAGTCTGCGTCGAACGAGTCTACAATAATCAGTTTTACTTTCATCTTTTCAGGGATAAGACTTTTTATGTATACACTTGCGTGTTGACCGGGTTTAACACCACTCTTAGGCTCTGCAAGCCCTGCGAGGTTTGGAGCAAGCTCGATAAATATACCGTACCCCTCAACCGAGCGCACTATGCCGGATACCGTTTCTCCGGGGGAGAAGTGTACAGCGTTTTCTTCCCATGTTCCGAGCAGTTCCTTGTGGGTCAGTGATATGCGACAGTCCTCCACCGAGCGCACAACAGCGAGTATGTCCTGCCCTGCTGAAAACCGGGAGGAAGGGTGTGTAATTCGGGACACCGAAATAGCATCAATGGGAATGAGGGACGGTATACCGCAGCCTATATCCACAAAACAGCCGAACGGTTCCAAATGCGTCACTTTTACAGGGATGATTTGCCCTGATGTAAGCGAGGAAACGTAGTTGTCTAAGCACTGCTGTTGTGCATTTCTACGTGAGAGAATAGGGGTTATTTCGCCTCCGTCTTTGATAATTTCTGTAACAACAAAGCATACCGGTTTGTTTACTCTTGAGATGATGGCGATATCTCTGGTAGATCCGTCCTCTATACCGAGTGCCCCCTCGGTTCGGGGGATAATGCCTTTAAGGTCCCCCAGTTCTACTATAAGGTTATGGGCGCTGTCACACATGATAGCACGTGCCTCAAGCAATATACCGTTGTTCATAGCCTCCTCAAGCGCAGAAAGGGAGGATGTGTAATGTCTGTTCGATGGGGTGCCTATTAGTTCTCCTTCCGGTGGATATCTTTTCATTTGGCGTCTGCCTCCATTTCAAATCAGAAAAGTACAGTTATGATATCTTAATGCGGTTTTCGACCTATATATTCTGATTGTAGTAATAATAAAGTAGTATGCTTTTGTGAGGGGATATATGACTGTGAAGTTTTCGTAAAGCACCATTGTAGCGAATAACACTATAGATAACAGCGCTATATTTACAAAAATAAATTTGCTATTGCATTACAGTTAACTAGATGTTATAATGTATTCAGAGTAAAACGTAAGTATGAGTAGAAGAGTGGCAAAGCCGCTCTTTTGTTTGTGTAAGGGAGTTTTAACACGCCCTCGTCTTGCGGAAAGGATTGGACATCAATATGACAATAGCCGAACGTTGCAGTGCGTTGGCAGAGCCTGTCGCAGAAGAACTGGGGCTTATGGTTTGGGACGTGCGATATGAAAAAGAAGGTTCTCGCTGGATGCTTCGCTACTTTATAGATAAGGAAGGCGGCATCGAGATCTCAGACTGCGAGCAGTTTTCAAGGGCAGTGGAGGTTGTGCTGGATAAGGAAGACCCGATTGCGAGTTCATACGTGCTGGAGGTTTCTTCACCCGGTATAGAGCGAGAACTTAAAAAGCCGTGGCACTTTGAGCACTATATGGGTGAAAAAGTGACAGTCAAGCTCATTCGTCCGCTAGAAGGTAAACGCCTGTTTGTGGGAACACTTGAACAGTATGACAGCGGAGATGTGGTGGTAAAAGACGAAAGTGGCAGCACCACACTGGAAAGCAAAAATATATCAAGCGTTAAGTTGTTTTTTGATGGTATTGGAGGTATGATAAGTGAATAACAACGAATTTTTTGAAGCTCTTAGCCTTTTGGAGAAAGAAAAAGGCATTCCGATGAGCTACCTTATAGAAAAGATAAAAAACGCCATGAGCATTGCGATAAAAAAGGATGCTAACGGCGGTGAGGATAATATAGTTGAGATAGACGAAGAGAGCGGAACGTTCTTTGTAGCGGTGCGTAAAATAGTAGCTGAGGACGTTGAAAATCCATCTGCGGAGATATCGGTAGAAGCCGCCCAAAAGTACAAAAAAGGTGCAATGGTTGGTGATATTATAGAGATACCGATGGAAACGAAGGACTTTGGACGTATAGCCGCCATATCGGCGAAGCAGGTTATCCGCCAAGGTATAAGAGAGGCTGAGCGAGGACTGCTGTTTGCGGAATTCCAGTCAAAGCAGTTTGATATTGTAACCGCCACCGTTGTCAAGACCGACCCTAAAAAGGGCAATGTAACGGTAGCGATCGGCAAGAATGAGGCGATACTACCACGTTCCGAGCAGATTAGCGGAGAGACGTTCCGTGACGGAGAACGCATAAAGGTGTACGTATCCGATGTTTTAAACTCGGAAAAAGGGCCTAAGATAATGATATCCCGTGTAAACCCCGGACTTGTAAAGCGTATATTTGAAACAGAAATCCCCGAGCTGTATGACGGCACGGTGGTTATAAGAGCTATTTCGAGAGAAGCGGGAGTGCGTACTAAGATAGCGGTTGAATCGACAGACGAAGATGTAGACCCCGTAGGCTCTTGCATAGGTCCGAAAGGAGCGAGAGTATCCTCTGTTATAGACGAGCTGGGTGGCGAGAAGATAGACGTCATCCGTTATTCCGAAGACCCCTGCGAGTTTGTAGCGGCGGCACTTGCCCCTGCACAGGTGTTGGATGTCCAAGTGGACGAAGAAGTGCCGAGAAGTTGCCATGTAACGGTGCCAATAGGGCAGGTTTCACTGGCTATAGGCAGTAAGGGTCACAACGCCCGACTCGCCGCACGTCTGACAGGTTGGAAGATAGACATTAAGACGGACGATGACACCACTGCGGGCGCAGAAACAACGGACGATGTAGACGATACAGACATACATGAGGACGAAAATGAGTAAGCACGCCGGACAGCGCAGTTGCATGGGCTGTAACAAGCAGGCGGAAAAAGGTAAGCTTATACGGATATTGAGAACACCTGAGGGTGAAGTGGTTTTGGACAGTACAGGTAAAGCAAACGGCAGAGGGGCGTATATATGCCGTAGTGCCGACTGCCTAAAGAGAGTGAGAAAATCAAAACGGCTTTCTCGCAGTCTCAAAACCGATATATCTGACGATGTTTACAACAAACTGGAAAGCGAGGTGCTTGCCTATGCGCAAAGTGATGGGACTACTGGGGATAAGTCGCAAGGCAGGACTCCTCAAGATGGGATATGAGGCGGTTAAAGAATCGCTTCTTAAAGGAGCAAAGCTTGTGATATTCACAAGTGACATATCAGACGGCACAAAAGGACGCATACTGAGATTGACAGAGGACAGGGAGATAAAACACCTGCTCCTCGATGTTACCGCACACGAGCTGGAAGGTCATATAGGCAGACGGCTTGCGGTTATGAGCATTACAGATGGAGGGATGGCGGACAGGATTATAGAAGAGTATAATAAAGCGCTTGAGGAGGACTGCAATGATAGATAAATACAGAGTACATGAGGTGGCTAAGGATTTTGGAGTGCAGAGCAAGGACGTGCTCGCACTGCTTGAGGGACGTTTCCCCGACGCACAGAGAAAGCACATGACCGCATTATCCGATGCGGAGCTTAACTTTTTGTTTGACCACTACACCGCACTCAAACAGATAGATAATTTTGACGATTACTTTGAAAAGGCTAGAGCATCCAGAGCGGCAGAACAGGCGACAGCTACACCTGCCGTAGAAACTGCAAAACCTGCAGAACCTGTCAGAGAACCTAAAAAGGAAGCACCAAAGCAGGACACACAAAAACCAGCAGGTCAGTCACAGCCAAGAGAACAACGTCCCTCTGACAGAAATGCGCAGGGTGACAGGAACCGTGATAGACAGGGCGGTCAAGGTCGTCCTCAAGGTCAAGGACAGCAAGGTGGGCAAAGACAGCAGGGTCAGCAGGGCGGCCAAGGTGGACAGGGGCAGAGAAGAAACGATAGCCGCCCCAACGATAGCCGTTCCGGGCAACCTGCAGCTGCTGCTAAGCCGTCACAACCTCAGAAGGGTACACCCCCACGTACAGCGCCACAGCCGGCAGGCGGTGGCGACACTGCAACAAGGGGAGGAAGCCATGTTGACATGCGCTCCGCCTCGGTTGACCTCGAGAAGTACAACGAGCGTTACGAGCAGATAGCCACAACATCGGTAGCCCCACCACCACAGAAGGAAACTCCGCCGAAGAAGCCAAGGTTTGGCGGCCGTAATAACCGCAGACCTACCCTGTCACGTAAAGAGCAGGAGATTGAGCGTAACAGAAGGCAGGAGCTGGAGCGTCAGCGCCGTCAAAATCTCGAAGTTGAACTACCGGAGGAAATTTCGGTGGGCGACTTGGCACTGAAACTTAAGGTTCAGGCGAGTGAGATTGTTAAGCGCCTAATGGCGATTGGAGTTATGGCGTCGGTGGGTAATATCATAGATTATGATACAGCGGCACTTGTTGCTATGGAAATAGGCGCAAAGGTAGAGCGTGAAGTGGTTGTAACCATTGAGGATAGACTGTTTCTCGCAGAGGAAGAAGACACCGCAAACAACGTATCTCGTGACCCTGTTGTGGTAGTTATGGGACACGTTGACCACGGTAAAACCTCACTACTGGACGCTATAAGAAAGACAAACGTAACTGCAAGCGAAGCAGGCGGTATTACACAGCATATCGGAGCATATTCGGTAAGCGTGGACGACCGTGCCGTGACATTCTTGGACACACCGGGACACGCCGCATTTACTTCCATGAGAGCGAGAGGCGCGCAGGTTACTGATATTGCCGTGCTTGTTGTAGCGGCGGACGACGGTATAATGCCGCAGACCGTTGAAGCGATAAACCACGCTAAGGCGGCAGGGGTCACAATAATTGTTGCTATCAACAAGATAGATAAAGACGGCGCAAACCCCGACAGAGTCAAAACCGAGCTGACAAACTACGAGCTTGTCTGGGAAGAGTGGGGCGGTGACACCATCTGTGTGCCGGTATCCGCAATAACAGGCGAAGGTATCGACACTCTGCTTGAAATGATAATACTTGTAGCGGACATGATGGAGCTAAAGGCCAACCCTGAGCGTCCGGCACGTGGTACAATCATCGAAGCAAAGCTAGATAAGGGCAGAGGCCCTGTCGCTACAGTGCTTGTGCAAAACGGCTCACTAAAGTCGGGCGACCTTGTTATAGCAGGTACAGCTGTGGGACGTGTTCGTGTAATGCAGGATGACAAGGGCAGACGTATAGATGTCGCAGGGCCGTCGTCACCTGTTGAGATTACAGGTCTCGGCGAAGTCCCCGGAGCAGGAGACATACTAAACGTAGTTTCCGACGAGCGTCTGGCGAAGGAACTTGTCGAACAGCGCCGGTTTGAAGCAAAAGAAGAGCAGTTTAAGGCATACCAGAAGGTTACACTTGACAATCTGTTCTCCCAGATATCACAGGGCGATATAAAAGAACTGCCCATCATAGTAAAAGCGGACGTCGGTGGCTCTGTGGAAGCGGTGCGCCAGTCGCTTGAAAAGCTATCAAACGCTGAGGTTAGAGTACGTGTTATCCACGGTGGCGTGGGTGCTGTTAGTGAGTCTGATGTTATGCTTGCAAACGCTTCTAATGCGATCATAGTCGGCTTTAATGTCCGCCCCGACCCTGTGGCGGCGGCAAGTGCTGCTAGGGATAGCGTAGAACTTCGCCTTTACCGTATCATATACGATGCGATAAACGAGATAGAGTCCGCAATAAACGGTATGCTTGCGCCTAAGTTCCGTGATGTGGAGCTGGGACGTGCTGAAGTACGTGCGGTGTACAAGATAACAGGCGTGGGTGCTATTGCAGGCTGTTACGTGCTTGACGGCAAGATAACACGCTCTGCAAATATCCGTGTCGTGCGTGACGGCATTATAGTCGCCGACGATAAACTTGACAGCCTAAAGCGCTTTAAAGATGACGTGCGTGAAGTAGCCACAGGCTACGAGTGCGGCATGGGACTTACAAAGTTCTCTGATATCAAAGAAGGCGATGTATTCGAAGCCTACGTGGTGGAAGAGTACAAGGACTAAAAATAAAGCAGGGGCTGTGTAGTTATTGACACAGCCCTTGTATGGCATATAAAGTAATACATTTATGTAACCAAAGGTTGGGCTAAACTTACACCTGCCCCAAGGAAAAGAGAAAAATTTGAAAACAAGGTTTCGGGACAGCAGTTTTGTGCTCTTCGGTACAGCCTAAGTTTTTGTAAAATCAGAAACTTTGTGTGGCAAAACCCCACAAAACTTACAGAAAGGAATGGTTATAATTATGGCTTCATTTAGAAATGCACGGAGCGGAGAGGATATAAGAACCGCTCTTGTCTCCATTATACGCAAGGTGAAGGACCCACGCGTGAGCGGCATGATAACGATAGTAGCAGTAAAACTGTCAGGGGACGGTTCTGACTGTAAGGTGTATATCAGCTCGGTGGATGGTATAGAAGCGGCGACAGAGGCTGTAAAAGGTCTAAACAATGCTGCCGGGTTTATTCGTTTTGAACTGGGACAGGCTGTGAAGATTAGGCATGTACCAAAACTAAAGTTTTACGCTGATAATTCTATAGAACACTCGGCGCATATTGCAAAGGTACTGGATGATTTAGGCGTGAGTGATGAGAACGAAGTGGAGGACACGGAGGACGATAATGATAATCAGTAAGTCGAAAGCGGCGGCACTATTGTGTGAACAGGCAAAGGCGAAGAGGGACATACTATTGTTGTGCCATCGCAACCCGGACGGCGACACGATAGGCTCAGCTTTTGCACTGTTTTACGCTTTGAAATCGCTCGGTTGCCGTGTTAACGTGCGTTGTGCCGATGCTTTCCCAAAGGTGTTCAGCTACCTATATCCCCAATTCATGGATGAGTTAACCGACCCTTATATAGTATCGGTTGACACCGCAAGCAAAGTGCTTTTAGGCACACTCGAACAAGAGATAGAACACGTGCATCTTACTATAGACCATCACTCAAAGTTCACGCAGTACGCTGATAAACTCGTGATAGACACGGGAGCTGCAGCTGCCTGCGAGATAGTATTTGATATTATTAAAGAAATGAATGTCCCGATAACACCGATTATAGCGACATCGCTGTATACAGGTGTCGTGAGTGACACGGGGCGGTTTAAGTTTTCTAATGTCACGCCTGAACTGCTGACGAAAGCGGCGGAACTTATGCGTCTGGGAGCGGCTCACGAGCTTGTTACCACCACCCTTGAACTTAGGACTCGAGCAAGAGTCAAGGCGGAGAGCGCCGCATTAGACGACATGGAGTACTTCATGGATGGCAGGATAGCGGTGCTGAAAGTGACTAAGGAGATATTCACTCATAGCGGTGTGACCGAGGAAGAACTTGAAGGCATTGCTTCTGTACCACTGTGTGTTATGGGCGTTGATATCAGTATTACCATAAGAGAACAGCAAGATGACGAACTGAGAGTGTCGTTACGGACGACGGATAAGGCAGATGCGTCGCAGATAGCGGCACATTTTGGCGGCGGAGGGCATGTGAGAGCGGCAGGTTGTAGAATACGCCGTCTGAAGCTTCCCGAGGCTATCCCCGAGCTTGTACAAAAGGCGATGGAACAGTTACAGATATAAAGCAAATCAGGTGGGAGTGGTATAACTGAACGGCGTTTTAATTGTGGATAAACCACAGGACTGGACATCTTTTGACGTGGTGGCGAAGCTTAGAGGAGTGCTTAAGGAACGGCGCATAGGCCACTGCGGTACACTTGACCCGATGGCGACAGGAGTGCTACCGATACTACTCGGAAAAGCTACCCCTGCCTCAGATATTCTCCCCGAACAAAGTAAGCGGTACACTGCGGGCATAACATTCGGCATAACCACCGACACGCAGGACACAACCGGCGAGGTTACACGAGAATGCACCCCTAGCTTCACAGAGCAAGATCTTTTGACTGCACTGGAAAAGTTCAGCGGAGACATTATGCAGTTGCCCCCGATGTATTCAGCAGTGTCGAAAAACGGTGTACGGCTCTATAAGCTTGCGAGGCAAGGTATAGAGGTGGAGCGTGAAGCACGTCCTATCACGATATACTCGATAAAGCTACTTGAATTTGATAGCGAAAACTACACTGCGGTAGTAGATTTTCATTGCTCTAAAGGGACATACGTCCGCACTTTAGCGCACGATATTGGGCAAGAACTACAGTGCGGAGCGGCCATGTCGTCACTGCGCAGGACAATGTCTTGCGGTTATGACCTTTCGGTGTCGTACACGCTGGACGACATACAAAAGCTTAAGGACAGTGGCGAAGTAGAGAGCATAATACTTCCGATTGACAGCGCTTTTTCGCTCTACCCACAGCTTGATTTAAACGAGAGACAGGCTCAGCTATTACAAAACGGTGTGCGTATGCGTGGTGAAAATCTGGGTAAACCTATTGATGGGCAATATAGACTGTATCTGGACGGTAGCTTTATAGGGCTTGGCCTTTTTAGTGACAACGCAATGCGGCTGAAACGTCTTACATAACGGAGGGGATATTGTGGTAGTAAAACATGATTTTGACTTTAAGTGGAGTGATAAATTAGCGGTGGCAGGTGGGTTCTTTGACGGCGTTCATAGAGGGCACTCGGCTGTAATAAACACTGCGCTTTCATATAGAGAAAAGGGCTATGATGTCGGAGTCTTCTCGTTTACGGTGGGAGATAACGCACCGCAAAAGCTTAAGAGTGGTTTGATATTCACCGACGATATAAAGCAGTCACTCATTGCCGAAACAGGAGCGCAACTTTATATTTGCCCTGATTTTTCCTACTTTAGTAGCATGTCGCCCGATAGCTTTGTAAAAGCGTTGGCTGATCTTGGAGTGGCTGTTTTCTGCTGTGGACGTGATTTTCGCTTTGGAGTGGGTGCGTCAGCAGGTGTGGAGGAACTTAAAACACTCGGAGGAGCGTACGGTATAGATATACACATCACCGATGACGTGCAGACCGATGGAAAGACAATAAGCTCCACCGAAATCCGCAGACTTCTACGGGACGGTAAGGTCGAGGAAGCGAATATTCTACTCGGCAGGGACTACTTTATAAAGTCCCCCATACTACACGGCAGCAGACTGGGGAGGACCATTGGTTTCCCCACGGCAAACCAGATTATCCCCGATAAAAATATGGTACTTAAAAACGGCGTGTACGCCACTGTCATGGAGATAGACGGCGCATGTTACCCTGCGGTTACAAACGTTGGAGTGCGCCCCACTGTGGGCGGAGACGGAGTGACATCAGAGGGCTACATCATCGGCTTTGATGGCGATATTTACGACAAAGTCATTGTTACACGCTTTAAAAAGTTTCTGCGTAGCGAACAGAAATTTGAGACAGTAGAGAAATTAGGCGAAGCTATAGGTCGGGATGCCAAACGGCGTGCGGAGTTGTTCGCACAGGGAATTTAGTTCTGAAAGCTGAGCGTCTTTTGTCTGTTTTTTTGTTTGAGTTTTGAAAGTTAAGTAATGATAAAACAAACGCAGTTGTGACGCAACTGCGTTTGTTTTGGTTTGGGGGGAGTAGGGTGTTAACCATAGTACTACTCCGTTTTAGCATTTTATATCCTTGGGTAATGTGTAATTTACTAAAAAAGTAAAAAACGCTGTTAAAAATGTGAGAAAAGCGCTTTAATATATAGATTTAAAAGAAAAACAGTGTTATAATAGACGATGAAATGTAAAAAATAACATAAATTATTAAGTTCTTTTTTAAAGGAGCGTTTATGGATAGTAATATCGGTGTAGAACATCGAATTAAAGCACTGACAAAGGAATTGTTGCAACACAGCTTTAGATATCATGTGCTGGACGACCCCGAATTGTCCGACTATGACTATGATATGATGATTAACGAGCTACGAAAACTGGAGGAGGAACACCCCGAGTTTGCACTGGAGAACTCACCTACAAGGACAGTGGGAGCTGTCATAGAGAACAGTTTTGCACCTGTACAGCACCGTGTGCGTATGGGTTCACTACAGGATGTGTTCTCTGTGGAGGAAGTTGCGTCGTTTGTTGCGAAAATATTGGAAAATGAGCCTGAGGCGCAGTTTGTGGTAGAACCTAAGATAGATGGGCTCTCTGTTTCGCTTGAATATGAGAATGGTGTGTTTGTAAGAGGATCAACCCGAGGGGACGGCAATGTCGGCGAGGATGTCACCGAAAATCTTATGACCATCGCTGATATCCCTTATCGTCTGACTGAAGAGGTACCGCTTCTTATTGTTAGAGGTGAAGTGTATATGTCCGCTGAAACTTTCCTAAAGTCGGTGGCGGAACAGGAAGAAAAGGGTGAGCAACTCTTTAAAAATCCACGTAACGCCGCCGCCGGTTCTCTAAGACAGAAAAACCCAAAAATCACAGCAAAACGAAATCTTTCCGCCTTTATGTTCAACATCCAGCACATAGAGGGAGCGGAGCAGTCAAATCACGTACAGTCGCTTGACTACCTCAGAAAACTCGGTTTTAAAGTGTCACCGTCCTACAATATATTTGATGACGCTGACGGAGTAATCGAGGAAATAGAGCGGATAGGCAAAGAGCGTGGTAGCTTTAGCTTTGATATTGACGGCGCAGTGGTAAAGGTGGACGACCTTTCACAGCGTGAGCGGCTGGGTAACACGTCCCGTGCGCCACGGTGGGCGGTGGCGTTTAAATATCCGCCCGAGGAGAAGGAAACCACGCTACTTGACATCGAGATAAATGTCGGGCGGACAGGCGCATTAACTCCTACCGCCGTATTCGAGCCGATACTGCTTGCAGGTACGGTAGTCAGCCGAGCGGTACTTCATAACCAAGACTTTATCGACAGCAAAGGCATATCGGTGGGGGACAGGGTTATCGTGCGTAAAGCAGGGGACATCATCCCCGAAGTAGTGGCGGTAGCACATCATAACACCGAGTCACCGATTTACAAAATTGCGGACAGTTGCCCTATATGTGGTACAAAAGCCGAGTGGGACGAACACGGCACAGTTATCCGTTGCCCTAATGTACGCTGTCCTGCGGTGCTGTATAGGTATATAATGTACTTTGCGTCACGAGATTGTATGGACATTGAAGGTCTCGGTGAAGTTATGGCGGAAACGCTTGTGTCCACAGGACTGGTAACGTCGCCGTCAGACCTCTACACGCTACAGAAGGAGCAACTCACGGAACTTGAGCGGGTGGGGGACACGTCTGCGCAGAATTTACTGGACGCTATAGAAAAGTCAAAATCACGTGACCTTTCCCGTCTGATAGCGGCACTCGGCATTAAAAATGTAGGCAAAACCACCGCCGCAACGCTTGCACGCCGTCTTGGGACAATGGAGGCGGTAATGTCAGCGAGTGCGGAGGAAATATCCGCTATTGACGGCTTTGGTGATATAATTGCAAATAGCGTCACCGACTTCTTTAATCTGCCCGATAATCGTGAAATGATAGAAAAGCTTAGAAGCTACGGTGTGAACATGACCTCTACCGAGCAGACAGGGGACAAGCTAAAGGGTCTCACTTTTGTGCTGACAGGCACGCTTCCCACTCTGACACGTGACCAAGCAGCGGCGCTTATAACCTCTGCAGGGGGCAAAGTTAGCTCGTCTGTGTCAAAAAAGACAAGCTACGTCGTGGCAGGCGAGGAAGCAGGGAGTAAACTCGTTAAAGCACAGACTTTAGGGCTAAATATCATAGACGAAAAAGGACTACTAACGCTTTTAGAAGCGTAGACGATAGATAACGAAAGGAATGGCAAACTAATGGAGATAAATATAAAAAAACTTGCAGGACTTGCACGCCTTAGCTTGACAGCCGAGGAGGAAACAAAGTTTGCAGGGGAGCTTGGCGCTATACTGAAAATGGCGGACAATCTACCGAGCATGGACACGGATATAGGTGAGGAAGGCGATGTCAAAGCGATGCAGATGCGTGAGGATAGTGTTGAAAGCTCACTTCCACGTGAACTGTTACTGGCAGGTGCGCCTTTAGTAAAAGCAGGGTGCGTGGTAGTGCCCAGAGTTGTGGAGGTGGAGTAGATGGAATTTTTTAAGTACAGTGCCTCTCAGATGGCGGACATGCTCAAAAAGCGTGAAGTGACCTCAACTGAACTTGTAAGCGCAGTGCTAAAGCGAATAGAGAGCACCGACAGCACACTCGGGGCATATTTAGCGATATCCGCTGAAGACGCACTGAAAAACGCAGAACTTATCGACAAGCGCAGAGCATCGGGCGAACAGCTCCCTCTCCTTGCAGGGGTGCCGATTTCGCTGAAAGATAACATATGCACAAAAGGCATCGCAACCACAGCAGGCTCTAAGATGCTTCAGAACTTCATACCTCCATACAGCGCCACCGTAGCTAACCGCCTCGAAGAGAGTGGCGCAGTGCTGATAGGCAAGCTAAACATGGATGAGTTTGCGATGGGTAGCTCCAGTGAGACATCCTACTTTAAAAAGATACTTAACCCCCACGACATAAGTAGAGTACCGGGCGGTTCGTCCGGCGGTACTGCGGCGGCTGTGTCAAGCGGTTCGGCTGTTGTGGGACTTGGCTCGGATACAGGCGGTTCTATCCGCCAACCAGCGTCGCTATGCGGTATTGTCGGGCTTAAACCCACCTATGGCTCTGTGTCTCGTTATGGAGTGGTGGCGTTTGCTTCTTCGCTAGACCAAGTAGGTCCGATGGGTAGAACGCTGGACGATGTTAAGATGATACACGATATCATAAGCGGTCACGACCCTAAAGACCTCACCACCATACCTACAAGCGGTTACACCTCCGCAAGAAACTCGATGCCACCTATGAATGAACTTAGAATTGGCGTACCGAAGGAGTTCTTCGGTGAGGGTATCAGCGATGAAGTGCGTAAGTCGGTGGAACAGGCTATAGACGTATACAGAAAAGCGGGCGCAAAGATTGTCCCCGTGTCCATACCGGGTATGGAGAAGGCGCTGTCCGCCTACTACATCATAGCACCTGCTGAAGCGTCCTCCAACCTTGCACGTTATGACGGTGTCCGATACGGACACAGAAGTGAGCGAGCAACCACACCGGAGGAGATATACACCCTTTCACGCAGTGAAGGCTTTGGCGACGAAGTAAAGCGTCGTATAATGCTTGGTACATTTGTGCTGAGTTCAGGGTTTTCAGGGGACATGTACAACAGGGCAAGACTGCTACAGAGCATGTTAAAAGCTGAGTTTTCAGAGGCGTTTTTACATTGTGATGTCCTTATGACCCCGACAACACCCACCACCGCCTTTAAGATAGGCGAACATGCGGACAATCCCATGAAGATGTACGCCTCCGATGTCTGTACTGTAACTGTCAACATTGCAGGACTGCCTGCGCTGTCCGTCCCTTGCGGATACGGCGAGGGTGGTCTGCCGATCGGACTGCAGATTATAGGTCCAATGCTATCCGAGGGTATGCTGTTCGACGTGGCAGGTCACTTTGAACGTGAAATAGACGGATTTACACAGTTTAGCGCCCTTGAGAAAATATAGTGGGTGAGCCCCGAAAGGAATGAGATTATGGAATACGATATAGTTGTGGGACTGGAAGTCCACGCTGAACTTAATACCAAGAGCAAGATGTACTGTAACTGTAAAAACGAATTCGGCAGTGAAGTGAACACAAACTGCTGTGAAATATGCACCGCCATGCCGGGCGCACTACCTGCACTTAACAAGACAGCCGTTGACTACGCTGTCCGCATGGGGCACGCACTGGGCTGTACTATAAACCCCGTTACAAAGCAGGACAGAAAACACTACTTCTACCCCGACCTCCCGAAAGCATACCAGATATCGCAGTTTGACCGTCCTATCTGCGAGGGGGGACAGGTGGAAATACTGCTTGACGAAGGAAAAACAGTCAAGAACATAGGGGTAACACGCATACACATAGAGGAGGACGCAGGAAAGCTAATCCACGACGAAGGTCTGGGCGGTTCGCTTATCGACTTCAACCGCTGTGGAGTACCGCTGATTGAGATAGTGTCCGAACCTGAGATAAGCTCATCTAAAGAAGCGAAAGCCTACCTCGAGTCGATAAAGAGCATACTTTCGACCCTTGACATCTCCGACTGCAAGATGCAGGAGGGGAGCATACGCTGTGACATCAACGTGTCCATAAAGCCGAAGGGAAGCGAAAAGCTCGGTGTCCGTGTCGAGATGAAGAACGTGAACACGTTTATGGGCGCTGTCCGTGCCATAGAATATGAGGTAGCACGTCAGGTGGAGATACTGTCAGGCGGTGGCGAGATAGTCAGCGAAACACGCCGTTGGGACAACGCAGAGGGCAAAAGCTATCTACTACGCACAAAGGACTCCGCCGAGGACTACCGCTTTATGCCGGAGCCTGACCTTGCCGCTATCGTCCTTGACGAAGCACACATCAAAGCACTAAAAGACACAATCCCCGAACTGCCTACAGCAAAGATACAGCGCCTTATAAAGCAGTACAAACTACCATATCAAGACGCAGTCCTACTCACAGACAACCCCACAAGATGCGAAATGTTTGAAAAAGCGTCAGAGACCGCACCACCAAAACCGCTAGCCAACTGGCTAAACGGTGACTGTGCTCGTCTGCTATCTGAGAGAAACACAGAGCTTCACGACACTCTACTAACAGCAGAAAACCTAGCCGAGATGGTAAACCTCATAGAGGGTGGCAAGATATCAAACACAGCGGGTAAGACAGTCCTCGAGGAGATAATGTTCACCGAAACCACTCCGATGAGCGTGGTGGAGGCGAAGGGGCTTATGCAGATAAACGACGACAGCGCACTGCTAAGCATCGTCGACGAGGTTATAGCGAACAACCCCAAAGCGATAGAGGACATCAAAAACGGCAAGAGCAACGCCATCGGCTTCCTTGTCGGGCAGTGTATGAAACTGTCGAAGGGCAAAGGCAACCCCGAGCGTCTACGGGAAATGGTACTTGGTAAAATAGCGGAGCAAGGATAACATTCAGTTATTGCCATACCGCTAAATATATATAATGGAGGAAAGAAAATGGAAATAGCAAGCTACAAGGAGTATATCAGCACCATCACAAAGGAAATCATGGCGATTGACAGCCCCTCAGGTTACTGCCATAACGTCATATCCTTCCTCGGCGAAAAGGTGAAAGAGCTCGGCTTCGGCTACGAGGTTACTAACAAGGGCTGCGCAATCATAACTGTAGAGGGAAAAGATGACAGCATGACAGTCGGCCTGTCCGCTCACGTTGACACACTGGGCCTTATGGTTCGCTCCATTGCAGGCAACGGTGAAATCAACTTCACAAACATCGGCGGCCCTCTAATGGCAACACTTGACGGTGAATACTGCCGTATTCACACCAGAGACGGCAAGACCTATACAGGCACTATCATTAGCAAAAGCCCTGCTGTCCACGTCCACCCTGACGCTTCCTCACGGGGCAGAGATGCAGACAATATGGTTGTCCGCCTAGACGAAGTAGTGAAGTCTAAAGAAGACGTTGTAAAACTCGGTATAGAAACAGGCAACTTCATCTGCTATGACACAAAGACAGTCATCACAGAGAGCGGCTTTGTAAAGTCACGCTTCCTAGACGATAAAATCAGCGTAGTGTGCTTGATGACAGTCCTGAAGGCGATGAAGGACAGCGGTAAAAAGCCTGCCTTTACCACAAAGATGGTCATAACAGCTTTCGAAGAAATCGGACACGGTGCATCATACATACCGTCTGACATCAAAGAGTTTCTAGCTGTGGATATGGGCTGTATTGGCCTTGACCTTGCTTGCACAGAGCAGGACGTTTCCATCTGCGTTAAAGACTCGGGTGGTCCTTACAACTATGAGCTGACAAACCGTCTTATAGCTCTTGCGAAGGAGCACAAACTGAGCTACGCTGCTGATATATATCCTCGTTACGGCTCTGACGTTGGAGCGGCTCTGAGAGCAGGTTATGACATAAAGGGCGCACTTATCGGCACAGGTGTACACGCTTCCCACGGTATGGAGCGCACACACCTTAACGGTATCTACAACACAATAAAACTTATAATGCTGTATCTGGACGTAATATAGTCCACTAGCAACCGCAATCTATTTTAACAAGACTATGTACTTACCTACATCTTTCTGTTAAAGTGCATAGTCTTGTTCCTTTATGCGGCTTTACCGCACTATACAAAATTACTTTTACGATTGGGAGATTATTGATATGTGGTTTTGGCTATCTTTAATAGCTATTTTATTTTGGAGTGGATCGGACTTGTTCTCTAAGATGGGGTCTAGCCCTGAGGACAAGTATAGCCACTGGAAAATTGTTATGTCTGTCGGTACTATCATGGGTATACATGCTCTTGTGCAGATTGCAATGGGGGCAGAATTTTCTCTTGGAGATATGATAACCTACCTGCCTGCGTCAGCGCTGTATATACTGGCGATGGTGCTCGGTTATGTGGGACTGCGCTATGTTAAGTTGTCGCTGTCCAGCCCTGTGTGTAATTCATCGGGGGCGGCATCAGCGCTTTTGATGTTTTTGTTTTTAGGTCAGACCATGACAGGTATACAGCTGTTTTCCGTCGTGCTTATCTGTATGGGCGTTGTGTTTCTGTCCTACCTTGAGAGCAAAAACGAGGTGCGTGTCGTGGGCTTTATACCTCTCGTGTTCCCACTGCTCTACTGTTTAATTGATGGTCTTGGCACATACGCAGACGCACTTCTGCTTGACACAGTTATTGCCGAAGAGCCTGCAAACATCGCATATGAGATGACCTTCTTTGCTCTTGCTATTATAGCGTTCATCTATGTGGTCATCATTAAGAAACAGCGCATACAGCTTTCCAAAGAAAAGCCGAAAATTATCGCAGGTGTCTGCGAAACTGCAGGACAGCTCGCTTACATATACGCAATAGGCGCAAACGCAATAGTGGCAGCCCCTATGATAAGCAGTTACTGCATTGCTTCACTGCTCTGGAGCCGTATTTTCCTAAAAGAGAAGCTAACAGGTCAGCAGTACATAGCTGTAGGGCTTGCGGCAGTGGGTATCATTCTGATGGGCATATTCGGCAAGTAGTGACACCCAAATAAGCACAACTAAATATTGAAAAAAATCACGTCTTTTTTCTCATAACCTCTTGACAAACCGTCCTCTATGCGATATACTGTTAAAGTTGCTGAAAGTGTTAAGCTTTCACACACAACATGCGGTCGTGGCGGAATTGGCAGACGCGCTAGATTTAGGCTCTAGTGTTGCAAGACGTGAGTGTTCAAGTCACTTCGACCGCACCAAAATCCTTCGTAGAAATACGAAGGATTTTTCTTTTTCTCTAAAATGAATGATCCCATACAAGTCTAAGCCCATCTCTTGAAACGGGTGTACGATTTGCGCTTAATATCAAACGCAAAAGATGCACGGTATCACCGATCGGGTGGACCATGCATCTTTTTCTGTATAGTTTTTTGTTTGCAATGCGTGCTAGTTACATGTGTGGATTCCATTTCTTATCCACGTATCCGATTCGCTGTGATGACTCGGAACAAAAAAGCTCAAACTACACGCCAAATGATCGCTAGAGGTCAAACGTGTGTATCTCTATGTCACCGCCTGATTTTTTCACTTCAATATTGACCTTTGTGTTGTCCTCGCTAAAACTCATGTTCTCCACTGTATCACCTTCCACAAACTCGTATTGACCGAGTAGCTCAAATTTGTAGTTGTATACCTCGCCTGCACGTGTGGAAATCATGCTTTCGATGGTGTTGCTGTGCCACAGTACATTTGTAGCGGTAAACTGTGCTACCACTATTTCCGCAAAGGTGTCAAACACTGCAAAGTAGGAAACCCCCGAATTGACACTTGCCCTTATCAGAAGATAGAAACTATTGTTCAGAACATAAACGTCGACAATGTCGCCTATATTATCATCATTTAAAGCGTTCTCGGGGAGTTCATAACTTTCTCCGTCATAGCTAAAGGACTTTCCCTCAAAGTCGGTGTGAAGTAGGTAATCTGTTGCGGAAATGTGGGTGTGGTTTTCGGTGCCGCCGCTGTCACAGCCGACTGCGGAAAGTGTCAAGCAGAGCGCTAAAAGTGCTAGCATTAGCCTTTTCATTTTTATGCCGTTCCTTTCTGAAAATTTTGTGTGGGGTTTGTGCATTTTACTTTTGGTGTTACAAAAATGCTGCCCCAAAACCTTGCTTTCAAACAGTACTCCCACTAATAGATACGGCAGTAGAGTGCTTCGTCTATGTCAACATGCTCAAGCTCGCTTATTGTTGTGCCGTAGACAAGAAAGTCAAACTCGCTTACCCTCTGAATATGCTCTTCGTAGGTCGGCGCTTGTGCCCATGCTGCTATGGTTAGGTTTTCGTAATCAACAGGGAAAATTGCTGTGACCAGGGCGGTGTTCACATAATAGTCCTCGCCGACTTCGTACTCATACGACCGTGCAATACCAAGCGCTAAATCCACATCACCACTCGGTAGTTCCACTGTATGCCCGTAGGTGCTTATATCGCCTATCACTTCGGAGCGGAACTTATCTGTGGTGGGGAGGATTGTCCCCGTCTGATAGTCCACGAAGGAGAAGTGGCGGTAGTGGCTGTAGTCATAGGATGTTCTAACGCTCATGGGGACGGCGAAGTTCGGCACATAGGTGGTGACCTCGAATATCATCGTTCTGTGCTCGCCGTCATCGGTGTCGCTGAGGATGTCCACGGCAAACTCGGCGTAAGTTCTGGTGTAATCGCTACCGTCCGCTGTTACATAGTAGTTGCTTCCGTTTTCGTGTACATAGCGGTCGCCGTTAGGCCACATCTCGATTTCCAGCCCCAGCTCGCTGAACCCTGAGCCGTCATCGTTGCCGTGAGGGTCTTCGGCAGGGAATACACCTGTCGGCCTCTCATTTTGCTTGCTAAAGTAGTAATGTGCATAGTCAAGCGTCAATCCACCTTCACTATCCCCTTCAAGGAGTACGTACATCTCACCGTGGGCATTGCTACTGTCTGAATTCTTTCCTTCGGGGGTGAAATAGATAGTGCCGTAACTCTCAAGGTAGCTGCCGCTGGCAGGTATATCAAAAATTTCAAGACCATCCACAGGGATTATCTGATAGTCGCCGTTTTCGTAGAAGTCTATAGTTATGTCGTGGTATGCGTCGTACCACTCGCCGATAATGCCGTTACCGTGGAAAAAGCTTAGTGTGTTGGTATCAGGTGCTACGGTGGGTGCTACGGTAGGTGATGGGGTTGCTACAGGTGGGTTATCTCGTGTGTAGTAGCCGGCGAGGTTGTATATGTATAGCTTGGGGTCTTCGGCGTTTTCAAAATGCCCGTAGTAGGTTGCACCTGTAGTATTTACAAACAGCTCAAGCTCCTTCCCGTCATACTGATATGTACCCTCATCATTATAGATGGGGTCGGTGAGCTTAAAAGTGCCGTCTTCGTTCAGTATACAACTGTAGTTGCCGCCGTAATTGCGCTTCCACTCACCTGTAATGTCCATGTCGGACATATCTATAAGGTCGTCACTCTCGTTGTAGCGGACTTCCTTTTCAAGCCTTTTGTGATCCGGGAGCATCTCATCACCAAACTGAAGTGTACCCATATCATTGATATGACCCGGGTTGATGAAGGTTGTGTTATCGCTGAGTGTGACTTTACCGTCCTTGTACTCGTATTCGCTTGTAAATGTTTCTGTACTGTCCTCCTGTATGTAAATACCATCCTCATAAAACGTGATCCTGACACTGCTGTTAGCATCTACATTATATATCCAAAGTCCTAAAAGTTCAGCGATATCATCTGAATCGCCTGATGAAGCGGTGCCGGACGCACCACCGCCATTACAAGCGGTGAGCAGCATAAGAGTGCAGAGCATTAACGAGATAATTTGCAGTGTTTTTCTAATGTTCTTTTTCATGTTGTCCTCCGTAATAATTAAAGATAAAATTGAGTGTACTAGGTTTGTGTGTGGGCTATCTACACAGCACCGCAAGCTTTGCCAAGAGTACTCGGGTCTCGCACGGCTTTCTAATCCAGTCATCAACCCCTACAGTAAGCTGTTCAAGCTCGTCATCAAAGTCGGATAAAACAATGACCACAGGGGTTGGGGTTTGCTTTTTAACCGTGCTGATAAAGTCTCGAAACTCCTGTTCGGGGAAGTGTTTCCCCACGATAACAGCCCTGATGATAAGCGCATCTGTTAGATGTGCCGCACTGTCTAAGCTGTCGCAAAGCATTACATCATAGCCGTTTTGGAAAAGTATGCGTTCAAGCGGTTCTGATAACTTAGAAGCATCTTCTACCAAAAGCAGTTTTTGCTTTATCAAACGCAGTCCTCCTTTAAGGGTATTTATAAGCATTCTTGGTTACAGCTTTATTTTACCACAAAAAAGGATACATGAGGAGGGTGTAACAAAAATGTTACAAGCCATTTAACGGCTATTGTATGAGTATTTCTCTTGAACAAATCGAAAACATAAAGTATACTAAAAGCATATAAGGACAATTTTTGGTGGAGGTTTACATATGGATGCATCTAATCTTGGAAGGCTACTGCTTGTAGAGGACGAAACAGATGTTTTAGAGATAAACGCAAAGCATTTGACAGCTTTAGGGTATGAGGTGCACACCGCTACCACGCTTGCCGAGGCACGAAACTGTATGTGGGATTACCCGCCTGACCTCCTGCTGTTAGACATCATGCTACCGGACGGTTCAGGGCTTGACTTCTGCACCGAATTTCGAAGGAATAACACCGCCCCCATCATATTTTTAACCTGCCTTGACGATAAAGAAAGCGTGCTTTTAGGCCTCCAAAATGGTGCGGAGGATTACGTGGTAAAACCGTACAACGTCGAGATTTTAGCGGCTCGCATCGCTGCGCAACTGAGACGCAACAGGCAGAGCACAGGTCAGTTTTTCCTACCACCGCTTATGCTCGATAAAGACACCGGACGTGTATCCCTCTCCGGTAAAGATATTATGCTCACCCCAAAGGAGTTCCAACTACTCTGCTACCTTGCGGAGCGAAACGGTCAGGAGTTTTCAGGGGCGGCACTTTTTCAGGCGATTTGGAAGGAAGACCCCGAAACAATGGGTGCAACTGTACGTGTGACCGTGTCACGGCTTCGCCAGAAGATGTCCTTTTTGGAGGACGGTCACTTTGAAATCATCACCACCAGTGCAGGCGGTTATGTGTTTTTTAGGTTGCAAAGCGCAATGTGATATGAGCAAAGGAACATTAACGTTAGAAAGGCACGGACAGCAAATGTGCGTGAACGGTGTGGATATGAATGAAAACAAACCACTTAAACAACAGTTAAGGCAGCTTTTGATAACTGCGAGTATTATACCGCTTGTGTTGCTTACTATATTGTTTGTTGTAACGATGACCTTTGTGATACGCAGGGATAGAGCGGTCGATGTTGCTTTGACCGAGGAGGTCGAGTTTTGGACATACAGCGGCTTTACACAGTCTGAAACCTTCATGCAGGCGGCAATTCTTGAGTTTGCCATGAAGCAATTCCCGAGTAGTGACACACTCACCCAGGAGGATTTAGACGACGCTTTCACCTATATGCTGGACAACCAGTATGACGTGGTCTATTTAGAGAATATGTTTCTGGCGAAGGACGGAGAAATTCTATACACCACAGGGATCACCCCCATCACACCACAGGATTTGACTGCACAGATAGATGAAGCAATTATACCGTCACTGCCGTCACTCTTCCCCGACGGCGAGTACGCTTCACTGGAAGATTTACTGTTAAGTGGTGGTTACAACGTGCTTTCTCCCATCGAGACAGAGCACACACCATACACCTTGACATGGATACCCAGAGGCGATTACTTGTTTGGCACCTTCACCATGTATCCCACTTCCACAATGTTTATCAGAGCAATCCATGACACCACGCTATCTATTCTTTTAGCGTCTGATGAGAGCATCGGTAGAATTCTCACCATAGCCGCTGTCGCTGTACTGGTTGTGTTGGCGGTGTTGATTGCAGTCATTTTGCATTACTCCAAGAAATTAAGCGAGATGGTGAGTGCGCCTGTTGAAACTCGTGAAAGGGAACAGCAGGAGCTCCTACTCCGTGCCGAGGAAGAAAAGGCGGTGCTCGAGCAGGTAAATGCGATGAAGACCGAGTTTTTATCAAACGTGTCACATGAACTTAAAACACCTCTTAGTGTAATTCTCGGCCATATGCAGATGGGTAAGAAAAACCTAGCTACAGGTGCGGCTATAGGCGAGATAGAACGCAGTATGGATCTCATCAGCGGAGAAACGGAACGCATGGCACTTATGGTGAAGCAGCTGCTTGACATCGGGCGCATCGACGAGGGGCAGATGTCCATTGCACTACAGCCTGAGTCCATCTCCGAGATGATTCAAAGGACAATGAACACATACTACCCCGTTTTCTCTAAGAATTACAACAAACTTCGATTTATTCCAAACCCCTCAATGCCGACGGTCAATTGTGACAGTATGCGGATAATTCAGGTGCTTGTAAACCTTATAAGCAACGCCTCACGGCATACAAAGTATGGTACTATAACTATATCCCTTGAAGAAAGAGGGGATATGGTTGCGGTGTTGGTGACAGACACAGGGGACGGCATCGCACCCGAACAGCTCCCCTTTATCTTCGAGCGCTATCACAGTAGCTTAAAAACCTCCGAAACTGATACAGGTAGCGGACTGGGACTTTTTATCTGCAAACACATCATAGAAGCGCACGGTGGTAGTATCGCAGTGGAGAGTGAGGTCGGGGTGGGGTCTTGCTTTACCTTTACTTTAGCTGTTGCCGAAGAAACTGAAACGGTCACATAGGGTGGGTCAAATGCTCTTTAAGTCAGAATAGTCAGCGTTTGCAAGGGTTGATGCCTGTTAAAATAGGTGCCAACCCTTTCTGATTTCGGTGACATTCATAAATTCATCACAAAATAGCTGATTTATATTTAGAAAATAACACATATTAGTTCACCCACTAACCGGGTTAGCTTTGCTATAATGCTAACTAGGTTAGTTAATTGTTTGCATTGCAAACATTAGTTTATGAGAAGTTGTCTTATCGTGTGCATAATCAAAAGCATATTGAAAGGCTATCCAAACTGCTTGAAGAGTTTAACAATGAAGGAGTAGACTGCATGGCGACAAGAGAAGAAGTATTTGAGGCATTGGAGTTGTTTAAAAAGCACAGTCCACAAAGGATATTTAAAGAAGTGAACAAGAGCGAGATTGGAGCGTTAGCGGTTATAAAACTACTGCACGAAAACGAGAAAAAGCTCACGTCGTCAGACCTATGTAAACGTCTGAAAATCAGCTCCGCTAGGATGGCGGTGTTGATAAAGAGACTTAAATCAAAAGGCTTGGTGGAAAAGATGGATTCTGATACAGATTCGAGGTCGAAGATATTGTATCTAAGTGAAAAGGGTGTAGCCTTAGCGCACAAACTACAGGCTAACATGTATCAGACGATGGAGAAAATAGTGGATGTATTTGGTCTGGAGGAGCTAGATAGTTTATTTGTGAAGTTTAATAAAGTTAGAGAGATTTTAGATGCAAATGCACCTTTAGATTTGGAGGAATATAATGGTTAAGTTAATAAGAAGTTTGTCCCTTAAAGAGTATCTCCTTGCAGCGCTTGCGGTTATACTTATATGTGCGCAGGTCTACCTGGACCTCAGTTTGCCTGACTATATGTCCCAGATAACCATGCTTGTTCAAACCGAGGGTAGCGCCATGGCTGACATTTATTCCGCAGGGTTTAGCATGATTTTGTGTGCAGTGGGCAGTTTGATTTTATCGGTTACAGTAGCTGTGACAGCCGCAAGCATTGCTGCAAACTTCTCCTTTATAACAAGGTCAAGGATGTTTGAGAAGGTCATGGGCTTTTCAATGAAAGAGGTCAACAACTTCTCCACAGCAAGCCTTATAACCAGAACTACCAACGATATTACACAGGTTCAGATACTGATAGTCATGGGGATGCAGATGCTCATAAAAGCCCCGATTACAGCAGTGTGGGCTATAGCTAAAATTGCTGAGAAAAACAGCTCGTGGACTATTGTTACAGGCATAGCGGTTGTGATTTTGTTAGCGGTGGTCGGCACATGTCTTTCTCTAGCCATTCCAAAGTTTAAGATACTTCAAACTTTAACAGACAACATAAATAAAGTATCAAAAGAAGGTTTGGACGGTATAAACGTCGTAAGAGCTTATAACGCCGAGGACTATCAAGCGGACAAGTTTGAAAAGGCGAACGAAGCGCTTACAAAGACCAACATTTTCACCTCCCGAACCATGTCCTTTTTGATGCCGAGCATTCAAATGATAAGTAGCGGTTTGACCTTGGCGGTGTACCTTGTGGGTGCGGCTTTAATCAATGAGGCTGCAGGTGCAGACAAGATAACGCTGTTT
This sequence comes from uncultured Oscillospiraceae bacterium, assembly GCA_964370205.1. Taxonomy (GTDB): domain Bacteria; phylum Bacillota; class Clostridia; order Oscillospirales; family Ruminococcaceae; genus DAMCAP01. The sequence continues at coordinate 12,882 of CAYJIK010000014.1, read as the reverse complement.
TCTGACATGATAGTGTTTTCCTCCTACGCAATGCAGGTTATCATGTCCTTCATGATGCTTGTAATGGTGTTCATGCTACTGCCCAGAGCGAGCGTGTCCGCACGACGTATAAACGATGTACTAGAAACCAAGGACAGCCTACCTGAAGGCAGTTTCACCGAGGGTGTAGACAATGTTCAAGGCGAAGTAGAGTTTAAAAACGTTAGCTTTAAGTATCCCGGTGCGGAGGATTATGTTCTGAAAAATATCACATTCACAGCACACAAGGGCGAAACAATAGCGTTCATCGGCTCGACAGGTTGCGGTAAGAGCACTGTAATCAACCTATTACCGAGGTTTTACGACGTTACCGAGGGTGAAGTCTTGGTAAACGGCAGAAACGTAAAGCAGTACACAAAAAACGCACTGAACTCGCTGATAGGCTATGTTTCACAGCGCTCGGTTCTGTTCACGGGGACTATTAAGTCAAACGTAGCTTTTGGCGACAACGACTCCCCTCAGAGGGAAAGTGATGACCTTGCGGAGTCTATAGACGTTGCACAGGCTACCGAGTTTGTAACAAATTTGGATAACAGCTACAACGCTTATGTTGCACAGGGCGGTAGGAATTTCTCCGGTGGACAAAAGCAGAGGATTTCAATAGCCAGAGCGGTGTACAGAGAACCGGAAATATTCATATTCGACGACTCCTTCTCAGCACTGGACTACAAGACCGACCGAAAGCTCCGTGAGACGTTAAAAGAGGAGTGTGGCGACGCTACCATGTTGATAGTGGGGCAAAGGATAGGAACTATTAAAGATGCCGATAAGATTATAGTGCTTGAGGATGGCGAGATAGTAGGAATGGGTAAGCACAGAAACCTGCTTGAAAGCTGTGACGTTTATAAGCAGATAGCTCTATCGCAACTATCAGAGGAGGAACTGAACAATGGCTAAAGATAATTACGAAATCGGCTCACAGGATAACAATAAAACTACCCAAAGAGGTCCGGGTGGTCGGGGTGGCACCGGTGAAAAAGCGAAGGACATGAAGCTAACCGTCAAAAAGTTGGTAAGCTATATCAGAAAGAGTAGAATCTTTATGCTTATGGCTATAGTCTTTGCGATGTTAGGGTCAATACTGACATTGGTAGGGCCGGGACAGCTCACAAGCTTGACAGACACTATTTTAGAGGGTATAAGCACCCCCGGCGGTATGATAGATATGAGCGCTGTGACTTCCATAGGTCTGTTTATGGGGATAGTGTATGCTACCAGCTATGTGCTGACCGTACTGAAAGGCATAGTAATCGCAACTGTTATGCAGAAGACTGCTAAGAATCTGCGTACCGACATTTCAAACAAGATAAACCGCCTGCCGATGGGGTACTTCTCTAAGCACTCTAAGGGTGACGTCCTCTCAAGGGTTACAAACGACGTAGACACGGTAGGGCAGTCACTTTCCCAGTCGATGGGTACATTTATTTCCGCCGTAACCTTGCTTGTCGGCTCTGTTTTAATGATGTTTCTGACAAATATAGCTTTAACGCTCACCGCTATACTGTCCACCGCTGTAGGTTTTGTGTTTATGATGGCAGTAATGAAAACCTCACAAAAACACTTTAAAAATCAGCAGAAGCACCTCGGGCAGATAAACGGACACATCGAGGAAATGTACGCAGGGCACACGGTGGTGAAAGCGTACAACGGCGAAGAAAAGGCGATAGACATTTTCAATTCCATAAACAAACAACTCAAAACAAGTGCCTTTACAGCACAAGCACTGTCGGGTCTGATGATGCCGATGATGACGTTTATAGGCAACTTTGGATATGTCTGCGTTTGTATAGTGGGCGCACTCCTCGCTATGAACGGACACATCAGCTTTGGTATCATTGTAGCTTTTATGGTTTATATCAGGCTTTTCACACAGCCACTTGGACAGATTGCTCAAGCTATGCAAAATTTGCAGTCCGGTACAGCCGCCGCTGAAAGGGTGTTCGACTTCTTAGAAGAAGCGGAAATGAGCGATGAAAACGGAAAGGTCAAGGAACTGAAAAACGTCAAGGGTAACGTTGAGTTTAAGAACGTACGCTTTGGTTACGAGGCGGACAAAATTATCATCAATGACTTTAGCGCATCGGCAAAGAGTGGGCAAAAGATTGCTATCGTAGGCCCTACAGGTGCAGGTAAAACCACTATGGTAAACCTGTTAATGCGCTTTTACGAGCTTAACTCGGGCGATATTTTGATAGATGGCGTTTCAATAAACGACGTGACACGGGAAGATGTCCACGACCAGTTTAGCATGGTATTGCAGGACACTTGGGTTTTTGAGGGGACACTTCGTGAGAACCTTATTTACGCCACCGAAAACGTTACGGAGGACGCTCTCATTGAAGCAACTAAGGCGGTGGGACTTCACCACTTTGTCAAGACACTTGAGCAGGGCTACGACACGGTGCTAAGCGACAAACTGGAACTGTCCCAAGGGCAGAGACAGCAGATTACCATAGCAAGAGCAATGATAGCTGACAAACCCATGCTCATCCTGGACGAAGCAACATCGTCCATAGACACAAGAACAGAGCTTCAAATACAAAACGCTATGGACGCACTCATGCAAAACCGCACCTCGTTTGTAATCGCTCACAGGCTTTCCACCATCAAAAACTCTGACTTGATACTGGTTATGAAAGATGGAGATGTCATCGAGACAGGCGGACATGATGAACTGCTTGCAAAGAACGGATTTTACGCTGAACTGTACAACTCGCAGTTTGAGTCGGTGGCGTAGATACCCTCTAATATGATACTACTCAAAAGCTCCACCAATACGTAAAGTGTTGGTGGGGCTTTTTTGTTGGAGGAACTTTTGTGGCTAAGTCGGATGAGAAGGGGAGATTTGGGTTGGCGTTTGGGGCTGTCACGGGATGGGTGCAAGTGGTTCGGGGTAGCGTGGGTTTGGTGGTGGTGTGGGTGTTTTGTCGGAGGTGACATTGTTACAAAAACGTGTAACCAATTCGTGTAACTTTATTATTTCTTCATGGTTTGTTTATAAATGGGGGAGGTGGTAAGGTTACTTGTTGTTGGGATTTTCGTTAGTTTGGTAAAGTGTTTTGTGTGTGAAGATTTGCGCTTTGGTGATTTTTAATAATATTAGCTTCAAAAATTTTGGTGAATTAGTGAAATTTTTGATTGGTAAATCTAGAAAGTAACAATCTTTATTTTAATTGGGATGAAAAGTCAATTTGTGTGCCGAAATACTCCCAATTTAGATTGACACACTAAATTTATTCATATATACTTCATAATAGAAATGATGTAACCGAAAATCTCGGACTTCTTAGTGCTTTGTGGAGGAGGGGCACTTGTACGAGAGCAGGCGAAGTTACACGCCAACCGGTTGCCGAAAAACGACTTTACAACACAACAAACAACAGGAGGAAAAACAATGAGTGCAAAAACCGGAACTTCTAAAAGAGTAGTCTCCGCACTACTCTCGTTCATGATGGTGTTCAGCATGTTCTTCTCGGTGCCGATGCAGTCGGCGGCTGCAGATGATAATGCACCGAACACAGGGTACACACAGAAGCAGTTCACTGACAGACTAACCGCCACATTGGCTGGTTCCACCACCGACATGATAGTGGACGGCATCGTAAGCGGCAAGGGCGGCTACTACAATGCTTTTAAAACAGCGGTGGAAGACGCTGTAAACGCAGAAGAATACCCCCTATTCGCTGAATATCCTGAGCAGGAAGCGATTATCGAGGGTCTGATACTGTCAAGCATCAAGACTGCAGCTTCAAATGGCGAATATGACACCGCTGTGAGTAGTGCGGTAGAAACTAAATTGCTTGATGATGCTACTTACAAAGGTGTGGTAAATGGTATACATAAAATATCATTTGGCTGGGGGCTAGTCAGCAATATTGTTCCACTAAGCACCCTAGATAACATCGACGGCATAATGAGCCTTTTGGATAACAACTTAGTCGGCTCACTATTCGGTGATATCCCCACTCTGGAAGCAATAGCCTCCGGGCTTGAAAACTCCATATCCGGCTCAATCCTTGAAAGCCTAGGCATTGACGCTATAATCGAAGCAGAAATAGCGAAGATTATGGAAGAAATCAAGAATGCCAACGACGCATATGCACTTGCGTTTGAGACCAAAGCGAAGGCTTTGATAGCGGGCGAACTGAAGGCTGAAATAGCTAAGGTCCAATCCGACATCAAAAACTTCGTTGACAACAACGTAAAGCTCCCCTCCGAAACTGTAGAAGTGCTACAGTACATACTTGCGAATGAAGAACTACTTGCGATAGTTGACGATTACCTACTACCCTATCTGGGTGTTGACGTAAGTTTGGGCAACTTTGCAGGCGCTATCGACGGCCTACTTGGTCTGGGCGGCGACGTAGTTCTTGACCTTGCAAACGCAAAGATAGTTGACCTTGTTATGACAGAGATTCACAAGGTCATAAACACCGAAGACGGCGCATATGATGACTTGGTAAACGAACTTGTTGAGACAATATTTGTCGAAACAGGCCTTAACGACCTAATCGTCGGCGACAACTGGGAGTACATCTCAGGCGTGTTCGGCGTGACAAACTCTGAAGAAATCGAAGCTATGACACTGGAAACACTGGTAAACGGTGTCAAGGTGATAGCGGCTGACGAGTCCGCTGAAATTGCCGCTGATGTCAGAGCGAAACTGGCAATGTTCGAGCAGAAGCTGACAGACGCACTGCCTGAACTGAAGAGCTGGCTTGAAGCTAAGGCGAGAGAGCTACTATATGGCGAAATCATGAAGCTCTATACCATCATAATGGACGCACTGACCGACGCAGGCGTGTTTGACACCATAGCGGAAGCACAGGCGGCTATAGACATGATAGAGAACTACGTAAACGCCGCAGTGGCACAGTACGAAGAGCTGAAAGCAAACCTTCCTATGTACGAAGCGATGATAAACGCTTACATAGACGAATTAAAGGCAACCGCTAACAGCAAAATCAATGCTATCAAGGCTAAAATCGAAAGCGAGCTTGCACTTGTTGTAAAGCCGGGCGACATTGCTGAAGGCCTTGAGCAGTACGGTGCAGTTACTAACATACTGGACGCAACAAAGGTTGATGTAGTGGTTGGTCTTGAGAACGAAACCACACTTTACGTCGCAGAGCCTTTCGAGGTTAATCTGTCCGAGCTACTGCTGGGCGAGCTTGCAAATATCCCTCAGCTTGCAAACGTGCTTGACAAGTACCTTGGCAACCTGTCCCCCGAGTTCTTCCATACAGAGAAGGGCACAGGCATAACCATAGGCGAAAAGGTCGAAGCTACAGGCCACAGCTACAAGAACAACTTCTACTCCGCAGTTATCAGTGCAGACGCTAATGCGTTTGATACAAAGATAAAGTACGGATACGACGTTTCCATGTACGCTGATGATGTAGGAGCGGCGATAGAAGAAATCAACGGTCTACTGACAAGACCTGAAGTTCAGGCGATGGCGAGAATACTCGGCGTTGACCTAAACCCCATCGACGTTAATGTCCCCGAGTTCTTCGCACTGAAGGTGTGGGATGTTACAGTTGATAAGACAAATGTAACCTACAACATAGGTAATGCAGTTTATGAAGGTGACTTTGATTTCGACGCTACTTATTATGTTCCGAGCGGAAGTATGTACGAAATCACAACTGCTGTTCCCACACTTGAAAACCATACCTTCAAGGGTTGGATAGTACCGGATTCAGGTGAAGTGGTACTGGCAGGTGGAAATCCCATAGAAGTCAACGGCAACGTAGTGCTTCACGCTGTATTTGAGCGCACAATGCTTACCGTTACATACGGCGAAAACGGCGAAGTGATTGAAGTAGGCGCAGGACTGGAGCACACTATCCAGAACATAACAGTACCGGCGGCTGACGATAAGGTGTTCGCAGGTTGGATGTTCGGTGATACATTTGTTCAGAAGGGTGACAAGATCACAGTCACCGAGAGTGTTGTTTTAGTACCTGTCTTTGCGGATGAGACTATTACGATTACTTACTATACAGGACACAGCAACAATGAGCAGTATACCATGGACGGCCTAAAAGCACATTCCGTGGCTTACGGCAAGAACATCAGCATCACAGGTAAAAAGCCTACCTTGGCACTGCATACATTTGTGGGATGGGGTACAGAAAAGGGTGGCGAAGTGGTTTATGAGTCAGGACACAAGTTTGTAAAACCGCTTGAGTCTATGAAGCTATATGCTATCTGGGAAAAGAACCCTCTGGTAACCTACCACACAGGTCACTCTAATAACGAGCAGTACTATACCGAAGAACTGAAAGCACACTATACACCTTACGGTAGTAACGTCAAACTCAGGACAAACAAGCCCACAAGAGACGACTATACCTTTATAGGTTGGGGACTGGAAAGAGACAGTGAAGCGGTTTATAAGCCCGGAGCAAAGATTGAAGATCTTGAAGCTAACCTAAACCTATATGCTATCTGGGAGAAGAACCCTCTGGTAACCTACCACACAGGTCACAGCAACAACGAGCAGTACTATACCGAAGAACTGAAAGCACACTATACACCTTACGGTAGTAACGTCAAACTCAGGACAAACAAGCCCGAAAGATACGGTTATACCTTTATGGGTTGGGGACTGGAAAGAGATGGTGAAGTGGCTCACTCTTCAAGAGAAACAATAAGAGGGCTCACCGAAGATTTGAACCTCTACGCCATTTGGGAGAAGAACCCCAAGGTGATCTACCGCACAGGTCATAGCAACAACGAAGCATACAACGCTTATGGCTTAACATCATATCTCACAACTTTTGGTAGCAACATCAAAGTTACAACCACAAAACCTGAGAGAGACGGCTACACCTTTATGGGTTGGGGTACAATAGCAGGCGGTGACGCTGTTTACAAATCTAAAGACACTATAAAAGCACTCCAAGAAGATTTAAACCTGTACGCCATTTGGGAGAAGAACCCCAAGGTAATCTACCGCACAGGCTACTTCAACAACGAAGCATTAACCACCGAAGGCCTAATCTCCCACAGCACGACTTTTGGTGGCAACATCAAGGTTACAAATACAAAGCCTGAAAGGGACGGCTACACATTTATTGGTTGGGGTACAAAAGCAGGCGGTGAAGTGGCTTATGCTTCTAAAGCTACAATAAAAGGTATGGAAGAAGACCTAAATCTGTACGCTATCTGGGAAGAAAACCCTACCATCACCTATCACACAGGCTACGAGAAAAACGTGCAGTATGAACTTGTCGGTTTGACTGAACGTGAAGTTTCCTACGGAGATAGCGCTAAGCTTGCAAGGGTAAAACCCTCGAGATACGGCTACACCTTTAAAGGCTGGGGCACAGAAGCAGGTGGCGAAGTGGTTTACATGCCCAACGCAAAGATTAACAATATCACATCTGATGTGAAACTTTACGCTATCTGGCAGTCTAATGAGAATGTGACCATCAAGTTTGAGACTAACGGCGGCAGCCACGATGGCAACAGCATTAATCCTTATTTTTCGATGTCAGTTCCGGTAGGGCTTACATATGACACAGATATGATTTTTTATATTGATATCATCAAGCATGGCTACACTCTATTAGGCTGGACAACCGACGCAGAAGGTGAGGGTCAACTGTATAACACAAACCAATACATCACAATAAACGAGAACACCACCTTTTACGCACAGTGGGAAGAAAATGTCTAACACACGGCATCCCACTACCTCTAAACATAGTTAACCACTAAAAACGCACCTCCCGAAGTCATCAACGATGAGCCGAGGGAGGTGCGTTTATTATAACGTCTCATTTAAGCAAACTAATTAACGGTTTAAAAGTTCGTTCTCATGTAGTGGCGGTTTAGACGGTATTTCACCCCACCTATCAAAGCTGAGAAAAGCATCACCTTTACGATGTCTGGAGTGACGCACGCAACTTTTCAAGTGCGCGTTTTTCTATTCGGCTGACGTAATATGCTGTTACAATAGGGATAAGGATAGCAAATCAGTAACGATGATTTTTGTGTTTAGTCCTATTTTTTAACCCTAGATCACCTCGAGTTAATTCAAAAAGAAATATTTAAAGTTATGAATATTGAGGGGTATAAGCAAGAAGTTAACTTTATACAAACATCGTTAGACAAGAGCTTACGTCTATCTACCACATTAGTCTTGCGTTCAAACTCCTACTTCCAAGGCACAGCCTCTATATAGGGCAAGGCTTCTACTCTTGCCACCACTACAAGTATCACTCGACTACATTATTCCACTGCTCTAAAGTCATAAAATGTCCGCCTGATTTATGACATGTGCTCATCGGCACATTGACTATTGGAAGCTATTGATATATGGTGAAAGCGTTACATGACATAGGGAGGTAGAACATGGCGAAGAAAAGAAAAACACTTTTTAAGGACTTTGAAGAGATACTGGCGAGGGGTGATCTTGACGAATGTAAAGCGGTGTTTGACAGATGTGAGATAAACGCCGTGATACATGGCACAAACGCTTTCGGGTGTGACAATCTATACCGTGAGTTTGCCATTTGGCTCGGGGAGCAGGGGTGCGACATCAACTACAGAGGCTACAGAGGTATGACCCCTGCGTTCTCCGCCATAAAGTGGAACGACGACAACCTCGACCTGTTGATAGAACTCGGGGCAGATCTGTTTATCTATAGCGATGACGCTCAAACTGTATTGCATGATGCGGTGACGGTTGGGCATATCCCCACTGTGGAAAAACTGCTGAAGCACGGGCTGGATGTCAACACCCCACTTGCAGAGGGGCATGTTTACGGCGAGGTGTCTACACCTTTAGAGTTTGCGTTTGCACTCGGAAATTCGGGCCCCTCAGAGCTGCTTAAACTGACGGAGTTTTTGGTAGCGAACGGTGCGACTGTAACAGAAGAAGCAAAAGAGCTGCTTAGGAGAAGGGGCGAGGAGTACGAGCGTGGCCGTGACCGTCTGAGGGAGGAGTTCATGCGTGAATGTGACAGTGCATACAGTGAACTGTACAAGATAATCGGTATCACACCACCTAAGCGTAAGAAAAAGCAAGGCGGCAAGTCCGATAAAAAGGTAAAGGAGTACGGAGACACCACAAAGCAGTTTGACAAGCTGTGGGACTCCCTTGTCCCGAGTCACGGCAGAGCAAAATCAGGGCAGGGCGAGTGTGTGCGAATTATGGGTAGACTTAACAATGAAGTTCTGCGCAATGGCTGCCTAAACTGGGACAGCGATTTTGACATAATGGCGCAGACCCTATATAGATACCTAAGTTCACCCACCTCGATAGGCGACACTCGGCTGAAAACCGCCGCAAAAATCATAAAGAACTTAAACTCGGATACAAGCGAGGAGGATATGATGGAACTTACACTTTACACAGTCCAGTGGGTGGCACATAATCCAGCGGACTTACCACTTATTGAAGCAGAGTACGAGAGGTAGCATAGAAGAGTAGGGGGCGATGCCCACATCGTCCCGATTGTATTTGCACAGCATTTTTTGGCGGATATGGAATCCGCCCCTACAAAATCCATCGGCACGTTCACCTATATGCCGCCAAGCATCATCAACCCGAAAAGTCTCGGGACTATGCCCACATCGTCCCACATCTTTTCATACTGAACAAATTAGATTGATGTGGAATGATTAACAATAAAGTTTAATAAATAAAAATAGAAAGGAAACGTACAGATGTCAAATCACCCCAACCCACAATCAGTTAAAAACTTCCTCGCTGAAATCGGCGTCACCCACAAGGAGGGTGAGGATGTCAAAATTGGCTTCGTCCTCTCAAATAAGCAGGGACAGGACACATTGTTCGGCTTGTCCGACGAGGAAATTGACAACCACAGGCGTATAGTCATCACCTTCTACCCAAACAGAGGAGAAAACGGCGAATTTGACATTGCAAAAGAGTATAGCCGAAACCGTGACATCACCTTCGTCCGAAACGCCGACGGCACGGCTGATCTACATATAGAGGACGGCGGCATTATAGCGGACGTTGGCAATGTCTACGACCTAAAACGAACGATAGCACGACTGGGCGAACAGCTAAACACGACATTTGTTCCGCTGATTTTGTCGTACAGCTACGATTCAAGTAAGGGCGTGAAGGGCATGGAAAACCTACAGCGGTGGCTGATAGATGAACCACGCCCCAACAAGTCGGACAAACTTGCAGAGCTTGTATTTGACGGCAAGCAGATTGTGATAGGCAAAAAGAAGATGAAGTTCCCGTTGTCCGCAAAGGAGCTGGCAAAAGTCCTCGGCGACTACGAGATAAGCGAAGCGGACGTTATAGTCGGTAAACACGAGCACGCAAAACCTAGCCACAACATCTACTACACCTTCCACGAGCATGGTCTGAGCTTTCGGCTCACCACCTCAGAGGTCGAATACCTAAAAGAGATGAACGAGTACAGAGAGGATGAACCCCAAGTAATGAGCATGGCGGTATTCCTTGACACACCACCTGAACATCACGAGATAAGGGGGGAGTTTGCCGTACCAAGGTCTACTTGTACAATGGAAATCCTAGTCCGTGAGGACAGTGAAACGCTATTCCCGGCGGCGGCACTCGCCCCGTACAGATATCTGAGCAGCGGCGACTTTATTAACTTTGATACATATGTGGACGACGACGAGCAGGTCTACAACGACAAGGGTAGATTTGCCGTCACTGCGTTTATGGCGATGTTCACCCTCCCGGAAAAGAAGATAAAGGACGGTTTATATGACATCACACCGATAGAGGACGCCCTCCACTTTGACAACCTAAACTTCAAACTCTGCATTTTAGAGGAACTATACCACAAAAACTTACTCACCCCAATCTTTGACCTACTTGAATTCGCAAAGCGCTACCCCGGTAAAATCGACACCTACAGCCATACCCCCCTACGTCCTGTCATAAACTACTTCAAAAGCCTACCTATCCCCCGACATCTCGCCGATGAAATAACGAAAATCGACATGGACGGCGGAAATATGATATACACCTACATTATCCCCGACTGGACAGGGGAGGACGACTATTACGACCTCAAGAAGGTGAGCGAGCAGGAGCTGTCCCAGTTTAAGAACCTAAAGAAGGCAACCATCATGGCAACAAACCGCAAGGTATTTAAGTTATTTGAAGCGCTTGGCATAGAGGTGGAGAGCGTTTAGCTTTTGAGTAGTGTCGGGGCATTGCTTTGAATGCACTCCATGATATACAGTGCCCATTATAACGTGATAGCTGTGCACCCTAAACTTTTGCCCGAGCTTTGTGCAAGCTCTTTGTAGCTGTTCATAAAGCCGGCTTCGTAGTTAATATATGCACACATGGTCGAGCTATCATGCTCATCTCTTCATACATGCTCTCAATTCTGTCGCTTGTGAAGATGATGTCAGGCTGTAGGGACATGATTCTTCCATATCGGGGTCCTTCATGCTACCTACATTCACGATTTCCTCATTCTCAACATACTTTGCCAGATGGTCAGGGTAAGAACCGCCCTTGATAAGACCAACAACCTTGTCGCCCATGCCAACAGCATCTAAAAAGTCCATTGTCTGCCAGTTAAGCACAACAATTCTTTCAGCATTGCGGAAAATTCAATATCAATAGGCGCACTCTCAGCGTCTGTAACAGTAACGGTTACAGTATCTGCGGTTGTCGGCTCTACAGGAGGTGTAGCAACACTGGTGTCTGCCGGTGTCGGAGTAGGTGTGGTTGCCGATGGTGTGGAGGTTCAGAGGGCGTGTGCATCCGGCAATAGATAGCATAAGTACTACCGCCATTAATAGAGAAAACAGTTTTTTTATTTCTGTTTCTAATGATAGACTGGAACACAATACTCGCAGTGCCTATACAAAAAGCAGCGATTATCATTGTGACAAGCTTAGGTGTTCTTATATGCATTGCGTAGTCGAAAAATCTCATATCTACAAAGATAAACTGATATGTAACAGTGAAAATGACGCTGATAATTGTAAGGACAGTCTTTTTTTGTGCTGATGTAAATGGTTTTTTCTTGGGTTTCATTTAAAGAGTCGGGTTTGGTAGAGTTATTGTTTTAGACATTGCTACTTACCACCTCTTTTTTTATCTTTGGTTTGCCTGAGTCTAAGCGTGTAAAGAGAAGTGCAATGAATATCAGACTGCCGATTATCCCCGATATAAGCTCTATGGGCATTTTATAAGATCTTATAACCACCCTACCTATCATGTCACAAATTAGCACAAACATCGCACCGAACACCCCGAAATCTAAGATACTACCACGGATTTTGTCACCTCTAAACATGGCGAATATATTCGGAACAATAAGCCCTATGTAAGAATTAGTACCGACAGTTACAACAACACTTACCGTAATAACAGCGGCGATTGAAAGTCCCCCGAACATTACAACTTTATAGTTGACACCGAGGCTGGTTGAAAAGCTCTCACCCATACCCACAATGTTGAAGTGGTTTGCGTAGATAAAAGCGAAAACTGTCCTCACGGCCAAGTTGCAGTTGGCATAAAGAGCATTGCTATAACAATACCAAGCTGTGCGGAAGAAATGGTAGCGCCTGTCGTAGGTGATACGAACTTATTCATACAAAGATTTTGCATAATAAGTCCTGCAATGCTCATGCCTATGCCTGTGCAAAGTATTGCGAGCACACGGGGAAGTCTTGCGTTGACAAGTACAGTCAAATGTAAAAAATCCTCCTCCAAAATACTGCTTAACGAAACATCTTTAGCAACAAAAAAATGAAATAAAGGAGAGTATAATCGTTAATACAATCATTAAGATAGTAATTCTATTATGCCAACATCAAAAGTGTAACATCATGTAACCACGGAAGAATAATTTTGCA
>CAYJIK010000013.1:29501-37590 GCA_964370205.1 uncultured Oscillospiraceae bacterium | reverse complement strand
TTATCGACCTTACCCAAGTGGAATATCAGATAATGGAACTGTTTCTGTCAAACCCCGACGTTGCTATGGAGCGCAGCGAGATACTGAGCGCAGTATGGGGGGACAACTACTTCGGAGATGTCAAGATAGTGGACGTAAACATTCGCAGACTGCGCCTAAAGGTAGAGGACGACCCCTCAAACCCCGTACACATCGTGACCATTTGGGGTTTCGGTTACAAATGGAGCGAGTAGGGGCATCAAAGGAGCGGTCAGCCGGCAGGTGCCCCTGCGCCCCTATCTTCCTCTACTGCATAAATTCGCTATTTTTCGTGAAATATACAAACAACCCCCAAAGAAAGGAGGAGTAGCATGGCAAGAAAGCAAAGCATAACCGCTAGGTGGCTGTTTAACAGCCTCGGCATCATACTTATCGTGCTCGTGGTTATCGAGATTGTGTTAGCATTCAGTGTCCGTGAGTTTTACTATAATTCTGTCCGTCAAACACTCATTGCGCAAGCGGAGACTATCACCACCGTCCTAGCCGAAAGCATCGAAACCCCCTACTCCGACTTTGACCGTGACGTGCGAGATGTCATTGAAGGGTTTGACAAGAAAGAGCAGATGGAGCTGATGGCACTGGGGCCTTCGGGGGATGTTATTGTTACGTCCTCGGGATTTGATGTGGACGACCTGTACCTCCCCGACTTTGAACTGGCGACTGAGCAGTTTGTCGGCGAATATCAGGGGAGGCTGGGTGAAGAGAATGTCATGGCAGTGACTGCGCTCACTCCTGTGGAGAACGAATCGGTTGCGGCGGTACGCCTGATAGTGTCCATGAGCAACGTGGACGAAACGGTGACGTATATCGTGGTCATAGCGCTACTTGTAGGTGCGGCTATCGTGTTTTTTGTGCTGATAAGCGGACTTTACTTTATAAACTCCATAGTGCTACCAATCGGTGAAATCGGCAAAACCGCCAGAAATATAGCAGAGGGCAACTTCTCCGCAAGGCTAACCAAAAAGAACAACGATGAAGTCGGTGAGCTGTGTGACATAATAAATCACATGGCAAACGAGCTAGGTAACGCCGACAAGATGAAAAACGACTTTATCTCCTCCGTTTCCCACGAACTTAGAACACCACTCACCGCCATAAAGGGTTGGGGCGAGACGATACTCTCCGACATGCCCCACACCGAGGGCGAGGACACGACAACCTTTAAACAGGGCATGAATGTCATACTAAAGGAAACGGACAGGCTGTCCCTTATGGTGGAGGAACTGCTCGACTTTTCACGTATGCAGTCGGGGCGCATGATACTTCGCCTTACAAAGATAGATATTATCGCTGAACTGTCCGAGGCGGTGCTGATGTACAGTGAAAGAGCACGCAGAGAGGGCATAGAGCTTATATATGATGAGAATGAGGACAGCGGCATCATGACAGGGGACGCTAACCGTCTACGTCAGGTGTTTACAAATATACTGGACAACGCCATAAAGTACTCCGACCCCGAGGGCACTGTCGAGGTGAGCGCACGCAATATGGGGGACAGTACCACAATAGTGGTGTCGGACAGCGGGCTTGGTATAAGCCCCGATGACCTCCCGAAAATCAAGAATAAATTCTACAAAGCTAACCTCACACGTAGGGGTTCAGGCATAGGGCTTGCGGTAGCGGACGAAATAGTAAAGCTACACGGTGGCACGCTTGAACTCACCTCAGAGCTGGGCGAAGGCACAACGGTAACGATAAACCTCCCCCATGTACCGCCCACTACCCCCGAGGAAAACACGCAAAAATAACCGTCCAAAATTCAGGACGCACACGATATAGTTACAAAAAGCGCGCAAAACCCACACCTCTATCAGGAGGTATAAGTCAAATTTTGAGAAACAAAAACAGAAAGGTAACAATGCACACACGAAGCCGCTCTTAACAGCTGATTTGTGTGTACTAGTGCATGGTTTTATAATGAGTAAAGAACAATCAGGGGCGCATAAGACCTCAATAGGCGGTCAAGCGCTTATTGAGGGAGTAATGATGAAAGGCCCTTCTGTCACCGCTATGGCGGTGCGCAACCCAAAAGGTGAAATTGTCACAAGCGAATGGCAGACACATAAAGGTGGAAAACCGTGGCATAAAAAGACACCGTTTGTGCGTGGTGCATTCGAGTTTGTGTCCATGATGATGCTGGGGTACAAATGCCTCATGAAATCCGCCGACATGGCGGAGATAGAGCTGGATGACGAGAGCAAACTGGACAGATGGATAAAGAACAAATTCGGCGACAAGGCGACAGATATAATAACCTACATTGCGCTGATTATGGCGATTGGTCTGGCGGTGGGGCTGTTTTTCGTGTTGCCGACATTCATCACAGGCTTTTTCCAGTCAATAATCCCGAACGAAACGGTACTCTCATTTGTGGAAACCACAGTTAAAATCACGCTGTTTGTGCTGTATTTGGTGGCTATAAGCAGACTGGAGGACATCAGACGAGTATTTATGTACCACGGAGCGGAGCATAAGACTATTTTCTGCTACGAGCGTGGCATGGAACTCACCGTCGAGAATGTGAGAGACTGCCCACGCTTTCACCCACGTTGCGGCACCAGCTTTCTGCTTATAGTAATGGTGGTGTCCGCTGTGACCTTTTCGTTTCTCGGCTGGGGCAGTCTGCTACTGCGGACAGTGCTCAAGGTGCTTTTGCTACCTGTGGTCGTCGGCATCTCCTACGAAATAATCAAGTTTGCCGGTCGGCATGACAATATACTTACACGTGCAATATCCGCCCCCGGTATGTGGTTACAAGCGCTCACCACCGCAGAGCCGGACGACAGCATGATAGAAGTGGCAATAGCCGCTATGACCCCCTGCATACCGTCCGACAAAACGGAGGATAGATGGTAGACCACGAAAGGAAGAGTACTTATGAAGCTTTCAAAGCTATACCCCGAACTAAAATCCATGTTGACACAGGACACCGCCGACTTTGACCTGTCACAGCTTGTCAAAGGCTTTCTCAGTCGTGAAGACGAGCAGATCTCCCCCGACCTCATACTCACCGACGAACAGGTTTTCCTACTAAAAGGAGCGGTTAAGCGCCTGTCTACAGGCTATCCGCTACAGTATCTACTGGGCGAGTGGGAGTTTTACGGTATACGTCTATTTGTCGGCGAGGGTGTACTTATACCACGGCAGGACACCGAGACGCTTGTGGACATAGCTATATCATTAGCTGAGCAACACGGATACACAGACATAGCCGACCTTTGCAGCGGCAGTGGCTGTGTCGCCATAGCGGTTGCGCTCAATGTCCCCACAGCAAAGCTCACAGCGTTGGAGTTTTCTTCCGAGGCACTGCAGTTTCTCACATCAAACATTGCCTTCCATTCCCTTGAAGACAGAATTAAAGTGCTCCATGAAAATGTCCTGGAGCCGCTTAATCTTCCGCCCCAAGACATGATACTCTGCAATCCTCCATACATAAAAACCGCCGATATGGGTACACTGTCCACACAGGTACAGCACGAGCCCGACCTTGCACTGGACGGAGGAAGTGATGGTCTTGTGTTCTACCGCAGTTTGGCGGAGAATGTCATCTCTGTTTTAAAGCCTGAAGGGCATTTACTGCTTGAAATAGGGTACAACCAGTGGGAGGAAGTGCGGGACATACTGGAAAGAGTCGGGTACTCCGATATTACCGTCCACAAGGACCTTGCAAAGAATCACCGTGTAGTGTCCGCAGTTGCACCCAAACTCTAGAAAGCGGACACTTTACACAGTCTTAGACGAAGACGAAGCTCGGCGCTCGGATATAAAGGTAGCGTAAATAACAACGTCGGGGCGCCCGCCGCCCGAAGGCTCGGGCTTCCCCACCCACCCCCACCCCCCCACATCATCTCCGAGCCTCCTCTCGCCCCTGCGCCCCTAAGAGCACCTCTCCCCGTGTATTAAACCTCCAAAATACAAAACAAAACTGCAATTTAACAAACTTTTAACTTTTATCTTCTTGTTATCACACTGTCGGTGTGGTATTATGCTTTTATCATTTTATTGTGGAATTTTGTGACAACCTATGTTTCACCAAAATATCCACGCCCAAAGAAAGGACAACAATATGCGCATATTACTATGTTTAATGGCGATGGCAGTCGTGTTAGTCGGCTGTTCACCGTCCTCCTCGGGGGATGTCTCCTCCACCCCTGCTGACACCTCCTCCACACAGAGCGGCTCAGTCAGCGAACCTCCTGCATCAGTCCCCCCCGAAGTACTGGAAATCAACTGGGACGACTACCCACTTTATCAGCTAGACCCCACAGGTACAGAAGTTGTACGTGTGACCATGGATACAGTTGAGGGCGAGATAAAGCTGGTACTATTCCCTGAGCTAGCACCTAAGGCAGTGGAAAACTTCGTGACCCACGCCAAAAACGGATACTATGACGGTCAGATATTCCACCGTGTTGTAAACGACTTTATGATACAGGGTGGCGACCCTACAGGTACAGGCATGGGCGGCGAGAGCATCTGGGGCGAAGGCTTTGAAGACGAGTTTTCGCTCAGCCTGTTTAACTTCACAGGCGCACTGTCAATGGCTAACACAGGCCAGCCCAGCTCTAACGGTAGCCAGTTCTTTATAGTAAATGCTTCCCCCGAAACCATAAGCGACGAAATTCTCGTTCAGCTTGAAGCGGCAGGCTTCCCCGAGCATGTTATAGACGTATACAAAGAGCGTGGTGGCACACCGTGGCTTGACGGTCTACACACCGTATTCGGCTTTGTAGAAGAGGGCATGGACGTAGTAAACGCCATCAGCACCACCCCAGTTGACGGCGAAAGCCCTGTGACTGCAATGATAATCAACAGCGTCACAGTTATAGAAGAATAATACCCACCGAATCCCACAAACGTAGAACAGGCAACACCAACCTTTACAGCATTAGTGCACCCCTTAAGTTTACCGATGGTTAAGCAAAAGGAATGAACTATCTGGTAAACGGTTGGTGTTGCTTTTTTATAACATGTAGCCACACAAGTTCCACCGTTTGTTTTTCGTCAGACAGTGAGCCTGTATGGTCACCACAAAATATGAAAGGGAGGAAACACAGTGAACAACGAGAAAATTATAGCGTTAAACGCCCTACTGGAGGAGAGCAGATATTTGGGATCGCTTTCAGGTCTATGCGGACGTGACCAATGGCAGGACATGCCCGAGGAAGGTGCGCCTTTTCGCACACAGGTCATGAGCTATCTGTCCAAAAAGCAGGTTGAGCTGATGACAAGCGGTACAGCGAAAGAGCTTTACAACTATTTCAAGGACGCAAACGTTGACAACCCATATGAAAAAGCGATGGTAAAGCGCTTTTTACGCAGTTACGAACAGCGGAACCTAGTGCCCAAAGAGCTTACAATGGAACTATCCGTTATGGGGTCGCAGACACAGCGGTTGTGGATGAAGGCACTCGAAGTGTCCGACTACGAGATGCTAAAGCCGTCGCTCATCAAGATGTTCGAACTTAAAAAACAGGTTGCTAACCACATGGACAAAAACGCACACCCTCTCGGTGTCCTCATGGGGCTAACCGATGAGGGGCTTGAAGTAGAGGTGGTGGACAGAGAGTTCGACGTGCTACGCAAAGGTCTGGTACCGCTTTTAGAAAGCATTAAAGCGTCCGATGTCCAAATAGATGACAGCCTACTAAACGCCGATTACGACGCAGAGAAGGTCTACGAGCTGTCCAAGCGGATAGTGGAGAAGGTCGGGTTTAACACAAAGCGCAGTTCCTACGGCAAGATACTGCACCCTGTAACCACCACAATCGGCCCTCGTGACTCACGAGTAACCTCCAACCCCTCCGGCTTCAAGTTCGGAGTATTCTCGCAACTGCACGAGATTGGCCACGCCGTTTACAACTACAGTTCCGATGACGAAGTAGTAAAGTATCACCTGTGGGGCGGTAACTCGGGCGGTTTCCATGAGGGTCAAGCAAGATTTTACGAGAACATCCTCGGAAAGAGCCGTGAGTTCTGGCAGTACTTCTTCCCGATGGTGCAGGAGACCTTCCCTGAGTTCGGGGACATTACCGCAGAGCAGTTCTACCTGATGGTCAACAAGGTGGGCGGAAGCCTGAAGCGCATAACAGCGGACGAAGTTACATACAGCCTCCACCCCATCATCCGTTACGAACTGGAGCGTGACCTGTTTGACGGCAAAGTGACGTTTGACAGTCTACCCGACGCTTGGAATAAGAAGTACACCGACTACCTCGGCGTAACCCCGAAAAATAACGCGGAGGGCTTAATGCAAGATGTCCACTGGCCAATGGGTCTGGTCGGCTACTTCCAAAGCTACACCATTGGCAACCTGTACGGCGGTCAGATGCTGGACGCAATGAAGAGAGATATACCCTCAATGCACTCACAGGTGAAGTCGGGTGAGTTTGACGAAATAAACAAGTGGCTCTTTGAGAATATCCATCGCCACGGCAGTCTTTACAGTGCCGCTGAGCTTATGGGCAAACTCGGTCACGGCACACTTGACGCAAAACCCTTCCTCTCCTACCTTACCGAGAAGTACAGCGACATATACAAACTGCAAAAATAATCCAGCTTTTAAGCCTTGTGGTGGTAGCTCCACCACAAGGCTTTTTTATGCAAAACGCACAATAATTCACCCCATTTTGGTATGATTTAACGCAAAGTAACTGCTTATAATGCTGTTTTCCAGGTTTTTGCATTGCAAAACTAACTATTTTGTGATATAATGCCTTTAAGTTTTATTTTTCAATCTCCGAAACAGATAATCTCTAACATGTACACAAAACATTTGATTTGACACGCACTATGTGCCCACAGAAAGCATGGTTTTACAATGGATATGAAAGTTTATTTAGCAAGGCAGCCAATATTCCGCGAAGACAAAACCGTATACGGATACGAGCTACTTTACCGCAACAGTGAGGCCAACTTCTTCCCCGGAGTGGACGGGTATGTAGCGTCAAAAGAGCTGATAGCTAACATGCTATCCGAGTTTGAGTTTAGAAATGTAACAAACGCAAAATTCGGTTTTATAAATCTCGATAAGCAGACACTGTTTTCCGATGTCGTACTTCTTCTAAACCCCTCAGACATTATACTTGAAATACTTGAGGATGTGGAAGTTGACAGCGCTGTAATAGAGCGCATAAAAGAGCTCAAAGAAAAGGGGTACACCATTGCGCTTGATGACTTTGTAGACGACGGTAGCTTTAACGACCTTATCGACTATATCGACATAATAAAAGCTGACTACTCACTGGTATCGTCTGAGAAAAGAGCGGCGATGCCTAAAAAATATAAAGGCAAGATGATGCTTGCCGAAAAGATTGAAACTGCTGAGGAATTCGAGAGCGCAATAGAGGAAGGGTACACCCTGTTTCAAGGCTACCACTTCAGTAAGCCAATGATGCTGTCCAAGTCCAGCGTTCAGATAGCAAGCTCCACCTACGGGCGAATGCTCAAGGAAGTGGAGCGCCATGACATGGACTACAACAGGCTGGCAAGCATTGTGGAGTTAGACGCCAGCATGATCTACAAGCTCCTCGTCTACGCCAACAGCTCCAGCTACTATAGAGGTTTTAGGATAAATTCGGTGCAAAATGCGCTTGTACGTCTCGGTGCAACCGACATAAGAAAGTGGGTTTTCCTCCTGCTACTCCGTGACATGTCAGGGGCGGGCGGTAACGAGTTTGCGAAGAAATCACTGATAAGAGCCACTATCGGTGAGAGAATCATAAGGATGCTCGGTCATGAAAAGCGAGCAAACGACATGTACCTCGTAGGTATGATGTCCACTGTGCTCAATGTCATGGAGGATTCCCTCGTGGAGCTACTCAGCAGACTGGAACTGTCTGAGAACATAAGACAAGCTCTGGAGCGCAAAGACAAACTCATGGCAGATATAATGGACTGTATCAGGCATTACGAAGACAGCAACTGGGTGGAAGTGGAAAACTTCTGCACCGCATACGGCATAGACAGCAAAAAAATCCTCGAAATGTACATGCAAGCGGTCACCTACGCCGATAATATATTCAGACCGGATAGTAAGAGGTTGGTTTAG
>CAYJIK010000013.1:0-29401 GCA_964370205.1 uncultured Oscillospiraceae bacterium | reverse complement strand
AGCGGTCACCTACGCCGATAATATATTCAGACCGGATAGTAAGAGGTTGGTTTAGCGCAGTCTAAGGTAAAGTGTATATAAAAACGCCGATGTGAAATCACATCGGCGTTAGCTTGTCAAAAGCGCTGACAAGCTAACGCCCCGCACGGCGGGGTTATCTAAATGGGGGATAAACCCTGACGGTTTGCCCCCAAACCCCCATTCCCTCCGCTTTTTTAAAAAAACACTTTAACATAGATTTACGCAGAAAACGCCGATGTGATATCACATCGGCGTTTATGTATTTACCTAAAACGATGTAAGTCCGCTAATCCTTTAGCAGTCCTATATCGCTATACCATCTGCAAGCTTCTATCTGCGCTTGTGTCATCAGTCCTCCGTCTGACCTTAAATATTCAAACTCACCTGTCATCGGGGTCAATCTTAAGCCGAGGGAATATCCGGTTGAAGTGCTTACATCTCGCCCTGCGGCGGATTCGGGTGTGGGTACTAAGTCAGGGTCATAAACACCGTTTTCGTCCACCCATCCCATAGTTTGGGCTACAGCGTTTAGCATGGCTTCCTCTCTTGGATCATCAACAGAATCCCATCTACCCACAGATAGTGCACCGCTAAATGTCCAACGTATAGTCATTTCTTCGCTCATATTCCACTCAATCTGCGGGTCAGCGACAGCTACTGTTGCGGCTCTCATAAGGTTGGTTGCAACTTGCAGGTCATTTGCCTGGCGTGAGCGCTCGACATACTGACCGTACATGGGGGCAAGTACCATTGCCAGTGTCACCACTATAGCTACAACGATGATAAGCTCTACAAGGGTAAAACCTTTATTGTTATTCTTCTTCATAGTTTCGTTTCCTTTCCCGTACTATCGTACTGCCGAATCCAAGCCAAGCTTAGCTATCCACGGATTATCGGGATTATAGTTGCCGGTTTCGTCAAGTATAATTATCTCGGTGGTTTCCGAGTTGATAGCAAAGCGGAAGTTCATCTCGTTACCTGCTTCAGACTCTGCGTCGCCAACATTGACAGTCCCTTGTGAACTTACAGTTCTCGTCCAGCCCATGACATTACATATATCTCTGGCAAAACGTCCCTCTGCTGCTGCCCAGTTATCAGACGCAGGTGGGGTTTCATTGTAAGTGTATGCGTTAGCAGTAATCCCCTCACCGCCTGAACCTTTTGAGGCTTCGCCCATGCGGATAACAGAACTGTTACGTAACCCTTCAATATCTTCACCTGTACGCCATTCAAACACGTAATAGTAACCGGGGATGATTGCAGTATTCTGTGGATCTAGCACCGCAACACTAGCGGCTCTCATCAGTGAAGTAGCGACCTGTACATCGTTAGCCTCCCTAGTCCTCTCCACATACTTCAGATACTGAGGTGCGAGCACCGACGCTAAGACAGCTATAACCGCCACGACGATTATAAGTTCTACCAAAGTAAAACCTTTGTTTTTACCCTTTTTAAGCTTCATATTAGCTCCTTTTACATTCATAAGTTTATACGGATAATTGTTGATATCCGAATTATAACACCGAACAGTTGTAATGTCAATGTAACAATTTTGGATTGGGACGAATTGACGTAATTTGTGACAACAAAATGTTTGCCATCGGCACTTGACTAAATCAAAAGCCACGCTAGGGTGACATATATTATCCGAACACGCCTCACACTCGGCTACAGCTGACCTATAACTTTGAAAGTGATGGCGCAAAACTAAATGACGATGTGTGAGGTCGAAGATTTTCTGTGCGTGAGGGAGGCTTTCCGCAAGGAAAAGCCGTGCAGTAATACTTTTTGTATGAAGTAATACCTTTGGTATCACGGACATCTTTGACGCAGTCAGAAAGCTTCCCTTTTGCATAGAAAACGTGTTCGGGTTTTGTGTGGGTGGCTGCTATTGTTATTGCTACCATTGGCGCTGTGTGTTATAATAACGACATAATAAAGAAGCTTATCTAAATCACAACATAACAAGGGGGTACACTGTGTTTGGCAATACCAAGCTCAGTGATTACATAAATGAACAGTAAAAGAAAACTCTCACCGAGTTTTGCCACTTTTTTGATGGCGCTCGGTATTTCTACAGCGATATTTCTGCCGTTTATCGTCTATAACGGTGGCGTTTTTATGTTTTTGGGGGACTATAACGTCCAGCAGATACCGTTTTATAAGCTTGCGCACGAGGCTGTCCGCAGTGGGGACATTCTCTGGAATCACTACACTGACCTGGGTGCAAACTTTATAGGCAGTTACAGCTTTTACCTGCTGTTCTCGCCGTTCTTTTGGCTGACGTTACCCTTTCCGACAAGCGCAGTCCCCTATCTGATGGGGCCGCTGTTTATACTGAAAACGTCGCTGACCGCCCTCACCGCTTACCTCTATCTGAAACGTTTCCTCTCCGACCACTACTACGCACGGCTTGGCGGTATGCTGTATGCCTTCAGCGGTTTTATGACTTTTAACATCTTCTTCAACCACTTTCATGACGTTGTAGTGTTCTTTCCGCTACTGCTGATAGCTGTGGAGGAGCTGGTAGTGAATAACCGCAAATTGTTTTTTGCGTTTATGGTGTTTTTGAGCGCCATAGTCAACTATTGGTTTTTCATTGGCGAAGTGGTGTTTGTGATTATATATGTATTTGTACGTATGTCTACAGGCGGTTGGGGCATGACTGCAAAGAAGTTCATGACACTTGCTTTCGAGGCTATCCTCGGCGTGGGACTGGCGGTGGTGGTGCTGCTGCCGAGTGTACTCGCCATCACAGGCAACCCACGCACCGACACGGACAACCTCCTAAACGGCTGGCTGATGTGGATCTACGGCTATAATCAGCGCCTACCCTCCATTATCGGCAGTATATTCCTCCCACCCGAGCTACCCAGTCAACCAAACTTCTTCCCCGAGCAGGGCGCAAAATGGGCGTCCCTCTCCGCATGGCTACCGCTGTTCTCGACAGTCGGTGTTATAGCGTTTCTAAAAGGGGAAAAAGGAAAGAGCTTTATCCGCCGTCTACTGCTTATCAGCCTGTTGTTTGCGTGCTTTCCAATACTCAATTCGGCGTTTGTGCTATTTAACCACTCGTACTACGCAAGGTGGTTCTATATGCCCATACTGTTTATGTGCCTTGCTACTGCGCTTTCCCTCGAGCGTGCGGACAGGCGCAGTCTAAAGTTCGGGCTTTCAGTTACTGTCGGCATAACAGCTTTTATCTGTGTCGCAGTGGGGCTTTCTCCTGTGGTTGAGGAGGGCGTGCTGAGCATTGGGCTTAGCGAGTACCCTATCAGAATGTGGCTTTATGTGCTGTATGTGGCGGTGTGTCTGCTACTTAGTGGACTGCTTATATTCGCCGTCAAGGGACGAGAGAACTTTAAAAAGCTCACCGACATAGCGATGAGCTTCTGCATCATCGTGTTTTCCATATGCTTTATAGCGATGGGCAAGGCGTATCCGTCACAGGACGCATGGTTTTTGGAGTACTCCGTGAACGGACAGGACAAATTCAGCGAGTACAGTGAGGGTGAGTTTGCCCGAATTGACATCTTCGAGGGTGGGGACAATCAGGGCATGTTCTGGGGGCTTCCTAACATACAAGCGTTCCACTCGATAGTCCCTGCATCAATAATGGAGTTCTACCCTGAGATCGGCATAAAACGAGACGTTTCCTCAAAGCCTCCCACTACCTACACCTACCTCCGCTCGTTGTTGTCAGTAAAGTGGCTGTTCATATCTGAGAGCAACGAAAACCAGTCCCCCATGATGGGCTACACCCTCCACGAGACAAAAAACGGTTTTAACATCTATGAAAACCAAAACTATCTGCCGATGGGCTTCGGGTATGACGCATACTTCGACGATGAGCTGATGGAAAAGCTGTCCGACTACAACAAGAGCGAGTTTATGCTGGCAGGTCTGCACCTTGACAGCGAAGCTATAGAGCGAAACAGCGATATACTCACACCGCTCCCCAACGACGTTTATCGTGATGTCACCGCCGACCTTGACGCTCGCCGCAGCATGGTAGCGGACAGCTTCGAAATAAGTGGGAGCGGTTTCACCTCCACTGTCACCGCCGAAAAGGAGATGTTGATGTTCTATTCGGTGCCGTACGACGAGGGATGGTCCGCCACTGTGAACGGTGAGCCTGTGGTGATTGAAAAGGCAAATGTCGGATTTATGGCGGTGCGTGTCCCCGAGGGAGAGAGCACCGTACAGTTTAGCTACTTCACACCGGGTCTTGCAGAGGGTGCAGTAGTCAGCTTGATATTCATAGCCATCTTCATGCTATACGCATTAATCATATGGCGCTTTCATAAAAAAACGCCCACCCCCGAAGAGCTATCCAAGAAGCGTGAGCAGGAGATATTTAAGTTTTTAGATAGGCTGGGGACTTTGGAGACGAGGGATTAGGATGCCTTTTCTGACGGACATAATCAGGCACATTTCGGACGACCACAGGTCGCCCCTACAGCTGTATGGTCGCACCTCCCCGCACAGAAACATCATCTCCACCCCCTAGGTTTTCCTACAGTACAAAAACCAATTAAAACGTAGATGACGGATGACAAGCGACACCTCCTAACTCCTAATTCCTAATTCTCAAACCCTAACTAAAAAACCGCCTACCCCAAGTAACCCTCAGGGTAGGCGATAAATCAGCAAATTCTATTTAATAAACTGCTTAAAATGCTCGTAATTTTCACGCAGTAGCGCAGGTGTGTCCAGCTGATAGGGACAGCGCTCGGAACAGCGGCCGCAGTCAATGCAGTCGTTTATGCGGTTCATGTTTTCGATACCGGATGGGGTGACGTAATTCTCAACCGGCGCACGGCCCAGCATAAGTGTCATACGGGCGGCGAGGGATATGTCTATACCTGCAGGGCATGGCATACAGTATCCGCAACCACGGCAGAAAGAACCGGCAAGCTCCGCTCTGTCCTTCTCTATGATAGCCAGCGCTTCGTCGGTCATGGACGGCGGATTTTTCACGTATGACAAAAACTCCTCCAATTCCCACGGATGCTGAACTCCCCATATCGGTAGGACATTGTCATACTTGTTGATGTACGCATACGCCGCAAGCGAGCTCTTGATAAGACCGCCACTCAGTGCCTTCATCGCGATGTAGCCGATGTCCTTCTCCTTACAGCTGTTCACAAGGGCTATCTCCCTGTCGCTTGCAAGGTAGCTGAACGGAAACTGCAATGTCTCATACAGCTCAGACTGGACAATCTCCTCCGCTACGGCGATAAGGTGGCTTGTTATACCGATGTGTCGGATAACGCCCTCCTTTTTCAGTTGCACCAGCTTATTGTACAGACCATCCTCGCCGTCAGGGCGGGGACAGTATGCAAAGTTGTGTAACTGATACACGTCGATGTAGTCGGTTTTAAGTAGCTTCAGCGACGTTTCCAAATCACGCATAAGTGCGTCAGCGTTTTTTGCGAGTGTCTTTGTTGCTATAAATATATTCTTACGCACATCAGACAGAGCGTTGCCCATCTTTTCCTCGCTGTCGGTGTACATTCTGGCGGTGTCAAAAAACGTCATACCGCCCTCGTACGCCCTAGTCAGCAGGCTAGCCGCCTCGCTCATGCTCACACGCTGAATAGGCAGTGCGCCAAAGCCGTTCTTGTCCGTTACTATCTCTGTTTTACCAAGTCTTACCGTTACCATACTCTTCCTCCTCAAACTACACTTTTACGCCATAATACCACAAATCCCCTCATTTTTCAACTTCATCAACAAAATTACGCTAAACCACATTACAAATAGACCTATTATTTATAAATTATACAGAAAGGACTACATTATGTACAAAATCGACTTAAACGCAGACCTAGGAGAAAGCTTCGGCGTATACAAACTAGGCATGGACGAGCAGATACTACCGCTACTCACCTCAGCAAACATCGCCTGTGGAGCGCATGCAGGCGACCCTGTAGTTATGGACAAGACAGTCGCGCTTGCGGTTAAAAGCGGCACTGCAGTGGGCGCGCACCCCGGCTTTTTCGACCTACAAGGTTTCGGCAGACGAAACATCTCCTGCACTCCCGCCGAAATAAAAGCATACGTTAAATACCAACTGGGCGCACTGATGGCATTTACAAAGGTACATGGCATAAAGGTTGAGCATGTCAAAACGCACGGCTCGCTCTACAATATGTCCGCAGTGGACGAAAAAATCAGCCGTGCCATCTGCGAAGCAATACAGGAGGTGGACGAAAGCATTATCTTCATGGGGCTATCTGGCAGTGTGATGAACAAAGTAGCAAAAGAAATGGGCTTTGCTGTAGCGTCAGAGGTGTTCGCTGACAGAGCATACACAGACGAGGGCACACTTGTCCCTCGAAGTTTGGAAGGTTCTGTGATACATGACAGTGAAGAGGCGATAAAACGTGTCCTACAGATGGTTAAAGAGGGTACAGTAAAAAGCTTTACAGGCAAAACCATACCGATAGAGGCTCATTCTATCTGTGTCCACGGCGACAACCCAGCCGCCCTCACCATGATACAGGATATGCGCAAGGTGCTTACAGCGGAAGGAGTATCACTTGTACCGCTAAGGGATATTGTGAAAAGTTAGAGTATATTAGACGGTAACGGGTATCTATTTGTATCAGAACTAAGAGAAAAACAGCGACTACATGTCACTCTTACATCAGTAATTGAAATCGAAACATCTTATTTTGTATAATCCACCATACTTTCTACAAATTGTATCACAATTCGACAATACAATAAGAGAGGAGCAAGCCATATGAGCGTAGAAATGCTAAAATTCTCCCCAAGCGGTGACAGCGCCGTGACAGTGGAACTAGGCGACAGTATCAACGAAGCCACCGCAAACCGTGTCCGTCTTTTAGACAGAGCAGTATCATCATTCGGCGACATTATCATCGAAACTATACCCACCTACCGCTCACTTACGGTAATATACCGCCCCGAAGCGATCGATTACGACACACTGTGCGAAAAAATCCGAGCGACCGACCTGTCCGCCGACAACAACCAAAGCACCGCACCACTCATATACGTGATACCTGTCTGCTACGGTGGTGAATTCGGCCCCGACCTTGACTTTATAGCGGAGCATAGCGGACTATCGGTTGACGAAGTCGTGAGTATCCACAGCGGTACAGACTACCTCATTTACATGCTCGGCTTCACCCCCGGTTACCCCTATATGGGCGGTATGGACGAGCGACTAGTCACCCCCAGACTATCCACCCCCAGAACACTGATACCTGCGGGGTCAGTTGCCATAGGCGGAGCGCAGACAGGCATTTACCCTGTAGGCTCTCCGGGCGGTTGGCGTATTATCGGCCGTACACCTCTAAACCTTTACACCCCCACAGTCACCCCACCAGTCCTGCTCGACGCCGGCAACTATGTCCGCTTCAAGCCCATAAGCGAACAGGAGTACCAAAAGTTGCTTCTCGACATTAAAGAAGAGCGGTACACCCCTACCGTTTTTGAAAGGAGTGCGACAGATGGGCATTAGAGTAATAAACGGCGGTATGCTGTCCACCATACAGGACATGGGACGTGTCGGCTTTATGCGTTACGGAG
Source organism: uncultured Oscillospiraceae bacterium (assembly GCA_964370205.1). Taxonomy (GTDB): domain Bacteria; phylum Bacillota; class Clostridia; order Oscillospirales; family Ruminococcaceae; genus DAMCAP01. The sequence continues at coordinate 21,817 of CAYJIK010000013.1, read as the reverse complement.
TAGGCAGAAGCGGTGCAGCGGATAAACGCTCACTTGCGATAGCAAACCTGCTGGTCGGCAACAGCGAAAACGTCGGCGCTATCGAGTTTACCCTCGCCCCACCTACGCTGGAGTTCACCTCCGACTGCACAGTAGCAGTTACAGGCGGTGAATTTGCCCCACTCGTTAACGGCTCACCCGTATCCGGCTATCACTCTCTCTACCTCCGCAGAGGGGACACACTCAGCTTTGGCGGTAGGGTAATGGGACTTCGTGGGTACATCGCTTTTTCAGGAGGGCTTGACCTTCCGAAAGTTATGGGAAGCGTCAGCACCTCTATTAAGAACAGTTTGGGTGGTTTTAAGGGGCGTGCGTTAAAATCAGGGGATGAAATAGCGTTTACCCGCCCCACATCCGCCTTTGTCCAAAAAGCCATCACCCCCGAGCTGTTTACAGACGATGTTAAAACTCTGCGTGTTGTGCTAGGTATGCAGAGCGACGCTTTCACCGACGAGGGACTTCACAACCTGTTTTCCACCGTCTACACCGTCACCCCGAACAGCGACCGCATGGGTTGCAGGCTGAAAGGCGGAGAAGTCCACCACAAGGACAGCGCCGACATCATCTCGGACGCAATAGTAGAAGGCGCCATACAAATCCCCAGCGACAAACAGCCGATAGTAATGCTCGCCGACCACCAAACCACAGGCGGTTACACAAAGCCCGGCGCAGTAATCACCGCCGACATCCCCCTCCTCGCCCAAACCCCACCAAACGGAACAGTCCACTTCGGGAAAGTATCCACACAAGAGGCACAAGCAATTTTCCTAGCAGAAAAAGAGCGTCTAAACGCATTAAAAATGACACTACTAAAGCAAGAAAGCACACGCCGCTTTGTTTTGAACGTAAACGGTAAGCGGTATGATGTTACACTGGACGAAATACTGTAAAACACCCAATACTTGCATTAGTTCAAGCCATCGCCCCAACTCTAAGGAAAGGAAGTGCCTCCATGCAATTCAGCATAGAACGCTACTCCGCACTGTCCCCCACAGAAGTACGTGCGCTAATCCGCACAGGCGAGATAGACTTCCCCACAGCAGGCCTAGCCGCAGGCTACACGCAGGCAAACCTCGTCGTACTCCCCAAGCAGTACGCCGATGAATTTAAGCAGTTTGCGAAGCTTAATCCCTTTTCATGCCCCCTACTTGACATTGTAGAGGGAAGCCGAGAATCGACCATGGCAAAGGGTAGCGACATAGCCACCGACCTGCCACGTTACAACATCTACCGCCACGGCATACTGACCGAAACGCTCACCGACGTGTCCTCACTTTGGCAAGACGATTTCGTTATCTTTCTGATTGGTTGTAGCTTTTCCTTTGAGTCTAAACTACTTGAAAATGGTATTGAAATACGTCACATCACCGAGGGGAGAAACGTCCCCATGTACCGCACTAGTATCAACACCACTCCAAACGGTCATTTCAGCGGCCCTATGGTCTGCTCCATGCGCCCCATGTCACTGAAGGACGCTGAGCGTGCGGCAGAGATAACGGCACAAATGCCCTATGTCCACGGCGCACCCGTACACATAGGCACAGGTGAAGACATAGGTATCACTGACCTTTCAAAGCCCGACTACGGCGATGCTGTCACTGTCAAGGACGGTGAAGTCTGTGTTTTCTGGCCATGCGGAGTTACCCCACAAGCGGCACTGCTCGGTGCCAAGTTTCCGCTGGTAATCACCCACGCCCCCGGGCATATGTTTATAGGCGACATCAAAAACGATGAGCTTGAGGGGTACATCAAAGGGACAGTATAGCGTAAGTCACTCGCTAAAATAAACTGTGGAGGTAAGTTTGAAAATAAAATTTTCAAACAACGATTTTAATCGTTTGTGGTTATTGCGTTCTTCGGCATAGCCTCAGTTTTTGTAAAATCAAAAACTATATGTGACAAAAACCACACAAAACATGCAGAAAGGAACGGTCATAAATATGTCTGTCGGTATGCTTCATCATGTTGAGCTTTATGTTTCAGATTTAGAAAAATCCCTATCCTTTTGGGGATGGTTACTTGCAGAGTTGGGCTACAGCGAATACCAAAGTTGGGAGCAGGGAAAGAGCTTTATACTCGGCTCGACATACCTCGTCTTTGTCCAGACCGAGAAAAAACATCTGGACATCCCCTATCATCGCTGTAAAACAGGACTTAACCACCTAGCTTTTTTCGCAAAGTCACGTGAGCACGTCGACGAGTTGACAGAAGCCCTAAAGCAGAAGAACATCACCATATTGTACCAAGACCGCCACCCATATGCAGGTGGTAAAGACTACTACGCAGTCTATTTTGAAGACCCCGACCGTATAAAAGTTGAACTGGTCGCACCTGACGGTGCTACGTTGTAACCATCATGACAGAAATGGTAGCCGCAAAAGCATGTGTTAACAACCACCGATTTTGACAGATGTATAGCGGTATTCACTCTAACCGAAGGTTGCGAAACAGGGACAGTCGGGGCAGAAGCCATATTCCCAAAGGGAATAAACAAATAAGAGACAGCCCCAAAAGGGCTGTCTCTTATTCGTTAGTCGGCTACTCGCCGACATGGCTTCTGCCCCGACTGTCCCTGTTTTACTTTCTACCGGCCCGAGCAAACAGGTCATAAAATAACAGAGGTCACGGCAAGCCGTGACCTCTGTTTTTATCATAACTTTATGTAACACTTGTATTACTCCGTAGGCTCTACCACCGTCGTCGGCGGTGTAGGTACCGCAGTCGGCAGTGCCCAGTTCAACCCATCGTTTAGCAGAATATCAGCAAACTCCGAGTCAGGCTCTATGACTATAGTTGTATCTTCGTCAATAGTCGTCTTATAGGTCTCTATAGAGCGATAGAAATCAAAGAACTGTGGGTCTTTGCTGTATGCTTCGTTGTATATACGTGCCGCTTCAGCGTCGCCTTCACCCTTGATGGTTTCCGCTTCAGAGAACGCCACCGCTTGCAGTTCTTCTGCTTCTCTATCCGCATCTGAACGTATTATCGCCGCTTCTTCAAGCCCCTCGGAGCGGTACTGCTTCGCCATTTGCTCACGCTCGGTCTTCATTCGGTTGTAGATATTCTGGCTGTTCTCCTCCGGAAGGTCTGTCTTTCTTATCTGCACGTCCGCTATAGTGACACCATACTCGATAAACGTCAAGTTAAGATCGTCCGCCACCTCGGCCAGCATACCAATAACATATTCCTTATCTGAGATTAGCTGTAGCGAGTTTGTCAAACCAACCTTCTCGTTTATTTTAGAATACATCTGGTCCTCTATACGCTGATTAGCAGCCGCCTGTGTGCCCATTGTAACTTTGAAAGCTACAGGGTCAACTATCCACCATTGTGCGTTGTTGTCCAATATGAGTTTCTTTGTGTCCTGTGTGATAATTTCACGGGGAGCAGTGTTGTACGTAATCAGACGGTTATCCTGATACTCCACCACATCTATAAACGGTATCTTAAAGTAAAGCCCCGCACCGCTGTGGACATCAATATCCGCATAGCGCTCATTATTCACAAGGTGCGCCACTTGCTCGTCATTAAGGTTATTCACCACAACCGTGGATATTCTACTAAAGCGTGACACTATAGCGTGCTCTGTCTCATCAACAATGTAGGTGAACATGCTAAACAGTATCAGCGCCACAACAAACACCGCCACTATCTTAGCAACACCAAGCAGACCTTTTGTCATCTCGCCAAGCACCGAGGGTGACTTGTGCACTACATTTTCTTCGCCATTAAAAGGGTTTTCGTTAAACATAGCTTTGTTTCCTTTCGCTTATTATTACTTTTAGTCGAGGTTAAAGAGCTTTACCGAATCTTCACTGCTCATGATGTACTTCGTCACCCCGGGGAGTATATCCTCCATCGCTTCAAGGTACAGTCGTGTGCGTGTGGTTTCCGGCTCGTTTATGTACTCTTGGTAGAGTAGATTGTAAGCCGCTACCTCACCCTTTGCTTCCTCGATACGTCTTGTCTTATACGCCTTTGCCTCGTTTACCATTGTCGCCGCTTTACCGCGTGCATCGGGGATTATCTCATTGCTGTACGCCACAGCTTCATTTATGTATGACGTCTTATCCTCACGTGCGCCGGCGACATCTTTAAATGCGGCGTCCACTTCAAGCGGTGGGTTAACGTCCTGTAGCTGCACGCCTGTTATGCGTATACCACTCTCATACTTGTCCATAACCGCTTGCAGGTCGTCCCATATCTCCTGCTGTATCATCATTTTGTTGTCAGTCATAGCGTCGTCCAGTGTATGGCTGGCTATAACTCTGCGTATGGTGGACTGCGCCACTATGCTAAACGTGTCATACAGGTCATCCACCGAGAACAGGTACATAGCGGCGTCCTTTATCTGGTACTGCACTATAGTTTCCACTATCGCCAAATTTTCGTCACCTGTAAGCATGAGCGACTCCTCAAAGTCATCCACATACTCGCCGCCATCCAGCGTTTCAAATCCAAATTCCATACGGTATACCGAGTTCACGTCCACGACTGTGTGACTGTCTATAAACGGGATTTTAAAGTTGATACCCGGGGTAGTGTTTGTGGCGACATGTTCGCCGAACCGCTGTATAACCACTGCCTGACCGTTCTCGATGGTGTAAAAGCTGCTAAACAGCGCAACCGCAACTACCATCAACACAAGCACAGCCGTGATAAGTGTACTTATTGTTTTAGCTTTCATTAATGTAACCATACCTTTCTTGTAGAGCAAAGTTAAGCCTTCACCAAAACGCTCGCTCTATTCGTTTTCATTACAGAGACCTCCGACCTGCCGAAAGCGGCGCCGCCGTCAGCCTTCATCGTAATCTCTGCTATGTATATATTATATACCTTTCAGCATTATTTTCAAGTGCGTAAATTGTGCCTGTACAGCTGATTATCGGTAAAAAGAGGGGTTTTTGTACCCCTAGGTAGAGTTTTCGCAGTGGCGCTCGCCCACACGTGGTGGGGGATGATTTTTTGTGTGAAGATAGAGGTTATGCGCAAAGTACCACGCTAACAAACTCTACCACAACGTTTACCACACATGGTGTGAAGCGTTCCTATTACCAAGATGTTTTCGGGTAATATCAGTTACCCCTAAACCCACCCCACAAAAACAGCGACACGGAAAAACCGTATCGCTGTCCAAATAGTCTACCGAAATGGGACTGTGGCATTAAAGCATTATGCCTAAAATGTGTAGGGTTGATCTCCACTCCACCCGAAACGTCGTGGTTACCACAAAGTTTCGGTCTGATGAGGGCATCAGCCCCTACTACTTTGTATATCTTAGCGAAATCTACCCTTAATGCAACATCCCCATACACCCAAAACCAAGCCTAATTCTGATTAAACTCGTCGTTATCAAACTCAATTACAGACACTATCGGTGGCATTTCCTCCATTGCGGAGTATTTAATTGTTACCTCGTCACCCACCTGCGTGAGCGGTAGCTCGGAGGATAGCAGTATACTAGCGGTGAATATCTTGTTTTGATGCTCCTCGAGTATGATGTTGTACATCAGGTCGGTACCGTCAAACAGGCTGGCTATTCGCAGAACAGTGCCTGTCAGCTCCTCAGTCACCATATTGTCTAACAGTCCGCTACCTGTAATACCTTCCTGCGCTAGTGCGTTCTGGTAGTCACGTAGAGCGGCACTTATCGTGTCACCCACTCCAACTGTAGAGTAGCGCTCTACCGACACATACGCATACTGCTTTATCAGACCCTCGTTGTCTTTAAGCGTCATAAAGTAGGAAGGTGTGCCGCCGATATTCAGTATAATCGGGAACGAAGCGTAGTACTCTAAGTCCTGCACCTCGCCCTGAGCGGAACGCATTGCAGATACCTCGGTAGCGCCGTTCATCTGGTACTGTATCGTCTCCTTTGTCACCATGTCCACCATTATAAAGCCGATTGCACTCTCATCTGTACCGACAGAAGTAAGCCCTGTGAACAGGTAACAGCGGTCGTTGTTATAGATGATGGTGTGTCCCTGGGACGGCATGTATTTCTCTCTGTCCGAGAAGTTTAAGAAGCCTCTTACATACTCACCCTGGTTATAAATCTGGCGTATAATGAAGTCCTCAGGCTGTACCCTATCCACCCACTCGGGAATTGCATTTAGCGGATAAGCTGTGCTTGCACCTGTGGTAGCGTCCACCACTATGATGCCGTTAGCTTCAGGTAGTGAGAAGCCTCTTGTGTTGTGGTAGGTGGTAATAACCCAGTACGGTTTACCACTGTCGTCCAGTTCAAACGAGTAGTCGGTTATCCCTGTAAAGAGAGCCGACGTAAATCGTGTGTACCGTCCCAAATCATGGAGCAGATACGATCCGGGCTGATATTTTACACTATGTCCCTCGACATACTCGACATCATTCACGTTAGTGGCGGACACGGTGATATATCCCAGTGTACCCTCAAGGTTGCCCAACCACTGGAACAGTCCCGAGTGTAAGAGAGGAACTACCCACTGTAGTTCACCGTTCACCATCTGTATGGTGGGGTCGCCGAGCTTTACCTGACTACCCAGCGACGGACGCTCACCCAGCTTCTTATCAGCTAGGTTTTTTGCGAGTTCTTCGTCAACAATCGGTATCTGTGAAATGTCCACTGCCTGCACATCACTGGAGAACTGCGCAACGGTTGGAGTGCCGAGTTGGTCACGGTACGCCTCCCAGTTAAAGAACACACTGGACAGTAGCACCACCACTAAAAACACCGCCCACGGTGCTATCAGTAGTATCTTTGCAATAAGCGGCATACCTTTAAACCCGACAACCCTACCGAAATCAACTGTAGTTCTGCCGTCGTCATCGGTGGACGCAAGGTCGGAGATGTTGATGTTAAGGCGTAAAAACAGCCACGCTACGAGGTAACTTGTGATTAAGAAGCACCAGAACAGCGCACTTTCGGGGTACATGGGGTTTAGGTTTACATAGTTTGTAAACATGTAGTACGCCCAAAACAAAGTGAGTGCAGAATAGACGATTAGCGGTAGTTTTCTTTTAGCTTTCACGTGGGATCATTCCTTTCTGTCGAGGATGCGTAAGCCCCATTGTCAGTTTGTAACATTCGCATAACACCGTATAACCAAAACTATCGTCCCTTGATAGCTATACGGCGTCATGTACTATCATGTTTGGGTAAATACAGTAAAATATTCAGTGACTACATTGCGTCGATGGTAGCCTTTAGGTTTTCCATGGCTTTTTCAACGTTAGCACGGCAGGTTGCGATGTTTAGGCGGAAGAAGCCTTCGCCCTCTTTGCCGAAGAAAGTGCCGTCGTTCGCCTTTATCTTAGCTCTACCCAGCATTCCCTGCACTTCATCTGTGGTGGTTGCAATCTTTCTTGCGTCAATCCACATCAGATATGTGCCTTCCATCTTGTCTGAGCTTAGCTTTGGTATGTGCTTAGCGATGAACTCGGTGACATAATCGTAGTTGCCCTTTATGTACTCCATAACTTGGTCGAGCCAGTCCTCGGAATGGGTGTAAGCCGCTTCAACCGCTACCGACGCAAACAGGTTGCCACCGCCACCCAGGCCGATGCTCGCCATGTAGGCTTTATACTTCTCCAGTATCTCCACGCTCGGGATGATAACACTACCGCCTGTCAGACCCGCACAGTTAAAGCTCTTGGAGATGCTTATAAGTGTCATTGTGTTGTCCTTCAGTTCCTGTGGCAATGACAGGCATGAGTTGTGCTTGTATCCTGGGAGTATTAGGTCGCAGTGTATCTCATCAGCTACGAGCAGTGCGCCGTGCTTATGACACATCTCCGCTACCTTTGTCAGTTCTTCCATTGTCCACACTCTACCGCCCGGATTGTGTGGAGAACAGAACATCATCATCTTTGCGCCTTTTATCTTTTCTTCAAGGTCTTCGAAGTCTATCGCATAAGTATTTTCTTCAGTTCTAAGCAGATTGGACTTCACCACTTTACGTCCCAGCGACTCAGCAGAACCGAAGAACGGCCCGTAAACAGGTGCAAGCATCGCTACTGTGTCCCCTACTTCTGTGAACGCCGCAACAGCCCAACGCATAGCCATGTTGATGTTTATAACAGGTACTATCCAGTCCTTTTGGACAGTTACGTTATGGCGCTTGCCCATCCACTCGACTATAGCGTCTAGGTGACGTGGTCTTTGTCCTGAATAGCCGTAGATTGGGTGGCTGGCACGCTTAACCAGAGCCTCTACAAGGCCATCAGCCACAGGGAAGTCCATATCCGCTATGTGCATCGGAATTACGCCTTCAGGAAGCGCTTCACCTCTGCCGTCATACTTGATACAGCTTGTACCTACTCTGTCCACCGGGATGTCGAAATTGTACACCTTTTTCATTTGTTTTCTCCTCTATATATAATTTTTAATAAACATATTAATACAGGTAGCATCACAAGATGTCCCCATAATACACAAAGTGATTCGGTTCTGTTTCCAGCAGTCCTGCACCGTCCTTTACAGGTAACGAAAGTGCCATATTTGTGGTCAATGTGGGAAGTCCCTGCTTTTCGTGCGTAAGATTTGCGGACATCAGCAGTTTTGTATACGGATGTAGAGGGTTTGCCGACAATTTTTCCGAAGCGGCAAGCTCCACCACTCTACCTTTATACATAACCGCCACCCTGTCACAGAAGTGCAGAACAAGCGAAAGGTCGTGTGCTATAAAAAGTATGGCAAGGTCAAGCCGCTCACGAAGGTCACTTAGCAGATTTATTATCTGCGCCCTCACCGACATATCAAGCGCCGACACAGGCTCGTCCGCAACTAACAGCTTTGGAGAGGTCGCTACCGCCCTTGCGATGCCGACACGTTGCCGCTGTCCGCCTGAAAGCGTGGAGGGGTAGCTTTCATAAAGCGCACCCATGCCGACAATGTCCAGTGCTTCCCTTGCTTTTTCGGTGAGTTCTTGTCCTCGCAAACCTTTCACCCTAAGCCCCTCCGCCACCGACTGTAGGACTGTCATGCGTGGGTTTAGAGTTTCATAGGGATTTTGGAATACCGCCGAGGCTACTGACGCTGTAAAACGGCGTAGCTCCGAGGGGGATAGTGAGGAAACATCTTGTCCGTCCAGCGATATACTGCCACTGTCCGCACTGTAAAGCCCCATAACGCACCGTGCAAGTGTGGTCTTCCCACAGCCCGACTCACCGACAAGCCCCAGTATCTCACCGCTACCAAGTGTCAGCGTTACATCATTTACCGCTGTGACAAAACCGTCCCGTGTTTTGAAGGTCTTTTTTGCGCTGTTTATGTCAAGCAAAATGCTCATACGTTATATACCTACTGTGGAGGATAGGAGAATTGAAAGAAGCATAAGCAGTACCATTATGATAAAATTCAGAGGCATAAGTCTATATCGTAGCTGAACGTCCTCCTCAACAGGTATCTTTTCTGCTAGTTTTTTACCGAAAAATACACGCTTAGCCGTCGCTATAGACGGACTTGATGCCGTATTCCTACCTATATACTTCATAAGCGTGGCAAGTCCTGTAAAGCCGTAAGCTATCGACACAAAAAACAAAGTGTCAGACACCTTATAGCTACTGCTCAGCGTCATGAGTATCCCAAGCGGTATACCCCAAACAGCCGGGTAAAGTATGCGTTCGTTAAACTTCAGTTTGATAAATTTCACTCCTGTTTTTCAAGTAAAGGTTGCCGTGGATATGTGCGGTAGTAATAGTGGTGCCTGGGTTAGTAGTAGTGGGGGATCGCCTTCTTCACTGAGATGTTTTTATAATTCCCACAACCACCACTGCTTCCACAAACGTGTAAGTTTTATGTGGTTTGAAATATAGCGGTCGAGCTGTATTTCAAATTTCGCCCATCGCTTTGGGCGGAAAGCATGAAACTTACTCATCTTTTTTGAAAATTCTTAATTTTCAAAAAAGATGATGTCTCCATAAGTCCCATCGTCATATTCAGCGGCAGGGTGGGACGGATGCAGTTCAAAGTCGCCGTTAGTGTAGTCGGATATGGTGTTTATCCAGAATTTCACTGCTGTGGTGTTACGTGGATGCATTTTCAGTTGCCATTTGCCACGGTGGAGGTCAAACGCTGTGGTGGCGGCGAACCGTCCCACACCACCTCGGCGGTATTTATGCATGACAAAGAACTCCGCCATCGAGTAGTTTACGTCCTTAGCGTCCCCAACCGCAAAATTATTCACCATCACAAACCCTGCAAGTTTGTCACCCACTATTATAAAGTATGCCCATCGGTTTTTCTCTGTCCAGTAGTTGTCAAGGTAATTATAACCATAAAGCCCCAGAGCGTTAACGTCTGTGTCCTCCCACTGGGAGAACTCGTAGTTGTACTTCTCAAGCAGATTTCGCAGTATCTCCTTTTCGTCCACCGTGACCGGTTTAAGCCCTATATCTAGCTTCACTTTGATGACCATTCCTTTCTGCAGGTTTAAGGCTGTGCCGAGAACACAAAACTGTGGTCTCGAAATCTCTTTTTAAACTAATACCTTTATTTTATGGAATGACTGTTTAACATAACCGTCTTCATTGTCCAAAGTGTTTCGGAGAGGTCAACGTAGTACTTGTGGGGGTTGTCAAAGCGTGTAAGCTCGTCCCAAAGTGTGGCTATCTCGGCTGTACAGTACGCCTTGATCTCCTCCAGTGTCGGCGATGTGTATACCTGCTCACCGCCTTTGTAGACCTGTACAAGCAGCTTGCGTGCGGTAAAGCTTTCAAGCGTCTTTCTCTTCCAGATTGCTAGGGGGTCAAATATCGTGAGCGGCTCGCTATCGTCCACAAACTCATGCTTTAGTGTTATGTAATCCGCCTGCGCTTTGCCGGTCTCTTTTGAGTAGAGACGGTACACCTCTTTAAGTCCCGGGGTGGTTATTTTATCGGGGTTTTCGCTTATTTTGATGCGTGGTTTAAACTCGTCCCCCTCTTTTACGGCAACAAGCTTATACACGCCACCGAATACCGGCTCGGAACGGCTTGTGATAAGGTTTTCGCCCACGCCGAACATGTCCACCTGCGCCCCTTGACGGATAAGTTCACGGATGGTGTACTCGTTAAGTGCGTTGGACGCTATAATCTTCACATCCTCATAACCTGCATTGTCCAGTATCACTCTCACCTTCTTGGACAGGTACGCTATATCCCCTGAGTCGAGGCGTATCGCCTTAGGACGTTTACCAAGTGGCTTCAGTACATTGTCAAACACCTTTATAGCGTTTACTATACCGCTCCTTACAACGTCGTATGTGTCTATAAGCAGTGTGCAACTGTCGGGGTAGATTTCTGCGTAGACTTTGAACGCTTCGTATTCATCGTCAAAAAGCTGTATCCAGCTGTGCGCCATTGTCCCTGTGGACGGTATGCCGTAGTACTGGTCAGCTATGACGCAAGCAGTAGCCCCTGCGCCGCCTATGTATGCCGCTCTAGCACCTAACATTGCAGCGTCATAACTCTGCGCACGGCGTGATCCAAACTCCATAATGCCCCTGCCCTCCGCCGCTCTCGCCATACGGCTCGCCTTTGTCGCAATAAGTGACTGATGGTTTATGGTGAGCAGTACCATAGTCTCAATGAGCTGAGCTTGTATCACAGGACCCTTTACGATAACTATCGGCTCGTTCGGGAATATGGGTGTACCCTCAGGCACCGCCCAGACATCACAGCTAAAGCGGAAGTCTTTAAGATATGCCAAAAACTCCTCCGCAAATATCCCTTTACTACGTAAAAACGCTATATCCTCATCACTAAAGGACAGGGCATTTATATACTGTATAGCCTGTTCAAGCCCTGCCGCAATGGCAAAACCTCCTCGGTCAGGCACATTACGAAAGTACATATCAAACACCACTTCGGTGTCGCCCATGCCCTTTTTAAGATAGCCGTTTGACATTGTAAGCTCGTAAAAATCCAGCAACATGGAAAGATTTCGGGAGCTTTTGATATCCCTCTCAAGGGGGGGCGTGTTAGTTTCGTTCATTACTTAGTTACCTCGCTTACTACTTTAATACCATGGGTCATCATATCGGAAATGTGGATGATGTTCTTCAAAGTGCGGTTATGTCCCGGGGCGTTATATGTGTCGGTCAGGCGTGCGTCCACTATCACTTCTGCGGTGCTGTTTATCTCGTTTAATGCTGTGCGAAGTGTGAGCGCCAACTGGCACACACACATGTCGGTAAGCACACCGCTTATCACGAAGGTTTTTGCATCGGGGTAAAGCTTTGAAAGGTCAGCGCTGTGGTGGCCGTTTGTGCTATTTTTATATATCACTTTGTCGCAGTGCTGTGCTATAGACTGTGGCAGTTCACCCTCCGCCGTTGCAACCACACAGTGTGCCGGAAAATAGTTCAGCTCTGTGGAGTTTTCGCTGTGGCGATCGCAATAGCTAACTACCGTAAACCCTCTTGCCTTGCACTCACCTAAAAACGCCGCTGTCGGCTCTATCAGTGCCGCCGCCTGTGGAGAACACAGCGTCCCCTCCACCGCAAAGCCGTTGTTTATGTCCACCGTCACAATGACAGTGCTACTAGGCGTAAGATCCCCCAGCGAAATCGGCGATAGTTCCGAGATGCGCCTAGCCATGTCAGCAAGCTCGGCAAGGATAGTGTCCTTTTCCGCTTTAAACTCCTCGTGCAAACTCTTAGTGTTCATTCCACCATTCCTTTCAGATATTAACAGTCAACTTTCTAACAGTCTAATTCTTCAGCTATTCTTCAGGAGGCAATACCGTCACCGCAATATCAGAGAACACATAACCTCTGCTCTCCAAGCTATCAAGCTCGAACAGGTAGATGTCCACTCGCAGAGTATGCTCCCCTACCGAGAGTTCTCTCAGTAGTTCCACAGTGGGCAACTCATAACCGGGAGGAATGTACCCTGTGCGGCACAACAGTTCTCCAGTATCGGTGACTATCTCAAGCCCCACCACCTTACCGGACGTTATGGGGTTTTTATACGAAATGTGAAGCGTATTGCCTTCAAGTTCGGGGGTGGAGTTCAATGAATAAAGCAATAAATCGTCGCCCATGGCCTCATCGCTGTCCACAGTCGCATTGTCACTGCTCGGTACAGCACCGCTGTCCATGTTCTCTACAGTGGGCGGAGGAGGCGTTGAAGGGGTAGGCTGGATCGTTTCGTCACTCGGCTGAAAGTAGACGCTATAAAGTATCACAGCCCCTGACATCACCAAAAGTGCCACCACCAGAAGTATTTTTGTTAGCGCTCCGCTTTTGTTGTTAGTTCTGTTTCTCATGAAGTTCTCCTTTTCAGTGGTTACCATTATAACAGATATTGACGTATCTTTCAATAAATTCACGAAAATAGTTGTGACGTTAATGTAAACTAACACCCCGGCATAAAAGCCTGTAACTATTACCCCTCTGACCGGAGTGACAAGCATTTCCGAGTAATCACAAAAGCTCAGAACACCTACACAGAAAATGCCAACTGTAAATGTCCATAATATGATTGTTTAGGGTTGCAAAAAATTATGAACTGCTATATAATCAAGATGTGCAGTTATGCACTTATTTAATCTTATAGCAATCATCGTTTTTAGTCGATGTGACACAACTTGGGCTAAAAATTTTATAGTAACGCTCCGTCAAAAGTGATAAAGGGGGTGGCTCGCCCAATTGCGTTTGGGCGAAAATATTATGGCTTCAAATAATAAATATTCTGTAATAGCAATGGATAACGTCAATGCACTCTGCTATATATCCGACCCTGACACTTATGAGCTTTTATATCTCAACGAGCATACCAAAAATGCATTCGGCATGAAGGATGACAGTGAGTATGTTGGCAAAATGTGTTATTCGGTACTGCAAGGGTTAGATAAGCCTTGCGACTTTTGCACAAACAGCCGACTGATGACGGAAAAAGTCATACAGTGGGACTACCACAATTTAGTTTTGGACAGGTACTATTCGCTAACAGACCATCTGCTGAATGTTGATGGTAAAGGCGTTCGTCTGGAGTTTGCTATTGACGTCTCGGAGCACCGTGCCGAGCTTTCACGGCTTGAGGGTTCCCTAAAAACGGAACAGACTCTCGTCAAATGCATACAGACACTGTCCGACAACATTGAAATTGACCAAGCTATAGACAACTTACTGTCTCATATTGGCGAGTATTACAAGTCGGAGCGTGCATACATTTTTGAGTTTGACTTCAAGAATGATATTATGAATAACACATACGAATGGTGCAGCGACCCTTCCAAGGTAGAAATCCACAATCTTCAGGCTGTGCCGCTTGAGTATATCGCCAGGTGGATAGAAAAGTTCGAGACTGAGGGTGAGTTCTATATAACCACTTTAAGCGAAGAAGCAGACCCCAACTCAGAGGAGTACAAAACGCTGTCTGCACAGGGCATTACTAGCCTTATGGCGGCACCGTTACTCGGTGTGGACGGTAGGATAGTTGGCTTTATAGGGGTGGACGATGCGACACTGAACCTGAAAAACATATCACTGCTTCGTTCGGTGTCGCTCTTTGTCCTAAACGACATCACAAAGCGCAGAATGTACGAAACCCTCGAGGAGCTAAACTACACAGACACGCTCACGGGCCTATACAACCGCACAAAGTACATGGAGCGCCTGCGTGAACTGGAATCAACCCCACCTTCACGCCTGGGTATAGTGTACGCAGATATCAACGGTCTACGCCCGATAAACGAAACATACGGCCAACAGCAAGGTGACTTTTTCATTATGAGGAACGCTTTACTGCTGACAGAAATCTTCGGCAAAAACGTGTACAGGCTGGGTGGCGATGAATTTGTAGTGCTCACCACCTCCCCCACCGAGGAGCAGTTCAAGTCCCAGCTACAGGCACTTAGGGCAGAGCTTGACAGCAGTAACGAGTGCGATATGGCTATAGGCACAGTCTTTAAGAGTGGAAAAATTGACGTACTCAAAGAGCTGAGCTATGCGGACGAGCTGATGTCGATAGATAAGCAGAGCTACTATAGCTCCACCTCTAAGACGGTCAGGATGTACAAGCAGGGGACTATAAAGTCCCTACTCGAGGAGCTGGACAGAGGTCAGTTCGGCGTTTACTTGCAGGCAAAGGTGGACTTGGAAAGCGGAAAAATCACAGGAGCGGAAGCGCTTGTCCGCAAGTGGGACGAAGATGGACTATTGATTCCTCCTATAAAGTTCATACCGATATATGAGCGTGAAAAGATAGTGCGTCACGTGGACTATTTCGTTATAGAAACTGTCTGCAAGACGCTACGGCAGTGGATGGACGAGGGCAACCCGATAAAAATTTCACTTAACCTCTCACGGGTCACGTTCATGGAGTACAACATCATCAGGGACATGAAGATGATATGCGACCGCTACAACGTCCCCACAGAGCTTATTGACATCGAGATAACCGAGAGCAGTAACAAGATAGACAACGAAAACCTACGTGAGCGAATAGTCGAGGCAAAGCATCACGGCTTTTCCGTGTCGCTTGACGATTTCGGGGCGGAATACTCTAACCTTCTTATGCTAGCAAACATGGAATTCTCACAGATTAAGATAGACAAAAGCCTGATAGACCACATCTGTGACGACTGGAAGTCACGCACTATAGTGGAGTACGCAATCGCCATGTGTAAACAGCTGAAGATGGACAATTCACTGGCGGAAGGCGTGGAAACCGAGGAACAACGCCTTGTGCTGAAGTCTATCGGCTGTCGCTCGGGACAGGGCTACCTGTTTGCCAAGCCGATGGCGCTGGATGACTTCTATGCGAAGTATAAGGCTCAAAAATAAGAGGACACAAAAACATGTAGGGGCTGAGATCTATCAGCCCCTACATTTATTAAGCAATTTTAAAAGCTCCTCTTTAGCAAAGAGGAGCTTTTATGTCTACATAGGACCTATTTCTTTTTCCCAAACAAGCTCCAGCCGCTTTTTTTCTTCTTAGCGGGAGCTGGCGACGATGGCTGTGCGGGTTGCTGACTGCCCGTTGGCGTGATATCGTCCCACACACTATTTCCGCTACGTTCCTTTGCAATAATCCCTGCCCAGTAGCGTATCTTTTCTTTGTCCCCTGCGTTTTTCGCCTCTACCAACTTTTTGTATGCGAACGCCTTGAAATCACCTGCTTGCGCTGTTGAGGGGTCAAACGAATCACCGATTTCCTGCGCTCGTTGTTGATAGCCGAACTGCTGTTTGACACCCTGAGGGGCAGTAGTTGGAACAGGTGGAGGTGAGTAGGATGGTGGTGAAGACTGCTGTGGGAGCAGGGAGCTTAGATCGGTCATAGGTGCGTTTACTCCCTCTCTGATAGAGCCTTGACCTATCTCGCGAATTCTTGAAAACACAGGTAGCAACTTTGACACCATAAGTTCTTCGTCCGCAGTGAGTTCCTCACCTCTTAGTTTCTTCTCAAGTAAAAATGGTGCATTAGCGATAGTCTGCCCTGTGGCATTTACCCAGTTTGACATGCCTGAAGTTTTGTCTTCCTGATCAAATTTACCCAAAGCAGCAGGAGCATGGTTAAAGCCCTTGGATAACAAGCCCTTAAACACATAGTCGTCAAACTTAACGCCGTTCGCCGCCTGTGTCTGGTAGTCTCTACCGCCGGTGTTTGCATATATTTCTCTAATAAAGTCCTGCATACCCTCGCCCTCAAGGTGTGGTAAAAGTCTTTCGAGTAGTTCAGCGCCGGTTTGCATAAAGCCGGAATTGGAATTTTTAAAAGCCATAGGTCCTGTCAAAACCTCCGGCATAGTCTTTGTTTCATCTCTTGGTGTCATACCTTGGAAAGTTTCAAGGGTTGGGCTGTGGCTTGTACCAAAGAGGTCTGTCTTTTTCGCCTTCATAAACTCCTCTACTTCACCATGCCACCCGGAGAGCGCATCACGTGAGTTGTTTATCAAAGCAGGCGCTTGCCCCATTCCACCTCTGATACCACTGTCGAACGAAATTTGTTTTTGTACATCACTAAGTGGCTTAAACGCACCACCTTGCCCTGCTCTTGACGGAACCTGCGAAGCCAAAGTTTCTTTCGGCTTCTTCTTCTTTTTCTTAAAGGGGTTCCACATCTGTGTACTTCCTGCAGGTACACTCTCGCTCATACCGCCGCCCTGTGTCTGCTGTGCAGTGTGGACAAGTTCGTGGGCGATAACCTGCGAGCGTGTTGCGCCACTGTCCGCCTCGACATTACCGCCCAGGTAGATGTTCTGACCCTGCGCCATTGCAGGAGCGCCTACGCTATCAGTCTTAGCGGCAGCAGAAGCGCCCTCGTGGATTTTTACCGACGAGAAATCAAGCCCCAGTCGACGTCCAACATCGCCACGCACGTCGGTACTGTGCTTAAAGCCCTCCGCTACCTTATCCGCTTCTCGCTCGGCGGCATTGTAATTGTGGGGGATTTTTAGTTCGGGGTGTTTGCTCTCTGCATGTAAACTCATTGTCAGTCCTTTCTGAATATCACTGTCGAAGAGGGGACACGGGACATTCTGTAAAAAAATTCAGGGGGTTGCCATAACTTTATATGTTAATATGTTAATACTCTAAAATAAATTATAGTATATTTCCTCATGATTTTCAAGTGCTTTTACACAATGAAAACGGATTTTCGTCCCTTGTCGTGACGTTTCGTCAATTGTTGAAACAGTTGATAACGTCGGCGTCACAAGCGTTAGCACATAACACGCAATGGGATGTGTGGCAATCGCCAAGGAAAAAGCACCTCCAAACTAAATAACGCCGCACAAAAACATGGGGGCAAACACTCACATCAACGTAACTGCCGATGAGAGCGTCTGCCCCTATGTTTATTATGCACTTTAGAAAAAGTCCTTTTTATCAGAGAGCACTTTTCCTATTCGCCAAACTATTTCTTCTTACCGAACAAGCTCCAGCCGCCTTTTTTCTTCTTAGCAGGGGCCGGTGACGATGGCTGTGCGGGTTGCTGACCGCCCGACGGTGTGATGTCGTCCCAAACGCTCCGACCATTACGCTCCTGTGCGATAATCCCTGCCCAGTAGCGTATCTGTTCTTTATTGCCTGTATTTTTCGCCTCTAGTAACTTTTTATATGCAAACGCCTTAAAATCCCCATCCTGCGCTGTTTCGGGGTTGAATGAACTGCCGATCTCCTGCGCCCGCTGCTGATAACCGAACTGCTGCTTAACACCCAGTGGAGCAGTAGTCGGAACAGGTGGTGGTGAATAGGAGGGTGGTGAGGACTGCTGTTGAGCTGTGGTCGGAACAGGTGGCGGCGAATAAGAGGGTGGTGAGGATTGCTGTGGAAGTAGGGAGCTGAGATCTGTCATAGGCAAATCCAAACCGGGTCTGATCGAGCCTTGGCCTATCTCACGGAACTTCTGGAACACCGGAAGTACCTTTTGAAGTAGATGTTCCTCCGGCTCAGTCAAGACCTCTCCTCTTAGTTTTTTGGTAATCAACAGCCCGGCTTTTGACATAGCCGATCCGGACTGCGTTGTGAAGTTTTTCATACCAAGATCTTTTGTCTGCCTTTTATCTATGGCAGAAATTGAATCCGGTGCACGGTCAAACCCTCTGGACATAAAGCTACTGAACATATACTGGTCAAAGTTTGTTCCGTGCTCTCGACGAGCCTCTTCGTAGGCACGACCGCCCGTGTTGCCGTACATCGCACGTATATAGTCCTGTATGCCCTCATCTTCAAGGTGTGGCATCAATCTATCCAGAAGGTCTCCCCCTATATTTGCAAATGTCTGGTTTGGTTTGTCAAAGCCAACAGTTTGAGTGACTGAGTCCTGCACCGAAAAACCATTTAACGGATTCATACCATCAAATACACTGGGGTCAATCTTAGTACCCTTGCCAAACAGATCTGTCTTTTTGGCAACCATATACTCATCAACTTCCTTTTGCCAGCCCGACAGCGCACCGCCTGTGTTTTGGATTAGTGGTTTAATGCCGGGGCCAAATCCCGTTCTAAAACCTCCTGTAAAGGATTGATCCTTCTGAGCCTGATCCAATGGCACAAACTGCCCACCCTGCCCGGCTCTCGACTTAACCTTCGCCGCTGTATCCTTCTTCTTTTTCTTAAAGGGATTCCACATCTGTGTACTTCCTGCAGGCACGCTCTCGCTCATACCGCCGCCCTGTGTCTGCTGTGCAGTGTGGACAAGTTCGTGGGCGATAACCTGCGAGCGTGTTGCGCCACTGTCCGCCTCGACATTACCGCCCAGGTAGATGTTCTGCCCCTGTGTCATAGCAGGTGCGCCTACGCTATCAGTCTTTGCGGCGCCGACAGTGCCCTCGTGGATTTTTACCGACGAGAAATCAAGCCCCAGTCGGCGTCCGACATCGCCACGTACATCGGCACTGTGCTTAAAGCCCTCCGCTACCTTGTCCGCTTCATGCTCTGCGGCATGGTAGTTGTGTGGAATTTTTAGTTCGGGACGTTTACTTTCGCTTTGTAAGTTCATAAGGCATCCTTTCTGAATGTCGTCTTTAGATGTATCTGTGTAAGACGCTTACTATTTAAATAGGGACACTTGTGTGCCTTGTTAGGTTAATTTGCAACTTGCCTATGATCTCTTCGGAAGCGGTGGTAGCGGCTTAGCTTTCCTCGGCAACTGTGGTAACGGTTTTGCCTTTCTCGGTGCAGGTCCGGGGGGTGGTCCTGCAGGGACAGGTATCGGCGGCGGTAACTGTATACCCCGCCTTGGTGCAGGTGGAGGCATTTGGTGTGCAGGTGGCACAGGGAGTGGTGGTTGTATCGGTGGAGGCAGCTGTATGCCTCGCCTTGGTGCAGGCGGAGGCATTTGGTGTGCAGGTGGCACAGGGAGTGGTGGTTGTATCGGTGGAGGTATCTGTATACCTCGCCTTGGTGCAGGCGGAGGCATTTGGTGCGCTGGTGGACGAGGTAGTGCAGGTCCTGGAGGGGCTGCCATACGTCCGCCTAATTGTGAGGCAGCGGCATTTAGCGGTCCGTAAGCACTGCCAAACCTTGCGGCTTCCTCATTAGCACCGAAAAGCCCTTCACGGATTACAGGATCAAACTGCAAATCCAAATCGTTAAACGCATCAGGGAGAACGCCTCTGCCTGACGGTCTATCCCAAAGTGTTTCGACAGGAAGCGTGGGGTCTGCGTACATGCGCAACAGGTTCTGACTAAAGCCGGTCTGATGCCCCCTGACACGCATAGCTTGAGCCTGTTCAGCCTGCATTTGATCACGCCTACCTTGGGCTGTCGCAGGAGAAACCCCTGTTCTGGCCATGTCATCTTCCTGTATTTGGCGTTGTTCTCTGTTACGGGCGTTTGCCGCCGCTATAGCTTCCGGTGAATTCAGGTCGGAAATAGCGCTTATATCTGAATTCACTTCATTTCGAGCGGTTACTTCCTCTATCTTTCGCTGGATAGCAGCTATAGTAACGGATTTTTGCTTACCTATGCTTCTTGAACTTTGTGTTTCTTCAAGCATGGCACGTAATGTCTCAAGCTCTCGTGTGTTTTTGCTCATAAAGTGTGTGTTCATCTCAAGCATATTTATCTGCATTTCTATGTTTGTGATCGCACGTTGCTCTTCTTCACTTAGTCCGAGATGCTGCTCCACAAGGTCATCATCCCTACGGTAGCCAAAGCCACTCATTTTTTGAAGCACCGGGTGCAGTTTAATTCTGAGCGCACTTATCGCAGGGTCTGCTTCCATTCTGGCGCTGTCCCACGGACCCTCTTGAGTGATGTCCTGACGTGCCGGCAAGGAGTGACCTGCGGCGGTAAACTCGCCTAACTTTTGCTCTCTCACGGCGGAGTGCGCCCCTGCAAGCCTTTCACTCACCATAGACTGCGCTTTTGCCTCTCGCTTTGCTTTTCTCCTTGCGTGTCCGAATATCATCTGTACACTACCGCTCGGTACACTTTCGTTCATACCGCTACCGGGGGTCTGCTGTGCCGTGTGGACAAGTTCATGCGCCACAGCCTGTGAGCGTGTCATACCACTCTCCCCTTCGACATCACTGCCAAGGTAGATATTCTGTCCCTGTGTAAAGGCGGCGGCACCTAAACTGTCCGCATGAGCTGAAGCGGTACTGCCCTCATGGATTTTTACCGATGAGAAATCAAGCCCTAAACGTCTGCCAACGTCTCGTTTGATGTCGGTGCTTTGCGCAAAACTTTGCGACAGTTGCTCCGCTTCTCGCTCGGCGGCTTCGTAGTTGTGAGGTTTCGCCTTTATTTTATCTAACATGAGTGCCTCCTTTGTAGAATGTAGTTAGCCTGATGGAAACAAAGAGATCACTTGCGCTATTCATGCCACCTTCCCTGCAGATGGAATCAATAGCGCAGTTTATCAAACAGCCTGAACTGTTTGATAAACTATCTATCGCATGATGGGTTATCTGAGAATGGGAATACTCACGTCGTCGTTCACTCTTAAATGCGGAAAGGTTTTTGAAAAGCCTGTGCTATTCATGCCACGAGCTTTTACGTGACATGAATAGCTTGTTTTATAGACTAATTTCCCTATCATTGAATTGTTTATGCCTAAAGTGCCCGAGTCGCTAAGTCTGGGTAGTGGTGTTTTACTATTACTTATCGTCACTTCGTTTCGACTTTGAAGACAAACTTGTTGGTATATCTTTCGACTTTCGACTACTTCTGACTCTTGCGCTCTCACTTTCAGCCACCGAAGTTCCCACGCTCCAAGAACTGGCCAAGAGTGCTTCTCTAAGCCCCGGCTCGTATGTTGCGTCGGACAGTTTCTCCGAGGTGTCCCTAACTGTACCTCTTAAGTTTGGTTTATGGTACTTGCTCCCCGATTCATCAAGCGAAGTTCCTATACTCCAAGAACTAGC